>JAAUUJ010000009.1 GCA_012030715.1 Synechococcaceae cyanobacterium SM2_3_1 | reverse complement strand
GGGGGAGATTTTCGCTTAAGGGGTGCTGACAGTAATGACAGGCATGCACTTGCGGTGCGATTCCACCCACAGCTAACAGGTGGTAAAGAGCCTGGGTGAGTAGGGGAAGGATCTGCCGATCTGAAGCGGCTGTCTCGATCCGTTCCAGGTGCTCCAGCAGCAACAGAAATAGATCCTCCTGCGGATGCCCTGCCAGCGCCTGTTGGAGAGCCACTTCCCCCAAATACTGTGCGGCGGTGAGTCGGGCCAGGCTGCGCCCCAACTTGGCAAAACTCTGTACGGTCTCCGCCTGGGAGATCCACTGCAGGGAATGGTGAGGATCCACCTGACTGGCCCGCCGTCCCCGCGATATCAGCAGATCATTAACCACAAAGGGTTCCATTCGCCCCCGCAGTCGGGAGGTGTGCTTGCGAGCCCCCCGTGCCACGGCTCGGATCAGGCCTTCCTCTTTGCTCAGGATGGTGACCAAGCGATCGGCTTCCCCCAGCGGTGAGGATTTCAGGTTGATGCCCGTCAGACGATACATACGTGACGTGGTCATGGTTCCTGATCCGGTTCTGCCTCTAGTTGCTGAATCAGCTCCACCCCGTAAGAGGTGCCCAGTCGTCTTGCTCCCGCCTCTAGCAGGGTGATCGCCCAGTCCACCGTTTTGATCCCCCCCGAGGCCTTCACCTCGATCCGCCCCCGTGTTAATTCCGCTAGTAACCGGACATCCTCGGCTGTTGCGCCCCCGGTCCAGCCAGTGGAGGTCATCAGAAAAGCAGCACCCGCATCCATGCAGATCTCTCCGGCCAGCTGTTTTTCGGCATCCGTCAGCAGGGCTGTCTCCAGGACCGCCTTCACCGGAACCCCTGTCTCTGCCACGATCTGGGCCACTTCTGCGTGCAGGGCATCGGCATTGGCCTCTTTTAAGTAGGTGAGGTTGATCTTCACGTCCAGCTCGGTAGCCCCCTGCTCCACCGCCATCTGAGCCTCGTAGAGCTTTACCTCCGGCAGAGATGTGCCCAATGGAAAGCCCACCACGGTGGTTACTGCCACAGGACTGTTGTAAAGACATTCCACGGCTCGCTTGACATGACAGGGGTTAACACAGACCCGCAGAAAGTGAAATCGTTCCGCCTGTTCACACCATGCCTCCACCTCTGTCACCGTGCTGGCGGGGAGCAATAGCGTATGGTCGATCAGGGAAGCAAGGTCCCAGTTTGCCGCGTCCTTGACACCTGGCATGGCGCTCTAGATCTAGTAAAGTTAATCTCTATTCTTGCAGTCCTGACCTCCCCTGCCTAGACGATCCAGAGTAGTAAGCAGAGTTTTACAGGAATAACAGACAGGGATCGCGGCTGAGAAGCTGGTCAGTGCCTGGGTGCTGTAGCATGAATAGAATTTTGTTGGCTTCCCTGTTTTTGTCTTGATGACCCCTCCTATGTCACTGGATTCTGACCATTTTCCCCAGAATCGTCCCCACGCCTCTTTGGCCCTCAAAAACCAGATCGAGGCGGTGCTCTATCTCAAGGGGGAACCTCTGGATCTGGCCAGTATTGCCGAGCTGGCAGGGTGCAGCCGTGATCATGCTTACGAGGCCCTGCTGGAATTGATCGAAGATTATGCCCATCGGGATTCAGCGCTGGAGGTTCTGGCGGTGGAGAAGGGGTTTGCCCTGCAGTTACGAGAACCCTTTTTACCGCTGGTCAATCAGATCCTGCCTCCTGAACTCGGGGTAGGAGCGATGCGAACCCTGGCCACGATCATTCTCAAGGGACCTTTGTCTCAACCGGATCTGGTGGACCTGCGAGGGGGGAGTGCCTACCAGCAGGTGGCAGAGTTGGTGGAGAAGGGATTTGTCACCCGCTACCGTCCTTCCGGCAGTCGCGCCTACTGGCTACGGGTTACCCATAAGTTTCATCAGTATTTTTCGGTGGATGAACTGGCCTCCGCCACGCTGGATGAACCCGATCCTGCTGGGGATGAGGCTACCTCAGATCTGCCGCTTCTGACTCCCGAGGACGCCGAGAAGTAATACGGTTTCACTCCCAGGACCGCTCGTCGCGACTGATCATAACCATGCGGTGTTGAGCGGGCTGGAACCCCAGGCTGAAGCGGGTGGTGCGGTCGTAATAGGTATCCTTGACATTGGCCCGATGCAGGTTAGTCCCTCTGAGATCCGCTCCCCGCAAGTTCACCTCCCGCAGATAGGCCCCACTTAGATCCGCCTCTCGCAGAATCGCCTGGCTGAGGTTGGCCCCCCGCAGATCGGCATCGCAAAGACTGGCCTGACTCAGGTTGGCCTGGGAAAAATTGGCCTCCCGCAGATAGGCCTCTTTCAAATACGCAGCGGTCAGGTGGGCTCCAGGAGCCGTAACTCTCTCCAGACGAGCTTGGGTCAGATTGGCAGCAATCAAATCAGCTCCCGTTAGATCGGCTTTGGCCAGGTTGGCCTCCAGCAATAGCACTCCAATCAGGTTGGCAAAGGCCAGACAGGCAAAACTGAGATTGGCACGGCTTAAGTCTGCGTCCCGCAGGTGAGCACCTGTGAGATTGGCAAAGCTGAGATCCGCCCCCATAAGCTGGCTGCGCTTCAGGTCGGCATGATTGAGATCGGCTGCGCTCAGATCGGCCTGGACCAATTCGATAAAGGGAAGTTGCACCCGAAACAGAGGACAGTCGTTAAGAATCGCCTCAGGAAAGGAGCGTTGACCTGCAGCATAGTCCCGCAGTAAGGCTGACACTCGCTGATGTTTGTCAAGCATGAGGGGATGATCTATGGCTGGCGCGAGGGCCTACCCCAACGAGAAAACAGGGTAGGGTGGGAAGCTCTTGTGGCATGGACCATTCCGGCCTTGTGAGGATCAAATCCGCGAGTAAACCGAGTGTGGTCATCGTAACAAGCGCGGTGGCAGATCGCCTCCTGCAAATGCAGTCCCTCCATGTTGGTGGAACGCAGATTGGCCTCCACCAGATTGGCATTGAGGAGATCCGCTCCCGAGAGCTGCGCCCAACTCAAGTTGGCTTTCTGCAGGTTGGCCCCCCAAAGATTGGTCTCGATCATCGCCACACCCCAGAGGTTGGCTTTGTAGAGATTGGCGCCCCAGAGATTGGCCTGAGTGAGATTGGCTTCTCCTAAAGTGGTGCCGATCAGTTCTGCTCCCCAGAGATTAACCTCCTGCAAATCTGCTCCCCACAGATCTGCCCAGCTCAATTTGGCATTTCCTAGGGTTGCCCCCCGGAGATCGATGCCCCGCAGGTGTGCCCCCCGCAAATCGAGTTCCTCAAAGAGGCGCTGACCCATTTGATATTGTTGTTTTAACCAGATCACGACCTCTGAGACTGGATCTGAGGGTGAGTCGGAGATTAGGTCTGCATCCTCTGGCATGTTGATGACTGGCGCTGCTTTTGGAATAAAACGAACCCGATCGTTCGGGAGCCTACCTTGGGGTTGATGCTAACGAGACTCGCTTCAGCTTACATGGGGAAGGCGAAAAACTGATTCATTGCCTTGGCTTTTAGCTGTTGGAATCAGCACGTTATAATAGGCCAAACAAATGTTACATCTTAAATCAGTTGCCAGCTAGGCTGCTAGATCCATTGAAGCTAGACGAGGACAAGCTGAATGACTCAAGTGACCGTGGGTGAGAATGAAGGAATTGAATCTGCTCTGCGCCGCTTCAAGCGTCAGGTTTCCAAGGCTGGTATCCTGCGCGATTTAAGGAATCACCGCCACTTTGAGTCCGCCCAGGAAAAGCGGAAGCGCAAAGCCATTGCCGGACGTCGCCATCGCCGCAAGATGTCCTCTTGAATGCATCCAAGCCTGTTTTGCAGGGAGATACAGCCAGGACCCTGGTGGTCGTGGGCACGTCCTCACATGTGGGCAAGTCGCTCCTTGTGACGGTGCTCTGCCGGATCCTGGCCCGCAGGGGTTGCCGTGTGTCTCCCTTTAAGGCTCAGAATATGTCCTTGAATGCCTATGTCACTGAGACGGGGGCAGAAATCGCCTATGCGCAGGCAGTTCAAGCCTGGGCTGCTGGACAGGTGCCTCAGGTGGAAATGAATCCGATCCTGCTCAAACCCCAGGGGAACATGACCTCTCAGGTGATCCTGCAGGGGCAAGCGGTGGGAGTTTACCGTGCTCAGGACTATTACAAAACCGTCTTCACTCCGGGATGGCAGGCGGTAACCCGTTCTCTGGATCATCTCACCACCAGCTATGACTGGGTGATCTGCGAAGGGGCAGGCAGTCCGGCGGAAGTGAATTTACGTCACCGCGATCTGACCAACATGCGGGTTGCCTCCTACCTACAGTCCCCTACCTGGCTGGTGGCCGATATCGATCGGGGCGGGGCCCTGGCCCATGTGGTGGGAACGCTCCAGCTGTTGCTACCCTCAGAACGCGATCTGGTGCAGGGGATTGTCATCAATAAGTTCCGGGGTCTGCAGGAGCTGCTGCAACCGGGTCTGGATTGGCTGGAAGACTACACTGGTATTCCGGTGGTGGGAGTCTTGCCCTGGCTCGATCTGCAACTGCCTCAGGAGGATTCTTTGTCCCTGCTGGATTCCCCTCGTCCCAGCGGATCGGCAGATCTGGAGATTGCGGTGGTTCACCTGCCCCGGATTGCTAATTTCACCGATTTTGATCCGTTGCGAGCACGAAGCCAGTGTCCGACTGCGCTATGTCAAACCAGGTGAGCCCCTGGGAAGGCCGGATGCCGTGATTCTGCCGGGGACCAAGTCCACACTGCCGGATCTACAGGTGCTTCAAAACACTGGTCTGGCGGGTCAGCTGCGGTCCTTTCCGGGCAGTATTGTCGGCATTTGTGGGGGATTGCAGATGCTGGGCACTGCGGTGCATGATCCCGAAGGGTTGGAAGGGCAACAGGGAACCTTGATGGGATTGGGGTTGCTGCCAGCCGAGACCACTCTGGGCCCCAGAAAAGTCACTCGGCAGATTGAAACCACGATCCACTGGCCCCAGACAACCCGAGTTCGAGGGTATGAAATTCATCAGGGGGATTCACAGGTCAAGGGAGCTGAGTTCAACCTCTTTTCCGAGCCCAATCTGGGCTTCTGGGATCCTCAGGAACAGGGGCGGGTGTGGGGCAGCTACCTGCACGGTCTCTTTGACAATCACTGCTTCCGCCGCCTCTGGCTGAATCATCTGCGACAGCACAAGGGGCTGGATCCACTTCCCCTTCTGGAGGGACACTACAGTGAGGATCGGGAGCGGCTGTTTGAGGACATGGCCAACCTTTGTGAACCCCACCTGCACCTGGAACGGTTGGGAATCGCCTAGCCCTCGATCTGGCTCAGTTCAATCACATTGCCATCAGGATCCTGGGTGAAAAGGGCTGATCGTCCCGATGCACTCGCCTGGATCGGACAGTTATGGGCCACCAACTGAGCCCGAGCCTCCTCCAGATCCCTAACCCCCAGGGCAAGATGAGGATTGCGACCCCAGCGTTGCGGATCCACGTGACTCGGGATGGACACTCTCCGCCTGAATCAAATGGATCTGCACAGGGCCAAGCTGATACCATGCTCCTGGAAAGCGGAGGGAACGCTCCACCCTGAACAACCCCAGCACCTGACCGTAAAAGATTTCAGCACGGCTGAGATCGGTCACCAAAATCGCGGTGTGGAGATAGTGGCTGATCTGCATGGGAAGCCTGCCCTGACTGAGTCCTGCTGTGTTTACGATTTTGTCATGAATATTGACTCTTTAGAAACCGCTTGTTACCATCACTAGCTCGTTGTCTGTCGGTAAAAGACCGCAGTTCTCAGGCTCTGTTTAGCTCCAAGCTTAAGGGTAATCATCATTCCGCTTAATTTCTGTAGGAGAAACCGTTGGCAAACGTTGTCGTCATTGGCGCCCAGTGGGGCGATGAGGGGAAAGGCAAGATCACAGACCTATTGAGCGAAAATGCCCATGTGGTCGTCCGTTATCAGGGGGGAGTCAATGCCGGTCACACGGTAGTCGTGGGAGAACAAACCTTTAAGCTGCACCTGATTCCCTCAGGCATCCTCTACCCTACAACCCGATGTTTGATCGCCAGTGGTACCGTAATTGATCCGGAAGTGTTGCTGGGGGAACTGGACCAACTCCAGGCACTGGGCATCTCCACTGAGAATCTGTCCATTGCCGAAACAGCCCATGTGACCATGCCCTATCACCGCCTGATCGATGTGGCGGAGGAAGAACGGCGCGGGGCCTACAAACTGGGCACTACGGGTCGGGGGATTGGTCCCACCTATGCCGATAAAGCGGAACGGATGGGGATCCGGATGGTGGATTTGCTGCATCCTCAAGATCTGCGGGAACGACTCACCTGGGCAGTGGCTCATAAAAATGTGCTGTTGGAGAAGATCTACAACCTGCCGCTCCTGGATCCAGAGCAGGTGATTGAGAAGTATCTGGGGTACGCTGAGCGCCTGCGTCCTTATGTCAAAGACGTGGCACTACTGCTAACGGAGGCGGTGGCAGCCCGTAAAAATATTTTGTTTGAGGGGGCTCAGGGAACCTTACTGGACCTCGACTATGGTACCTATCCCTATGTCACCTCCTCTCATCCAATTGCGGGAGGAGCCTGTGTGGGCACGGGGGTGGGACCCACCTGTATTGATCGGGTGATCGGGGTGGCCAAAGCCTACACTACCCGCGTGGGAGAAGGACCATTTCCGACGGAACTGCTCTGTAAAATCGGTGACTACTTGAGTGCCAAAGGGGCAGAGTTTGGCACCACCACTGGACGACGGCGACGCTGTGGCTGGTTTGACGCTGTGATCGGTCGCTATGCGGTGCGCATCAACGGTCTGGATTGCCTGGCGATCACCAAACTGGATGTCCTGGACGAGCTGGACGAGATCCAGGTTTGTGTGGCCTACACCTGTGAGGGGAAAGAGATTCACCACTTCCCCAGCGATGCCCGTGTTTTTGCCCGCTGCCAGCCTATTTACGAGACCCTGCCTGGCTGGAAGACCTCCACGGAAAACTGTCGTTCTGTCGAAGATCTGCCCCCTGCTGCCGCCAACTATCTCAAATTCCTGGCCCAGATCATGCAGGTGCCGATTGCCATCATTTCGCTGGGGGCGAAGCGGGAACAGACGATCATTGTGGAAGACCCTATTCATGGACCCAAGCGAGCCCTGCTCTATGCCAACGGGAATCAATTGAATCATACCCTCATGCCCAATTAACGGGGGAAGCGAATCACCTGCCAGAACTCCCGCAGGTAGCGGGGTAGAAGTTGCAGAGATTCTCCTACACCTGCTGGGGTAATCCCAAACAGGATAAACAGCACCACCAGGATCAGCAACACCAGAACCAGGGTGACCAGTGTGGTTTTAACAACCCGCAGGATCCAAGTAATGAGCAGAATGATGATGATCAATCCCGCCAGCAGGGTGATCCCTTCCACCAGGGTCATGGAGTGCCTCCTGCGAAAACAAAGCGGAGGGTGGGCAGCAAAGATCCCCAGAATTCAGTAAAATGTTGCCCAGTTACCATTAAGTTGTGTGTAGAGTAGGGGGCAAAATGGCCACTGAAACTCTCGTTAAAAAGTCGACGGCCCGCAAGCATGTTCCCATGTATCGGGTTTTGTTGCACAATGACGACTTTAACTCCATGGAACATGTGGTTCAGGTCCTGCTGATCACTATTCCGGGAATGCAGACTTCCCAGGCCACAGACATCATGCTCGAAGCTCATAACCAGGGTCTGGCGGTGGTTATTGTCGTCCCTCAGGAACATGCTGAGTTTTACTGTGAACAGTTGAAGATGCACGGTCTCTTCAGCTCGATCGAACCCGAGAGCTGAGGTCTGAGGAAATTCTTAAGGGGGGGATCCTTCCCTCAGGAACCGCCGGTGATTCTGAACAGGGCATGGGGATGAAGGAGATGCTGCTCGGTAGAATGAAGCAGTATTCTCTCGGTTAAGGATCCCTGCAATGACTGAGGATCTCATCTCTACTCGCAAGGAGAAGCCTGCATTGGGCCTGCTCTGCCTGGCTGGTGTGCTGCTGCCGGGATTCCAGAGATTTTATCTGGGCCAGAAAACCACAGGCTGGGTCTTTATTGTGATTGGGCTCTTTGGCCTGCCCTTTCTGCCTTTTCCCTGGTACCTCAAGCTTCTCAGTTATCTGCTGCGGGTGCTCTGCCTAGCAGAAGGTCTATGGGTTCTATCCATGAATAACCAGGATTTTGACAGCCGCTTTAATCCTGAAGATGCCCGCCTAGAATGGACTTCTACTGTTAAGAAGCAGAAGCCCCTTGATCCAGAGCAACAACTGGAGTCGATGCGTAAGCAGGGGTTACTCACAGAAAGTGAGTATCAACAGAAGCGCAAAGAGCTGCTGGCGAAGATCTCCCCAAACGCAGTCCCCGATGAGGATCTGTAATGCCTCCTAATCTTGGCTCCCAGCTTGCTCTTTAGCCCATTGCAGATAGCTAGGGCTGACCTGGCTTGCTTCTAGGGCAATGATCTCGGGTTCACGGTAGGGATGCAGTTCTCGAAGACGCCTCTCCAGGTGAGCATACCCTTCAGCAGGGAGCTTGAGCAGGATCAACGCTTCCGTTTCAGCCCTGACCTGACCCTGCCAGCGGAAAATGGACTGCATCGGTGGCAACACCTGAGCGCAAGCCACCAACCGCTCTTCCACGAGATGATGAGCTAGCTGCTGTCCCTCTTCCTGGCTAGAGACTGTGGTCATCACCACCCAAAGCGCTGCGGATGGGATCATAGCTGCACCTGCCTTCTCCTACTCTCCGGCATCGTTGGCTGGAGTCTCAGAGGAGGGGACCTCTGTTTTGACCGCAGCTGCAGAGGAATTGCGCCGTTCCTGTTGTCGCCGAGCCGCTTTCACCATTTCTTCCACCACAGCACGCGCCTGCTTCATCCGATCAAGACTGTTGTGGTAGAGCTCAAGATCTTTCTTGACTCGTTCCTTAGACAGGTTCAGAGGCTGGATCACCGTTTCAATAAAGGCATTTACACGTGCTTCGGCATCGGCGTAAAGGGACGCAGCCACGGCCTCAAAACATGTATACAGTCCCACCAACATCATGCGGTTATAGGTGTAGGTTTTGGACTGTCCGATCCGTTCTAGCATGGCCCGTAGCCCCCCCACATCACTGGCCTCTGGCTGTAACCGGAGCAACTGCAACCGTTGGTGGGGATCCCCAGATTTCACCAGATCAAAAGAGTGGAAGCATTTTGGCGCAGCACCTCTGGCTTCAGCTGCAACGCACGGCAAAGGCCAGCAAAGATCGCCTCTCGCTGAGATTCCGACTGATAGGCTTCCATCAATGCATCGTAGATAGTGACAAATCCCAGAGCAAAAAAGGGATCATAGACAAAGGTGGACTGGACGGTTACCAGGTGAAGTTCCACCAGTAACTCTTCCACGACACGGCGGTAAACGGAAGCAATTGGACGAGGGTAGGCAGTCTGAAAAACTGCTTTTGTGGTAGATACGGTTCGAACAGAGTTCACGCTGATCTGTAGATAAAAAACCTATAGCTTTACTATTGTCACCTGCTTGAGAGAGGAGGGCAAGTCTACCCCGAGGTGGTCCAGTGGGACTTGATTCCCTCAAGAAAAGCACTGTCCCGACCAAGATCGGGTTAGGGGAGCATTCCCGTTTCTACAAACTTAATCGTGGTGAGAGCCTCCAGGGTAATGGGCCCGCGGGCATGCAGCTTCTGCACGGAGGTCCCCAGCGACAAGCCTGCTCCCCCCTCCAATGCAGGAATGCCCAAGCCAGATGGGTTGGAGAACAGAGGACTGTTCACGCAAATCGTGGCCGCGTCGACCTCTTGAATAAAGCGTTGAATCGCAGTGTGGGAGTCCGAGTAAATAGCTTCGGAGTGGCGAAACCCGTTCTTATTGATCCAGGTAATGGCCTCAGGCAAGCTGGGGGTAAGTTGCAGACGCTGATGAGACTGGGCTCCGGAATCAATCAGCTCAGTAATGGCTGGAAGCTGGGGAAATTGTCTCTGAATCGCCTGATCTACCTGGAGCAACCAACCTCGATGGGTGAGTTCAGTAATCAGATCTGCCAGATAGCACTCCGCCCAGGCTTCATGGATCAACCACCAGAGAGTAATGGGCTGGAGCAAAGCCGTGGATTCTAACAGGGTTTGACTGAGGCTCTGGAGCAACAGGGTTTGTACGGGATCCCAGCCCGCCCCCTGATCAATATAAACATGCCCATAGCCGAGGCGGGTTTGCAGGACGGGTACCGCACTAGATTCGGCAACTGACTCAACCCAGCTGGGACGGCCACAGGGAATCACCAGATCCAGAAAGCGTGCCTGCTGCAGGAGGGGTAAGGTGGGGGAGATGCCAGCTTGAAATGGGATCGCTTCTGCCTCGGAGAAGGACTGAAGTGAACCTTCTGGTAAACCTTCGGAATAAGCGGCTTCACTGAGGAGATTGACGAGAGCGAGATGGGTATTTTGCAGAGCAACATTGCAAGATAACACCATGCCATTGCCGGATTTGACGGCCATGCTTAACCCACTGATGGCAAATTCAGGGTAGATCTCATAGACCAGGGCTACCAAACCCAGGGGTACACGGTAGCGGTTGACGATGGTTCCCTGTTCAGTGTGCCAGCTTTGGTCAATCCGTCCCACTGGGTCCGGCAAATACGCCAGGGACTTCATCTGGTGGGTGGTTTTTAGAAGCCGTTCTGGCGTCAGCTTCATTCCTTCCAGAACCCAGGTGGGCATCTGTTGACTACGGCAGTTTTCCAGATCCAGGGTGTTGGCCTCCAGAATCTGATCTGCCTGTTCCCGCAGACGGCCTGACATGGACTGAAGCGCTCGATCTTTGACCCCACGGGGAAGGCGAGCTAACTGCGGTAGGCTCCGGCGTAACTGACGTAAGGTTGTACTCAGGTCAATGTCGTTCACCACTGCCTCCGAGAGGTACCTTCTTCGTGCCTATCGCCCCTGCCCTCGCCAGATCCAGATCACTCGAAGCAAAAGGATGCTCCCCACGATCAGCAGAGGAATGCGGCTGGGAGGAACCCAAACCCACAAAACCACTGTGACTAACAATAACCCTAAACCAACCCAGAGCCGGTACGGGTATTCTTTGGGCGGGTTGCCCTGGTCAGGAATCCACTGCTGGCCATCCCAGTACCAGATCCTACGGTAGAGATTCAGCACCCCCAACTGCTCGATTTGCAAATAATTGGGCAGCACCGCAAAAATGTGATGGCAGTGATTGCACCCCAATGCCTCTGTCAGCGTGATCAGTCCCAATTGTCCTTGGTGGCAGCCGGGGCAGGGGTAGGTCTGGCGTAACTCAATTTTATGGGGAACATGGTGGGGAGGGGCAGCCACCTCTCGTCTCTTGAGTGGGAAGGTCGGTCTCCCACATCCTACTCGACCCTTGCTGTGGCTGTGCTGACTCATGTGATGACTGGATGTCCAGACGGTTTTCTGTTAAGAATAATGAATGATTGATCTCAGAAACAAAGGGATCCAGGCATGAATACCGCGCAACTTTTTGATGCTGCTAATCTGTTTGTTCTCCCTTTCTGGGGACTGATGATCCTTTTTCCCCGTTGGGGGGTGACCAGGCGACTATTGCAGCCCTTCTGGCCCTACGCCGGACTGGCCTGCGTCTACATCTATTTGCTGTTGACTTCCCTGACACCGGAAGCAGCCGCGGCCATGTCTAACCCTCGCCTGGCGGATATTGCCCGCTTCTTTGCTGATGAACAGGCAGCAGCCACCGGCTGGGTTCACTTCCTGGTGATGGATCTATTTGTGGGCCGCTGGATCTATCTGGAAGGGCAGCGCACAGGACTATGGACCTCCCATTCCCTGCTACTCTGCCTCTTTGCTGGGCCTGTGGGATTACTCTCGCACCTCCTGACGGATGGCATGGTAACGGCGGTTCGTCGTCGCTCTGTTTCTGATCCCGAATCTCAGCTCGCCTCAGCAGCGTCGGATGTTGAGTCTTAGTCTTCACACGCGGTGATACCCGATGACCGATCTCTCTGCTTCTGTGATTCCAGATCGCATCCCCCTGGGAGCCACCGATCTGCAGGTCAGTCCTCTGGGGATTGGCACCTGGGCTTGGGGAGACAAGCTTTTCTGGGGATATGGCAGCGATTATACGGATACGGAGCTGGAGCAGGCCTTCCACACCGCTCTGGCTAAGGGGATAACCCTGTTTGATACGGCAGAGATCTATGGTCAGGGGCGATCGGAAACTCTGATCGGGCAATGGCTCCCGTCTACCCAGTCTGCGAATCTGGCCACCAAATTTATGCCCTGGCCCTGGCGGTGGTCATCGCAAAGTCTCTTGACAGCCCTGCGAGAAAGTTTGGCCCGTTTGGGCGTGGCTCAGGTGGATCTCTATCAAATTCACTGGCCAGCTCCCCCTATGGCGATTGAGGTCTGGATCAATGCGCTAGCGGATGGGGTTGAGGCAGGGTTGACTCGGACCGTTGGAGTGTCCAACTTTAGTACAGCCCAAATGCAACGGGCCTCGGCTCTCCTGCGGGAACGGGATCTTTCTCTGGCCAGTAACCAGGTGCAGTACAGCCTGATTCACCGGACTCCGGAGCAGGATCAGGTGCTGGCAACCTGTCGCCGAGAAGGGATAAGTCTAATCGCTTACAGTCCCCTGGGAATGGGGCTATTAACGGGTAAATACACTCCCGAGCAACCTCCTTCTGGGGTGCGAGGCTGGAATGCTGCCCCCCGTTTGCGTAAGCTACAGCCCCTGTTGACTTTGCTGCATGATGTTGGCAAGGCCTATGGTGGCAAAACCTGCGCTCAGGTGGCCCTGAACTGGGTGATCTGTAAAGGAGCCATCCCGATCCCAGGAGCCAAACAAGCTCGCCACGTCCAGGACCATGCAGGAGCTCTGGGCTGGCGCCTTTCAGCGGATGATGTCGCCGCCCTGGATCGGGTAAGTGAGCGCTGTCTCGATTGAGAAGCGATTGACAAGCGGCCTGTGGACTCGCCGCTTTCCCTGAGACAGAATAGCGGCAGGGATAAGGTTAGAGCACAACCTGTCGGATCGATGCTTAATCGCCTGGGATCGCTTTCTAGAAGGGCAGTAAATGAACTTTGCCTGGGGCATTCTGTTGGGACTGACCACGGGAATGGGAGCTCATTTCTGGATCAGTCGCAACTCGCGGCAGACTTCGATGCGGATGCTGGAGCGCCTCAGTTCCACTGTTGGTATTGAGCGGGTTACGTCCGATCCGGCTCACTTTGCTAGCCAGATGGTGAAGTACCTGCGTCAGCAACAGCAGGACATGCAGGAATTGCTTGCCCAGATTCAGGATTGGGAAACTCTGGCTCGTGAACTGCCCTGGGGATTTTTGCAAGTGGATGAGCACAATGTTGTTGTCGTGTGCAATCCGGCGGCCCAACAGCTTTTACAGATCGATCACTGGCAGCCCAATGTGAAAGTGTTGCTGGAGTGGGTGCGCTCTTATGAACTGGATCAGTTAGTGGAGCAAATGCGGCACCAGGCCCATCAATCTAGCGATCCCTGTACCCCTCAGATGCGGGAGTGGCAGTTTTATCCATCGGGCGGAGAGGCCAAACCTATTCCTGTCCGCGGGTGGGCAGTAGCGCTGCAGGACGGCCAGATTGGTCTATTTCTCGAAGATCGGGTGGAGGCCAAAACCCTGGAGCAACAGCGGGATCGCTGGGCCTCTGATGTAGCCCATGAACTGAAAACTCCCCTCACTTCGATTCGTCTGATTGCAGAAACCCTACAAAACCGCGTGGATCCCTCCATGCGCACCTGGATCGATCGGCTCCTCAACGAAACCATCCGCCTCAGTAGCCTGGTGCAGGATCTGCTGGAGTTGAGTAGTTTAAACCTGGGGGCGAGTGCAGCCCTGCAGATGCGGCCTGTCGATCTGGTTCCGCTCTTAAGGGATGCCTGGCAGAGTCTGGAGCCTCAGGCGAGATTGCGAGAGCAAACCCTGGATTATCAAGGTCCGGCGGAGGCTGATCTATGGGGAGATGAGAGCCGATTATACCGACTGTTGCTGAATTTGTTTGATAACAGCATTAAATACGGAAAAGTGGGGAACCCAGTGCATGTGAGGATCCAGTTTCAGGGGGCTCGCATTGCAGTTGAGGTTTATGATCATGGGTCGGGATTACCGGAGCAGGCTTTTGAGTCTGTGTTCGAACCGTTTTATCGTACTGACTCAGCTCGAGCCCGCAGTGATGGTGGCACCGGGCTGGGGTTGGCCATTGTCAAGCAAATTGTCGAAGCCCATGGAGGCACGGTGTGCGCCTGTAACCACCCTGAGGCTGGAGGACTGTGGATCCGCTTTTTCCTCAAGATCCAGAAAGTTAATCCCTGATCTCAGAGATTCTAGACGGACTCGAACCGCCCCGTCAGAAAAGTCGAGCTTGCTTAACCAGCTGGGATAACCAGGAAGGTGTCAGGGTCTCGGGTAGTCCTTTCTGAGCGGAAAGGAACTGCTGTATCTTGGGCAGGCTGCGATAACTTCCCAGAAAATATTGGGTGTGATTGCAGCGGGGCAGAATTTCTAGGTGTGCCTGGGAAAGCTTCTGGGCGCAAGCCTGGACCTGGGAAGAACGGTGATCAGAGTCCCCCACCACCAAATGGATCTCAACCCCTTTATGGCAGACAAATGACATGGTTTCCAGCTATGGCTGGTGAATAGATCTCGGGTTCAGCCTCTGCGAAAAATACGCCGGGCAGAATAGATTTCGCCAGTGGAGTAGCGCAGCTCCACCTGTTGCACCATGGTGGCATTGCCATCTTCAAGGAAGCGACGAACGATCGTTTCAATGGGCCTGCCATCAGGATGGGTGGATTCCACTTTTGTAATCAGCGTGGTGCCATCTGGATCCCAATAATGGCAGGCTCGATACTCTTTACCTTGCCGATTGGTCTTGATCTCGGTCTCGCCATTCAGAGAAGCATCCGTGGTGTGGGCACCCCACTTTGTCCGGGCGGTAATGGTCAGGTGCGAGTCTGACTGCACAATTTCCTGCGTAACCTTGAGACGGGCAGCAAAATTGCGGGCGATCATATTCAACCCTTCTGCCTTCATGATCTCATCAAAAGAGTCTGAGGCCTCATTATCCAGATGCCAGGTCCCTGTGAAGTCTGCAACTGCAGTTGCCATGGTTAAGCCTGCCCTTGAAAATCCATTTTTTACGATACTGCAGATCGGCAGGAGACTGAAAAAGGAAGTCAGGGGGATTAACGCTCCTGAGGTTTGCTCTTGGAACGGTATTTCGGATTGATGGTCAGGGCACCTCCACTGCCTCCACTGCTTCCCGAGGCGTTAAAGCCACGTTGACTTAAAAACTCCAGGTTGCGCCGACGAATGGTTGTGTCATAGTCTTCTTTGGTGCGCTCTTCCTGCATGGCAATCTGTTGAATGGCACTCAAAAGCAGAGCTGCTGCTTGCTGCACGCTGTACCCATGTTGGGCTGCATAGCGAACTGCAAATTCATCGGCAATGATCTGAGATTTCTGTCCTTTTTCAGCCCTTCGCAACAGAAAGCCTGCTGATGCTGCCAGTCCTGCGGCCAACCCCATGCCCAGATTATCCCCCAGCTGCAGTTCCACAATGATCCCCATAGCCCCGGCCCCAATCAAAGCCGGATAGAGGAGTAGTGCAGACCAGTTGTCCCCAAGGGCCAGTTCAGTTGCCATAACGGCTTCTCGCAGAAACATCAGCTTTTGCTGATCAGCGCTCAGGCGTTGCCAACGAGAAATATCAATTGCAAAGCGAGAATATTTTTGCCAGGGAAAGCGCCACAACGATTGAACAACCCGGGACTGATCCGGTGTGCCAATCTCAATCTGCACCTCAGGACGAATTTCCACAGGCAGGAACTGAATTAAACGGTCAAACTCAGAGATGCTGGTGTACATGCTGGCGGAACAAATAGGGTGGATTAAGGATACAGCGATTCGGACTCATGTGACATCCTCCCGAAGCTCACCCTACGGGTACAGCGCGGGCTTCCCAACCTCACGATCAGGTGTTCCTGCCCCACGCCACTGATCTAGGTCGAACCTCATGATTCTTCATAACTTCGGTTTTTAAGGTACAAATGCGGTTTCTAGAACTTTGGAGATTACGGCTTTCGCCTAGCTTTTACTCTCAATCTAGGGGACGCAACACCAATACCATAGTACCTCGAAATGCCCATTGCAAAAAGCTTTCGGCGCAAACGTTGGGGATTAATTTCGGGGCATTGTTGGCGGAGCCTGCCGGAGGCATAACCCCTCAATCAATATGGGGAGCCCATGTATCCCGATGCTCACCTTTCAGGTACAGTGCGGGACTTATCGCTCCCCAAACCCCTCAAAAGTTAACGAGACCTTGGGCATTTTAGCGTTCCTGCGGATGCTCGGAATTAACTCAGGCGCTCGGTGGGTAGCCATGAGAGGAAGGGCGCTGCTGAACAGAATTCAGTAGGATACTGATGGGACTTTCTTGCCATCGCCGATCAGTGGGTTGTTGAACGTGGGTCATTCACGGGCCTCAGTTGGGTGGACAGTGGCTATAGCCTGGTTGTTCCTGGGACGGCCAGGGATGACGTTGCCGATCTATCAAGTTTGGGTTGAGTCTGGAACGCCTGAATCTCTGGATCAGGTCAGGACTGTGGTGCCAGATGCTTACCTGGCGGTGGGATCAGACGGACCGCATATCCTGGGGGGAACATTTATCAACCGTACCCATGCCCAGGATCGCAAAACCAGGTTAGAACAACTGGGTCTACAGGTGGTGGTAGTCGAAACCACTGCTACGCAGGAGTCAGCTCCAGCTTCGACAGACCCCCCTCCCGCTTCATCGCCCGTGTCGACCCCTATCCCCGCTTCCCCTCCAGGCTCTGAAAATCTTGTCAATCTGAATCGCCCCTATGTGGTGCTGGTTATCAATCCTGACAACGATCCGCAATGGGTGACTCAGGTTCGCCGCTTCTTTCCTAACGCCGTGACCACCACCTACCAGCAGCAGCCCGCATTACAAACGGGAAGTTTCTCTCAGTTAAGTCAGGCTCAGGCCCAATCCGGTTGGCTAAGCTCCCAAGGATGGCAGGCTCTGGCAATACCCAACCCCAGCTTTCGCACCTCCACCACGCCAGCTTCGGCTCCCCCACCTGCCTCCGCAGACGATGGCAACTCCACCTCCTCCGCAGGAGAAGCGTTTTGGCTGCTGGTGGCTGATCCTACTGGAGACCAACTCAATGCCATCCGGCAGTTGATACCTGACGCTATTCCTCTGGTGTATGACAATCTGCGGGTGGTTCGAGTCGGGGGATTTGCGAATCCTGAAGCTGCTCAGCCCCAGATCCAGCGCCTTGCGAGTCAGGGATTTGAAGCTGGGCTCTTTCCTGCAGATTTGAGCCGAACAAAGCCCGTCCTGACGGTACAACCCGCCTCAACAGCCCCCACCCCTGAGCCGACCCCGACCCCAACGGATAACGCTTCTAATTCTCCTCCTGCTGCCCCAGACTCTGTGTACATCGTGATCACTGCTGCTACTCAAGGGGAGAGTCAGCTGACTCAAATTCAGTCTTTTGCTCCGGACGCCTTCCTGAAAGAATGGCAGGAGCGGTCGGTGATTCAGGTGGGCACCTATCGACAACGTCGCAATGCCGAGGAGGCCCTGCAGTCCCTCTCGCAGCTAGGTCTGACCGGAGAGATAGTGGCTAGCGATTAGGAGCTAACACTGGCAACAGCAATGGCGGCCCAGGTGAGCTGAATCGTGGACTGCTCCAGTTGCAAAGGCGTGGCCTCTGGGTAGCTGGGTTCAGGAAACTCTGGAGTCACGAGGGGAAAAAGTGCAAGTTGATCCTCCCCATGAATATGCTTTTGAGCCTGCCAGCGTCGATCCTGCTCAAAGATGGTATGCAAGCGTGAAGGCAGGGCAGTGGCAACCCCTGGCCGTTGGGGATCAAATGCAATCAGGTGATCGGACTTCCAGAGATTACAGTCCTGACAGAGGGGCTGCAGGTTGACGACTGTATTAGTGCCGCCGCGGCTGAGGGGAATGATGTGATCTTGATGGATGCTGACCTGGATCTGTTCCCAGGGACGGCCACAGCAGGGACAGCGGGGATACCAGCGCAGGAGTTGCCAGAACTGCTCAGCGGCAATCTGACCCAGAGGATCGTAGGAGGCACGACGTTCGCGGGCCCGCAGACGCCGTTGCTGCTTTTGCTGACGAGCAACACAGGTGGGACAGGGATCAGCAGCAAACAAAAAGGAGTCTTGGCAGATGGGGCAGGTATACACTCATCCCCTCAGATAATCAGGTCTCTCACGGCTGTATTTCCCAGGGTCCTGTGCTGTGATCACTGAATCGGTGAGTTCACCGTCCAAAGACATTTAGGTAAAGAGGGGATGGCCTAACCCAATTTCCGTTTGGCCTCGCTCAGAGCATTCTCGAAGTCCTGTAGGGGACGGGCTCCAGAGATAGGAATGTCATTGAGCAAGAAGAAGGGGGTTCCCCCCAGACCTAGTTGCTCTGCAAGCTGGAGATCAGCAGTGATGGCAGCATCTGCAGCACGGCTATTGCGATCACGGTTAAACTGGTTGATGTCCAGCTGCAATCGTTCAGCGGTCTCCAGATAAAATTCATCGCCCAAACGCTTCTGGTTGGTGAAGAGGGCATCGTGAAATTCCCAGAACTTACCCTGCTGATACGCAGCCCATGCAGCCTTTGCGGCAGGTAAAGCCTGGGGATGAATGGTGGAAAGGGGAAGGTGCTTATAGACAAGCGTGACATCCTGACCATAGGCATCCATAAACCGCTGCACCGTGGTGTGGGCGCGTGCACAGAAGGGACATTGAAAATCTGAAAATTCAAGCAACACCAAGCGCTTGTCCTTGGATCCCCGTTGCGGCGAATTGCCGATGATCGGATCGGGGTTAGTGCGCAGCTGCTGACCAACCTGCGACACCGCTTGCTGTTGCTGATCTTCTTGCTGCTGCTGCTGTTGTTGCTGATAATTCTGAACCGATTCTAGAAGCACTTCAGGGTTATCACGGATTACCTGGAGGACCTGGGCCTCAAAATCGCTAGGAGCCTGGTTTAGGAACTGCTGCGGGTTGCATCCCCCCAAGAAGAGCAGGGTGAATACACAGATGCAGGGCAAGATCGCTTTTCCCCATCTCTGGCACAGTTCAAAAATATACTTTTGTAAAGCTGCCATTCCCCCCCCCTTGCAAGCAACCCCACATAGCATAACAGATGCTTGACCGCTCTTCAGGGCATCTGAATCTTTGAAACACAAAGTTGTGAGGTTCTAGAGGTTAGCTGCCTGCAGTTGCTCCTTGATGCGTTGCAGATCGCTAGCCCAGCGAGGATCAGGTCCGGAGGGTGCGGGCGAGGAAGAACTGCTTTGCCCTTGACTGGACTGAGTCCGGCCACGATTGCGCTTCTTGCCTGCACCTGCGCCCGTCGCCGAAGCTTCAGAACGCTGGGGTTGCTCTTTGGGAACAGGTGCTTCCCCGCCTGAACCGATCTCAGTTTTGGCACGAGGCTGAGCCAGCTCAATCTTCAGAGAGCTATCCCCAAAAGGATGGCCATTAAACTTCTCGATATACTGATCAGCCAGCTCGGGTGTCTTGACAGTCAAGAACCCAAAACCGCGACATTTTCCAGTCTTCCGATCTCGAATCACTTTTGTTGAGACAATTTCACCAGCTGAGGTAAATAAGTCTTCTAATGCCTGCCGATCAACCTCTTCAGGTAAATTGCCAACATAAAGACGCACAGTCATAGGAGCTCCTATCTAGGGGTATTTATCGAGCAACAACAGCCCAATCTGCAAATCCGCAACCTGCATTGGTATTCGGCAAGAAGCTAAACCTGGGTTCCAAACTGAACAAATCTTCAGTCTTCCAGCTACGGCAATCACTCATATTGATCATAAATGATTTCTTAAGAAAACTCTGCTGAGAGTTGAGCCCAGGGGCTGTCGCATTCCCCAAACATGGATCCAATGCCAGGCCACACAATTCTTTCCAATCAGAGCTCGCGTCCGGGGCCCCAGAATCGCCAGAATGTTGACTGGCATCAGGACAACCCCTCACCATTAAAACATCTAGCCTGAAAAAGGCAAGCCTCATATTATAACTGCAGCATTCCGATCACTTGCCAGATTTAAGACAAAGTCCATCCTATCCCAGATCCTGATGGGAGAAGGAGCGTGCCTGAGGTCCTGTGTAGTCGGCAACCACCTGTCCCTGTCCGTGCAGATGATAGGTATAGGTGACCAGTCCTTCAATGCCCACTGGGCCGCGAGGTGGCAACTTCTGGGTACTAATGCCCACTTCCGCGCCAAACCCATAGCGAAATCCATCGGCGAAGCGAGTCGAAGCGTTGTGAAAGACTCCGGCGGCATCCACCTGCTGCAAAAAGCGCTGGGCAACCTGCTGATCTTGAGTCACGATGGCTTCTGTATGCCGGGAACCGTAAGTCTGGATATGCGCTAGAGCCTCCTCAAGCGACTTGACTACTCGCATCGACAAAATCAGATCACCGTATTCCAACCCCCAATCTGCCGCTGTTGCAGCGGTCATCTCCACCCATTGCCGCGTCAACTCGCAGCCGCGGAGTTCCACCTCTCGATTGCGCAGAGCAATGGCGACGGCGGGTAAATAGCTAGAGGCAATTGCTTCATGAACCAGCAGCGTTTCGATCGCATTGCAGGCCGCTGGATATTGAACTTTGGCATCCACTGCCAGTGCCACCGCCATTTCCAGATCGGCAGCAGCATCTACATAAAGATGACAAATGCCATCGGCGTGACCCAGGACCGGAATCTGGGTATGGGTCTGGATGAACCGCACAAACTGTTGAGATCCACGGGGGATGATCAGATCAATATCGTTATCCATGCCCAGCAAAGCGTGGGTTTCCTGCCGTTGCGTCAAAAGTTGCACGGCGGCTTGGGGAAAGCTAGGAATGCCTTCCAGGGCTGAATGGATCACCCGTGTGATTGCCTCACAGGAATGCCGTGCTTCGGATCCACCCTTCAGGATCACGCTGTTGGCGGTCTTAATGGCCAGAGAGGTAATTTGAGTAACGGCATCCGGTCGGGATTCAAAAATAACGGCGATCACTCCCAGAGGGCAGGTTACGCGCTCCAGAACGAGTCCCTGATCCAGTTCGCGTCTCCAGGCGAATGTGCCGACTAGTTCAGGCAGAGAAGCAACGCTACGAACACCTGCTGCCATGGACTGGATCTTGTTGCCATCCAGTTTCAAGCGGGCAAAGGCTGCCTCGGAAAGTTCCCCTGATTTGAGCATCTCACGAGCGTGCTCCAGATCCTGCTGATTGGCACTCAGGATCTCCTCCTTGGCTGCTTCCAGAGCTGCAGCAATGCTGGAGAGGGCCTCCTGCCGCTCAGCGGGGGAAAGATCTAGCAGTTGTTGAGCGGCCCGCCGACTGGCCTGAACCTTGGGTTGGAGATCCGCAATGGTCGATGCCAATGGGGCAGCTGAGGCACTTAATGAGGAAACCATAAATTCTGAGCAAAACCGCAGAACACCTGAAAAAATAAAAAAGACTTGCCTTCATCCCAGGAAGAGACAGCATTTCCAGGATGATATATGCTACCACAAGAATACTAAGCTTAACGTGGCGCTCCTTCTGTCCGGGCTCTATTCAGGACCTGGCCTTCCTCCCCACAACTACTGCTCTGCTCACCCTCTCGCAGGAGAAGACATCACAATGAAAAAGCGCGGTTTTCTAGTCAGTACTACAACTGCCGTTGTAACAGCGGTCACTCTTGTGGGTGTACAGCTATCATTGCCGGGGTGGGCTGGCTTTCGCAGTGCTCCCAAAGAGGTGGTTGATGAGGTCTGGCAAATTGTCAACCGCGAGTATGTGGATGCTGACTTTAATCGAATTGATTGGGAAGAAAGGCGCAGAGATCTGCTGGCGGGGGAATACGATACCTCGGAAGAAGCTTACGATGCGATTCGTGAGGTGCTGGAAGAACTCGATGATCCGTACACCCGATTTCTAGATCCCGACCAGTACGCCTCCATGCAAATTGACACCTCGGGAGAACTCACTGGTGTAGGAATCACCCTGGGGATGGATCAGGAAACGGATCGGCTGATTGTGGTCTCGCCCATTGAAGATTCTCCGGCAGACAAAGTTGGCATTAAGTCTAAGGATGTGATCGTGGAAATTGATGGAAAATCCACTGAAGGCATGGATGTCAATGCTGCGGTTAATCTTATCCGTGGAGAACCGGGTACGGTGGTGACCCTGACCATCCTGCGGAACGAGACCGAGACCCTCGACTTTCCCATCCGCCGCGACAAGATTGAACTGGAAACCGTAAAGCACGAGCTACATAACGAAGGGCAGCAGAAGATTGGTTATATTCGTCTGACTCAGTTCTCGGCCAATGCGGCTGAAAAAATGCGAGATGCCATCCAGGAGTTGGAAAAGCAGGATGTCGATGCGTACGTACTGGATCTGCGCCAGAATCCCGGGGGGCTACTCTACTCCAGTGCTGAGATCGCTCGCATGTGGTTGGATCGGGGGGCAATTGTTTCTACGGTCAACCGTCAGGGAGAACAGGACCGCATTACTGCTCACCATCAAGCTCTGACCGATAGGCCCCTGGCTGTGCTGGTGGATAATGGGTCTGCTAGTGCCAGTGAAATCCTTTCTGGAGCCCTCCAGGATAATGAGCGGGCCATCGTCATTGGAACCCAGACGTTTGGTAAGGGGCTGGTGCAGCAAGTCCATTCCCTCTCGGATGGATCAGGTCTGGCTGTAACCGTTGCTCGTTATCGTACTCCTAAGGGAATTGACATTAATCAGAAGGGGATTACGCCCGACCTCACGGTAGAGATGACGGAGGATGATATTGCGCTCCTGAGTGAAAACCGCGAGGCTGTGGCCACCCTGGAAGATCCCCAGTACGCGGCTGCGATTGAGGCCCTGCAGTCGAAAATAATTGCCTACCGTTCGGAGACTCTGCGCTCTTCGCTGTAGCTCTGAACAGGAACAATTGGAGTCGATTCTGTCCCACCAGTCTCGTGGATTTTCCCACGCTAAAGTAGACTAGAAGGTTGGATCCTTTCTGGGGCGTTGGCCGAGTGGTCTAGGCAGCAAACTCATAATTTGCCTTACGGGGGTTCAATTCCCTCACGCCCCATTCGGACACAAGGTTCTTCAGAAGCTAACTCCGAGATGTGATGATAACTCTTGCAGAAAACTAATCTGGGCATCACGAAGCTCTATTTGAGGGTTGGCACGCTGAGCCGCTTGAATTGCCTCTCTAGCTGAGGATCCCTTGGTAATCAGATAGGCGGCCAAAAACGTGCCTGTCCGACGGCGACCACTGGAACAGTGAACAACGACACTCTTTGCCAGTGCATGCTGAGCATCCACAAACTGCTGAAATTGCTCGATCTGTTCAACTGTAGGGGATTGGCCTCCTGTTGTGGGCAACCATAAATAGGGAATTTGAGTCTGCTCGTATAAGTCCAAGTTCGAGGGATCATCCATCACTGAGACAAGAGCATCGATACCGATTTGGGAAAGGGTTGGGATCTGATCCGCTGTGGGTTTACGCATTCCCCCCAACTTGCCTGGAATGATCCACCAGAGACTTTCTGCAAGTGAGGATAGAGTCATCCGCTCAAGGCCTTTCTCGCTGTTTCTTCGGTTTGCTGAGCTGCAGCAGCTTTGCGTTCGCTATAGCGATCCGTCAGTTCATCCACCCGTTCTCGCAACAGCAGGGTGAAGCGGTAAAGTTCTTCCATGACATCCACCACCCGATCTCGATAGGAAGACTCTTTCATCGTGCCATCGTCATGAAACTCCTGATAAGCTTTTGGGACAGAGGATTGATTAGGGATGGTGAACATCCGCATCCAGCGTCCGAGAATCCGCATGGTATTGACAGCATTAAAGGATTGGGATCCCCCGGAGACCTGCATCACAGCCAGGGTTCTCCCCTGGGTTGGGCGGATTGCCCCCATGCTGAGCGGGATCCAGTCAATTTGAGTTTTCATCAGACCAGAGATATTACCATGCAATTCAGGGCTGGACCACACCTGGCCCTCTGACCAGATTGATAACTCCCGCAACTCCTGCACTTTAGGATGGGTGTCAGGTGCTGCCCCCAAAAGAGGTAAACCATAAGGATCAAAGAATTTCACCTCAGCTCCAAAATCTGCAATGATCCGAGCTGCTTCTTCGGCCAGTAGGCGGCTATAGGATTGCTCTCGCAGAGAGCCGTAGAGAAAGAGAATCTTGGGAGAATGATCAAAAGTCATCTGAACTCAAGTTTATAGCAAATTTTAGTGGCAAGGTAGTGAACTGCCTGATCATGAGTAGAGTTTGCTGGGTAGACAACGAGGATCGGGGAGTGTGGCTTTAGCAGATTCGCGAGGAAACCAGAATGCAGTTTGCTTACAGATTTCAACCAAAAGCAACATCACAGGCACTTCAATCAACACTCCGACCACTGTGGCAAGGGCTGCCCCAGAATTTAACCCAAATAATGTGACCGCTGTTGCAATGGCTACCTCAAAATGGTTGCTGGCTCCAATTAGAGCGGCAGGGGCAGCATCTTCGTAAACCAATCCCAGCTTTTGAGCCGCTACATAAGTGATCAGAAAAATAAAGTTGGTCTGAATAAAGAGGGGTATGGCAATCAGCAGGATGTGGAAAGGGTTCGCCACAATTAAGTCGCCTTTGAGGGCAAAGAGAATAACCAGGGTAATTAAGAGAGCTACGACAGAAACTGGACTCAAGTATTTCAAAAACACCTGCTCAAACCATTCTTGGCCTTTGCTACTCAGGATCCATAGACGAGAAACAGAACCAGCCAGAAGGGGAATGCCAACATAAATTAAGACTGAAAGGGCAATCGTTTCCCAAGGAACACTAAGTTGATTGGCTGCCAACAACCATCTCCCCAGTGGCGCGTAGAGGAACAGCATCGCTAGTGAGTTAACCGCCACCATCACCAGAGTATGGCCCTGATTGCTGAAGGATAGATAACCCCACATCAACACCATCGCAGTACAGGGGGCGATCCCGAGTAAAATTGTCCCCGCAATGTAGCTATTGGCCAGACTGACCTCAATGCCGCCAATGTTCTCTGTCCCCACCAGAAGTGGCTGAAATAACCACCCCAAAAAGAACTGAGCCAATACCACCATGCTGAAGGGCTTGATCAACCAGTTCACCACCAGGGTGAGGAGCACAGGTCTTGGGGTTTGCGCTGCTCTTTTTGCCTGCCCAAAATCAATTTTGACCATGATCGGGTACATCATCAAGAACAGGCAGATACCAATAGGGAGGGAAACCTGATACAAACTCATCCTATCGAGAACTGCAGCTAGCCCTGGAAAGCTACGGCCCAGCACAATACCAACCCCAATGCAGATCCCTACCCAGATCGTGAGGTAGCGCTCAAAGAAGTTGAGTTTCCCGCCTGCCTGAATCGTTTGAGCCGGGTCTGACAGATCTGTAGGCATGTAGATGCTCCAACGCTTTCCTAATCCCTTGTGATCGTATCAAGAAAAGTTGATGAGTGCAGAGGAGTCTCAAGCAAAGATCAGTGTGGAGAAGCAAGGCCCCACAATTCACTAGACGGGTGGACATACTCGGGCAGGGTGCATAGGGCTACAGCGGCGAATATCAGAAAGGTATTGCTCCAGTTCTACCAGGGGGGGTAAATTCAGACTGTAGTATATCCAGCGTTCCTGCCTGCGGGAGCGGATCAGACCAGCTTCTTTGAGCACCTTGAGATGGAAGGACAATTTAGACTGAGAAACCTGCAGCTGCTGCGTGAGGTCACAAACACACAGCTCCTGCTCCCGCAGTAACTCAATCACCTGAAGCCGCAGAGGATCCGAGAGTGCCTTGAATCCTAAAACAATATTTGTTGATTTGGATGGACAGGTACCTTGCATCAATTTACTTGGTGTCTTGATCGCTTTGGCTAAAGTATCACCACCTCAGAGGTGCATCCAGAGTCAAATTAATCAGTTGCCCCGGTCTTAGGACCACAACTTGTGGGGCAGTGATATTCCCAACTCCAACGCCTGTTGCAGCCCCACCAAGCACTTCTCCAACGCCTACTCCTCCCGAGATCCCGCCGAGTAAAGCACCCGCAGCAGCCCCAATGATGGCATCTTCAGTAATCGCTCCGCTGGAATACTGTCGTGGGTCTTTTTCGTCATGAATCAGATCTGAGGTGGCTTGCAACGGAAAAGAGCGTCCACCCTTGATCAGTTCATTGGCAACAAATTGTAATCCGCCCTGGACAGGATAAAGATTTCCGCTTACCTGACTTCCTGCAGGGATCACCAACCAGCCACCGTTGTTGTAAACATCCTGTTGAATGGTTAAGAGCAAAGGATAGACCCCATTGGGATCGAAGTACTGGGGTTGGTTTTCAAAGGCAAGCCCTGCTGGCAACCTTGAGCCTGCATAGAGATGAATGGTGGTAACGTTAAATTGCTGTTGGGCCAAGACGGGCAATGCTCCTGGTGATGCTGTCAATAAACCTGCCAGGGTAAGACTGAATAGAGAAGATTTTTGCATCGTTGCTCTCCTTTCATCTCCTGTGAACAAGTCGCTCCACTGTGTAAAACGATCAGGAAATGCTAAATATAAGTTCCCTAAAGGGAAGATGACTTATCTATCTTTATCCTGTCTCGGACTGTAGGCGATGGCAATGGCCTTCTCCGTAAAAATAATGCAATGACTATTCCCCTGCAAGATAGAAATCTGAAGATCTCTTAATTTCTATCCCTGCTCCTCTGGAAGATCCTGATCCCCATGGGTGCGATGAGCCTCCTGAGTGTCACGATCACTGGCTACCAGATCTTCAACTCCCAAATCACGATTACTGAGGGTCAGTATGATTGTGTGATTGTCCTGAAGTCAGCTTTTTTTGGCTTCAATGTGGATGGATCAGGGATTGCGTAGATGCCCCAATGTAGTGATATAAAGTACAGCTTCGGAGACGGGGATTCCCAGAACTTCATTGACCTGATCGTCAAAAAAGCCCGCAATGCCGCTGACCCCAATTTTGAGCTGCACTGCCGCCAGGTTTAAGCGCTGACCCAGGTGGCCCGCATCCATGTGCAGATAACGGTAGGCCCGCTCACCATAGCGCTGGACAGCCTGATCCAGATCAGCAG
The DNA here is from genome assembly GCA_012030715.1 of Synechococcaceae cyanobacterium SM2_3_1. Taxonomy (GTDB): domain Bacteria; phylum Cyanobacteriota; class Cyanobacteriia; order Thermostichales; family Thermostichaceae; genus JAAUUJ01. Next base: position 21,860 of record JAAUUJ010000009.1, on the reverse strand, counting down.
TATGAAAGATCACTGCAGCGGCATCCCGCCCCAGGTTCTGTCCTAAGCAAAGGTGGTGGACTTCTTCGCGAAAGTTTTTAAACCGGATCTGCCGCAGTTCTTCAACCTGGGGGGCGTAGTAGTAGCAACCCTCCTCTAGTCCCGAAATACTGTTCACCACCACAAAGGTTTCGATCAAGCTGAGATCAAAAAAATCTGGATCTGGATCCATTCCCTGATCTCCGTAGTGTTCGGGGTGATAGGTGAAGTCAAGTAAATGGAGCAAATCCGGCAGATCCAGTAACTCCTGAGTAAACTCACGAGTGGATCGGCGGCGAAGAATGCTTTGGACCAGCTGCTGCAGATGCCCGCCCCAGCGGATCGGGTCGACCTCTGTGGAGGCTTTCAGACAGAAAGGAAAATTATACTTGTTGCCCGCGATGCTCACCCCAGGCATTTCAGGGGGAGATGGGGGCTGGGTTTGCAGGCAGCTGTGTTGATGCAGGTAAAACAACCATTCCCCAGACTGCAACTCTACCGTGTCTGTGAGGGTGGAAGAGGGAAGAGCGGAGGGTGAATCGGAGGGGCGTTGCCAGGCAGGGTAAACAGTAACATCGGCTTCGGCATCCTGCCACAGATCCTGTAAGGGAATCACAGCTAGGGGGCTTTCTTCTCTGAAGTTAAGGAACAACAGCTCCGCCAGTTGCTGATCGGCGAACCCTCCTAACAAAGACGCCCGAAATCCGGTCAGGTTGGCGGCCAGCTCAATATTGCCAAGCAAATGCCCAGTATCCAGACAGACGCGACGGTAAGCCCGATCCTGATAACGCCAAGCGGAACGAAAGAACACCACCGTAGTGACCAGAACCAGTGGGGTAGTTTGCAGAATTGGGCTATCCCAGCAGCTCTTTTGCAGTTGTAACCAGCGAGGATCATCCCAGATGCGTAGCAGAGTATGATCCTTCACCTGATAGTTGTAGATCCCTGGGAGAATTTTCTCCTGATTGGCGCTGGCAATGACATAGATCTCGGCTGGATACAATCCACCAGCGGACGGAGCGGTGCGCAGATACAACAGTTGCTGAGGGTAGGAGAGCGTTAGCGTCACGCCATAGCTAAAGAACAACATCTGAGATAGCCGTTGCCGCTGCCAGCGCACTGCTTCAGCTTCCTTAGCCCCCAGCACATCAACCTCAACAACGGTCTCCCACGGATCGGGAGTCTGCTTCAAATAGGGCTTTAGATCCAGGGTGGTACTGACCTCGAGGGGATATTCCTTAAACGGGACAGGTTGCTGACTCCAGTCCAACTGGTGATTGCTGCGAGCCAGTCCTTCTGGGGAATACTTGGTGAACTCGTGGTAACGCTGACAGAGCGACAGGGGCATGGTCATCTCAGGTTGACTGGGCCACTCCAAGCTTAGAACTGATTGGCCAATGCAACTAGAGTGATGGGATTTTCAAGTCTGCTAGAGATGGGATCAAGCGGGAACTCTTGGCTGACTGGATGTGGACGCCTAGAATAAGTTAGGCGCAGGTAGATATCTTGCAATGGCTGAAAATCCTCTTTCCCCCTATTCCTCTAATGACGACGTGGCTGAGCGCTCCCACCTGACGGAAGAACTAGAAAATTATCTGTACGTCCACGGGTTTGCTGGGGATTGCAGTTTAGCAACCCTGCTTGTTCCACCTCAGAACCCCTTAGATCCTCCTGGGATCAGCTTGAACGCTCTGATCCAGTATTGGCTGGGGATGGATCGCCGCCGCTACAGCAGTCTGCCTTTTTTTGTTCGCCAAGCCAAGGTGCAGGCCGCCTACGAACGGGAGTTGAAGGCCCTCGATGACAATGTGGTGCCACAACTGGATCCTGCCTACACCCGTCAGGTAATCGAGGATACGCGCAATTTATTTGCTCTCATGGATGCTTATGACCGGATCACGGGGATTCAGAACCGTGTCCGGAGACTCTTAAAGACGGAGGTCACCCGCCATTTACTAGGTGATGAGTAGGGGATGATTGCGACCTTATCGGGAACCCTGATCACTGTTGAGCGAGGAGATCGGACCGCCTTACTGGTTGAAGTGCAGGGGATTGGTTTTCGAGTCATGGTTCCCGGACGACTGCTAAAAGAGGCACCAGCGGTGGGGGAACCGATCCATCTCTACACTCAACTGCTGCTGCGGGAAACTGAGATGGTGCTCTATGGTTTTGCCTCGGCAGCGGAACGGGATGTGTTTGCCGAACTGATCAAGGTTTCAGGGGTTGGACCTGCCCTGGGGTTGGCTTTACTGAACACTCTGGGATTAACTGATCTGGTGCAGGCGGTGTTTGCCAATAATCTGCGTGTGCTCTCTCTCACCCCGGGAGTCGGATCAAAAACCGCTCAACGACTGGTACTGGAACTGAAGACACGTCTGGCTGCCTGGCGTAGCCACTCCGGATCTCTGGCTCCGATCACGGGGGCAACCGCAGAGATCCAGGAAGAGGTGGAAATGGCACTTCTGGCTTTGGGCTATCGTCCGCAGGAGATCGCTCAGGCCCTGCAGATGTTCTCGGGCAAAGGGTTACCTGCAAACACGGAAGGATGGCTGCGGGAGCAATTGCGTTTCTCAGTGCCCCGTCTAGATAACGTTACAACTCTCCGCTGGCTTGAACATTCCAAAATCAGCGTAGACATTAAAGACCAATAACTCAAGTGACTATGTTTCTGCTTCCTTCAATAAATTCTCAAGATTGTCTGAGAAGTCACCATTGTTGACCTTGCGAGTAAAGACAGCATAACAATCATTCTGATCTCCTTCTTTCCGTGGATAGCCAAGCCACAGCAGGATCAAAACTTTTCGGCCTTGCGCTTCGAAAGCTCTGAAGAAGAGTCGATAGCGTGGAGGAAGTCCCATCCTCTTCATTCGACCATAGTGTTTGAGAGGACCTTGGAGAGCAAACTGAAGACCAAACGGATCCAATACGATCTTCTCTTTGATTCCTGCCATCCCTGCTGCTAGAAGTTTGGCTTTGGGATGGGTGGCAAATTCCTCGGGGGATAATGAGACCTTGAGCTTTTTGACCTCTTCACGCAGCTGACGGCGTTGCTCTCCAAACAGCTGCCGGTGAAAGTAGATCTCCCAGCCGTTACGAATCAGGATGCTCACTCGTCGATCTGGACTCCTGCCAGGAGCTCATCATCTTCTTGAGAGATAGCCTCGGTGTAGGGCTCCAGGTTGGCGGGGTTACGGAGAGCATCTTTCGTGATCAGATCCAGAAAGAGACTGAGTATGATGTCTTGCTCTGGTGGGTCAGTCTCAGGATCAATCTGAGTCGGCTCTAGCTTTACCAGGAGGGTGTCTTCAGAAAGGACCTGTACCCAGCCTGAGGCGTTGGCGAACTGAGGGTGATCTCGGTAAAAGCCTGCGGGGAGTCGGAATCCAGCGGCATTACCGATCTTGGCAGGTGAAAGAGTGTAGATAGATCCTTCCATCACATCCTGTTATAACTCTGTGTTATTACGTTAGCTCGCTCTGAGATTGTTGACCAGCCTATGATCTCATCTGGGCGAATGGTCTTGGTGGAACGCTCCTCCATCTCAAGAGGGCACAATCAGGGGATAGCTCACCGCGAGATCTACCTTCCTCTGATGGCGGCTGCCCAGGCGGACTGAAGGAGGTGGGTTTTCAATACGGAGATCCAACCACGGCGTCCAGCTCCCGGTAATCCGGCAAAGTTGTGTCGATCGCCTTCCCTTTGCGCAGCACCACCCGATCCTGTTGGGGTCTGGAGAGCAGCTCGCTGAAGGTCCGCCCCCGAAAGAGGATCAGATCCGCTAATTGACCGACTGCAATGATTCCGGGGGAAAGCCCCATGAGAGCGGCTGGAATCGTGGTAACCGAGGTGGGCCAGTTGCTGTAGGGGCGATCCAGGTGGGCAATGCGACAGGCCTGAGTAAACACCTCCAGACCATCGTGATCCCCAAAGCCAAAAAAAGGATCCCGACAGTTATCACTGCTAAAGGCCACCGCTACACCTGCCGCTTTCAATTCATGCACCAGCGTCACTCCGCGCCAGCGGGGCGTCTGTCCAGATTGTCGATCCTGTAAAAATAGATTGCACATGGGTAGGCTGACAATCCCAATATTCGCTTCCTTCACCCGCCCGATCGTCTCTTGAGCCACCTCAGGAGGCTGCACCGCCAGACTGCAGCAGTGCCCACAGGTAATCTGGCCAGGAAATGAGTTGCGCAGGGCAGCATCAGCCACCTGTTGCAGGGCCAATGATTCCGGATCTCCATTCTCATCGGTGTGCAGGTCCAGATCCATTCCCCGTTCTTGAGCCAGACTCATCATCCGATCCAGCTGGGCGGGCAAATCTTCATAACGGTAAGGCACCCCCCCCCAACAAACCTCCAGGAAATTCGGCAAACAGATCGGCAATCTTTTCGCCTTCTCGGGTTAGGTAAATCTCCAGGGGCAACAGTGCAGAGGCTTGTAGAAGTAGACGATCCTGCCATGCCGTTTGTAAATCCTTGAGCACCTCCAGCGTGATCTGTTCCTGTCCCTCCAGGGCATCAATGTGGGTGCGAATGGCACGGGTGCCGTGGGCATAACTGCACTTGAGCCCAAATTCAATACGGGGATACAGATCCTCTGCTTGCCAGTGCCGTCGCCGATCCGATTCTGTGCTGAGCAGCGCCCCATTAAAGCTGCCATCCCGATTCGGAAACCGCTCCCAGATATGACCTTTATCCAGGTGAGTGTGCAGATCCACAAAACAGGGCCAGATCTGACCACCCTCCAGATCCAGAGCGGGTACAGACGGATCCGCGATCGGGTCTGCTGCGGGTTGAACCGACTGAATGCTACCCTGCCAGATTTCCAGATTCACCAGGGCCAGCTGATCTCGATGCAGGTGACGCAGCTGACTTAACGTCGATGACTCCAGAAAAGAGGCGGGCACAGCCCCATGCAAAAGCCAGTAATGATCCGTGGTGGGATGAATCATGCAAGTTGGAGTCTCCTCTCCCCTAGTTTTCTCGTTGAACCGCACTCTCGTGCCAGTTGCGTAACAGCCGATCCGAGATCAGACTCATGACCACAAAAATGGCGATGCCCAGCAGACTGGTGAGAAACAGCGCCGCAAACATGCGGGGTACCTGCAGGTTAAAGCTGGAAATCAAAATCTGATAGGCGATTCCTGCCCGTTGTCCCCCCGTTCCGGCCACAAACTCCGCCACCACTGCCCCAATCAGAGACAGCCCCCCACTGATGCGCAGAGCCCCCAGGAAATAGGGCATGGCACTGGGCAAGCGCAGGTGGATCAGGGTTTGCCAGCGGTTGGCCTTGTACAGTTGAAACAGATTGACAAGATGGTGATCGGCACTGTTCAGGCCGAGAGTCGTGTTGGAGATGATCGGAAAGAAGGCCACAATCCAGGCACAGACCACCATCGCCGCAAAGGTGTTGTTGCGCAGCCAGATAATGATCAGGGGAGCGATAGCTACAATCGGTGTGGTTTGCAAGACAACCGCGTAGGGAAAAAAGCTGCGTTCAATCCATTTGCTCTGGGTGAACAGGATCGAGATCAGCAATCCAGAAACAACAGCTGTAGCAAAAGCCACCACCGTGATCTTCAACGTGATTAAAAGCGACGGAAAAAGATCAGGCCATTCCTGCAGTAGGGTTTGAAACACGAGCAGCGGTCCGGGCAGCAGGTAGGGTGGGGTTTCGGTGACGCGCACAAACAGATCCCAGATGATCAGAAACAGGATCCCCACCAGTAAAGGTGACAGCACATTCCAGGAGAGAAGTTTCCGCTGACGATACGACATGATCACCTGTTGCAACAGTACTTCTAGTGTCTGATCTACTTCACACCTGTGGGTAGAGGCGGCGATCCTGCCATGGCTTCTGCGAGGTGAGTTGCCACGTCCCGACAATACTCATTGTAAAGAGGGGAAGTACGAAAGGCTTCCGTGCGGGGATAGGGGGCATGGATCCCGACATCCGCCACCACTCGACCCGGTCGGGCTGCCATCACCACCACTCGGTTAGATAGATAAACCGCCTCGTAGATGTTGTGGGTGACAAAAATAACCGTCCAGCGTTTCTGACTCCACAGCTCCAGCAGTTCACTATTGAGTTTGCTGCGGGTGATCTCATCCAGGGATCCAAAGGGTTCATCCATAAGCAACAGGCTGGGGCCTGTGACCAGGGCACGGGCAATGGAAACCCGCATCCGCATGCCCCCCGACAATTCCCGTGGGAAAGCAGCCTCCACCCCCTCCAGCTGCACCAGCTGCAATGCTTGACGCACTCGTGAAGTTGAATCTCGTTTCGGGATCCGCATCAGTTTCAGGGGCAGACGCACATTCTCCATGACGTTGGCCCAGGGCATCAGGGCCGGTTCCTGAAAAACATAGGCCAGCTGTCCCTGCGCTTCTGGATCCAGGCTCTCCCCCCAGTGGAGGCTTCCTTCACTTTTCTGCCCCAGTCCAGCAATGATCCTCAGGACGGTACTTTTGCCACAGCCAGAGGGTCCCACCAAACTGACAAATTGGGATTTCTGAATGGTCAGGTTCATATCCTGGAGGGCCACAGTGCCATTGGCGTAAATTTTGCTGATGTGGCTGAGGCTGATCGCAGGCTGGGGTAGCATGCCGTTCATTGCTTAACAAATAGTTATTGCCCTCTCATCCTAACTGGAGTCGGTCATGGCTTCGGTCAACCTCGATTTGGGGTATAAATAAATCCGTGTCGATCTGATTCTTTACATTCAATAGGGCTAGTCCTTCGTGGCTAGATTCACCCCTTTATGATGGGGGAGTGTCAGCGGTAAAGATCTATGCAAACCGAGCACCGTGATCCCTGGATAGGCAAGACGGTTGGGGAAGACGATCGTTACCGTCTGGAGAAGTTGCTGGGCCAGGGGGGCATGGGGAAGGTGTACAAGGCCCTGGATCTGCATACCTCCACCCCGACGCAGGCTGTTTATCGCGCGATTAAGTTTCTGGCGATCAATCTGGTCAATAACCTGGACACCAAACTGCGCTTTCAACGAGAAATGCAGGCCTGTGTGTTGTTGCGGGATCCGCGCATTGTCCAGACGGTGGACTTTGGGGTGGTGCCCATGACCCTGGGAGGACAACGGCAGGAATTGCCCATGCTGGTGATGGAAATGGTGGAGGGGAAGGACCTGCAGCAGGTATTGCACCAGTGCCGACAGATGGATCTGGGCCGGGCCGTGCATCTGGCTAAAGAGATTGCTCTGGCACTGGAAACCGTTCATCAGGGAGTGGTATTGGAGGGAAAAGCGATCCAGTTTGTGCACCGCGATCTCAAACCCGCCAATGTTTTTGTGGTCTCTGATGGCCAAGGGGGAGAGTCGATCAAGCTGGGGGATTTTGGTCTGGTTAAAGCCCTGGGAGATACGGGAGAACGCAGCCTTACCCATACTGGCACCTATGCCGGTACCCCCGAATATTCGTCACCTGAACAGATCAGTGAATTCAAGACCGTTGATGGGCGGGCGGATCTCTACAGTCTGGGCTGCATGCTCTACCGCATGGTTCTGGGAAGTAATCCCTTCGGCTTGCAACCTGGTGCCACCTTGATCGACTGGTTCACGGCCCATACCGACAACCCGCCACTGCCCTTACCTAAGGATCTGCAGGTACCTCAGGAACTGGAGCAGGTGATGCGAAAATGTGTGGCGAAGGCCCCTGAAGATCGCTTTTCGTCTGGCGCGGCTCTGGCAGAGGCTCTGGCAGTTCTTGAAGCTCAGATTGCTCCCATTCCCAAGCTTCCGCTGGAGGATCGTCTGCGCCTGGTCCTAAAACAGAACTTCCCCAACCAGTCCCTCTCCCTGCAGGTGCAACGCAAGGCTGATCGCCTGGGCCTGATGATCACCCGCCCCTCTGCCGATCCGCTGGATTATACAAAGCTGCAACAGGTTTTTAGAGAACGGCTAGCGGGTCTAGTGGATGAAAGCCTTGCCCAGATCAGTCTTTTCAGTCGTCCGCAGGGGCAGAAACAACCGGACTGGCAAACCTGCTTAGATCTGGCTTCCATCCCCCCTGCCCAGATGGCAGCACCTGAGGCTGCGGTTTCGATGGGATTGGATCTCTCGGGGTTTTGTCTGGTCCGCAATCGGTTGATGCTCACCACTGCCCTTCCCGATCCCGATGCAGCCGTGGCTCTCAAAGTTCGAGATTTTCACCAGCTGCCCTCCGAGCAAAAATTGCAGATCCTACCCCACCTGGTTACCTGGTTTACTGATTTTCGCCAAATTGCCCAAACTCAGGTGAAGGCGTCCATCGCGGCCCTGCCCGAGAAGGTGCGGCTGTGGTTCCAAACTCTGGAACAGATGAGCGAGCGGGAGAAAAGTTCGGTGGCCATCTGGTTAAGCCGCTACTGTGCCGAGCCCGAACAGGTGTTGCCACGATTAACGGCCAGTTTATTGGCGGCCAGTGAAGCAGAGTCTGCCCTGTTCAAAAGTAAGACCAGTCCCCCTCAAAAGATCCTCTCCTATCACCTGGATCGGGTGGTCTTTCAAGCTCAGCGGCACTGGATCCTGCTGCTTTATCCCCTGGGTCCGCTGGCCTTGCACCTGGCGGTGGCTGCTTTTGCTTTAGCGACGGTAACGCCGCAAACCATTGGCAACTTGTTCCGATTTCTGGCCAACCCCCTGGTGCTGCTGTTCAGCGTGGGGTTCATGTTTGCCATTGTCAAAATTGTCTCCAATCTCTTCAAAATTGTGAACATTGTGGCGCTGGCTAAAGCACGCCCCTTTGCGGTGGGTGTCACCCTGCTGGTGCTGGTGCTGGCAGGGATCCTTTATCCGGCGGGTGTGCCTCTGCCCTGGATGATCGGATTGCTGCTGCTGCTGATCTTGCCCAGCTTCGGGCTGCAGACCTGGATTTTGGCCTCTCGCTGGCGGCACTCTCCTCTAGCGATTACCGACATGGCGCGGCTGGTGCTCAAGGAGGGACCGGTTACCACGATTGATCTGAAGGATCCCACTCAGGAAATTTATGCCTCCGAGCAGATCCAGGCAATTGATGTCAAGCAAAGTTTTATCGGCAAACTGCTTAACTTTGGGGATGTGGAGATTGTCCTCAGTGGCCTGTCCACCCGTCAGCTGCAGGATGTGGATAAGCCCGGTCAGCTGCGAGCCCTTTATCAACGTCAGGCCACTCGTCTGGAGCAGTATCAGGAGGGGCTGGAGGGGGCGCAATATCTGGTTTCAGAGGATCCCTGGTTGCAGCGGGCGATCGGGGAGGGGGAGCGTTACCAGCTGGAAAGTCTGATCGGTCAGGGGGGGATGGGGCGTGTCTACAAGGCTTTTGATCAGCAGCTGCACCTACCGGTAGCGATTAAATTCATGCTCGGGGATCTGGGGCATGATCAGGAGCGGTTGGAACGTTTCCAGGGGGAGATGCGGGCTTCGATTTACCTGACGGATGATCGCGTGGTCCAGGTGCTGAACTCGGGGGGGGTGAAGGATCAGGTCCTGGGGAGGGGGTGATTCCCTATCTGGTGATGGAATTTGTCGATGCCATGACACTGGCTCAGGCGATGCAGCAACAGACCCGCTGGCCCTTCCGTCGAGCAGCTCATGTGGCCCGCGAGATCGCGCTGGCGTTGGAGGCCATCCATGCGGGGGTGATCTATCAGGGGGAAACCGTTGCCTTTGTACACCGCGACCTCAAACCTGCCAATATCTTCTTGATCAAAAAAATTGACGGCAGTGAAACGATCAAGGTGGCCGACTTTGGTCTGGTCAAGATGCAGGGGGCCATGCAAACCCTTTCCGAAAGCCGCTCAGGTCGATTTATTGGCACAGCCCGCTATGCCTCACCAGAACAGTGCAGAGGCGAGGAAACCCTGGATCGTCGCTCGGATCTCTACAGCCTGGGCTGCATTCTCTACGAGTTGCTAGCGGGTCAAAATCCTTTTGGTTTACCCTCCCAGTCCAGCCCCACCCAATATTTAATGGCTCATGTGCAAAAATCGGTGGTGCCCTTCCGCAGTCAGCTGGGCGTTCCCGACTCGCTAACCCAGATCGTTGACCGCTGTCTGCACAAAGATCCGGGGCAACGCTACAGCAGCGCGACAGAGTTACAGGAAGCCCTGACCACCTTTCTGACGACGACTTCTTGACCGTGGTATCCTCTGAACCCCTGGGATCTTTGCGGCCAGACTGGTTAGAATCGTTGCGTCATTCTCCGGTCAAGCCAGTTCAATGACTGTTTCTGCGCCTGCTCCCACCCCTCCTTGCGGCTGGTACATCGTCCAACAGACCGACGAAACCTGCCAGATCACCACCACACTCCCTGTGCATGCTGGTCCAGACCCGAAGATCTGGGGTCCTTTTGAGCAGGAGTCGGAAGCGATCGCTCGGCGCGTGGGACTCATTCGGTCAGGTCAATGTCTACCCGTTTGAAAATTCGCTGGATCCATCAGATTGCTGATATTGAGGCTACTGCCTGGAACCATCTGTTGAACGAATCCACGTCTCCCTTCCTGCACTGGGAATGGCTGTGGGCCCTGGAGCACTCGGGATCGGCTACCGGGAATACGGGATGGTTACCCTGCCACATGCTGGTGGAGACAGAAACCACTCTGATCGCCGCCTTACCGCTCTACCTGAAGGGGCACAGCCAGGGGGAGTTTGTGTTTGATCAGGAGTGGGCCTCGGTGGCCCACCAGATCGGTGAGCCGTACTACCCCAAACTGATTGGCATGAGTCCCTTTACTCCGGCCACGGGCTACCGTGTGTTGATCCATCCGCAGGTGGAGGCAGCCGATCTCTGGCCTGTGATGGTGGAAGCCCTGGATCACTTTTGCCAGAAGCAGGACATCTCGGTCTGCAGTTTTCTCTACGTGGATCCGGCCTGGCGCGAGATGCTGGCGGCCTCGGGCTTTACCCCCCGCATTACCCACAACTATCAGTGGCAGAACCAGGGATATCAGACCTATGACGACTTTCTCCAGCAGTTTGATGCCAACCAGCGGCGCAATATTAAACGAGAACGGGCGGCCATGCAAAAGGCTGGGGTGCAGATGCAGGTGTATACCGGAGAGACGATCCCCCCCTCATTGTTCCGGCTGATGTACCAGCTCTACAGCCGCACCTGTGCTCAGTTCTACAACTGGAGTAAGTATCTCAACCGCAGTTTTTTTGATCTGTTGGACACCTGTTATCGCGATTACCTGGTGTTTATCACTGGGGAACGAGAGGGGGATGTGGTGGGCATGTCCTTTTGTATCCGCAAAGGGGATCGCATGTTTGGCCGCTACTGGGGGTGTACTGAAGAGATCAAGTTTCTCCACTTCAATGCCTGTTACTACCACCCGATTGAGTACGCCATTCAGCAGCAGGTACAAAACTTTGATCCCGGTGCTGGAGGACAACACAAGATCCGGCGGGGTTTCCGGCTCGCCCCCTCTACAGCTACCACCGCTTCTACCGCCCCCGTTTAGGCCGGGTGATCGTGCCCCATCTAGAACGGGTCAACCCCCTGATGCTCGAGGAGCTGGATCATGTGAACCAGAATGCCGTGCCCTTCCGTGAGGATGTCTTGCCCCAATTGACCTCAGCGGCAGATCATTAGGGCAGTATAGTGTGTACTTAACCTCCTGTTTAGATAGGAGTTGGTTGTCCATGCCTCAGAACCTATGGCCCTTTCAAACGCCAGGGATTCCTGATCAAACCTTTGATCGCATCCCGGGGATTCCCCTCAGTCCGCGAGAAGTAAGGGTCTTGATCCTCAGTCAAATGCGGTTGCGCAGTACCGATTGTCTCTGGGATATTGGGGCAGGCACCGGCACCATTTCTGTAGAAGCGGGACTGATCTGCCACGAAGGCCAGGTGCTGGCGGTAGAACGGGATGATGAAGTGGTGGATCTGATTCAGCGCAACTGCAAGAAATTTGGCTTGACGAATGTGCAGGCCATTCAGGGAACCGCACCCGACTGTTTACAGACTCTGAATCCGGCACCGGATCGCATCTGTCTGGAGGGGGGAGAACCCCTGGCCCTGATCCTGGAGCACAGCTGGCAACACCTGAAGGTGGGGGGGCGGTTGGTGGCGACTGCAACCTCTCTAGAAAGTCTGTACATTCTCTCCAGTGCTCTAGCTGCAGTCCGGGCGCGGCAGGTGGAGGTGACCCAGTCTGTGGTCAACCGTCTGGAGCAACGGGGACGCGGACAGCGGTTTGTAGCCCTCGATCCGGTATTTGTGCTCAGTGGGGAAAAACTGGACTAGCGTCTCTTTTCGCTGATGTTTTTATTCTTTTCATTGTCAATTCCATGAACTTGTTTCGCAATCAAGATCGGATCACAGCCCGAGCGTTATTTAAGGGCGAACGCATTGATCTGCGTACCTTTGAGAACAGCAACTGTCTGGATCGGATGCCTCTGACGGTCAAGGTCGGGGCAGAGGGACTGGCGGTCCTGCAACGCTATGGCACGGTGGTGTTTTTTAACGTGAGTGTTGAGGAAGAAGCGGAATACATGGAGAGGCTGGAGCCCTGGATCACCAAAGCCATCGAGCGGCCTGAGATCGAGGAGGTGCAAGTGCAGCTGGATGCATCGGTGAAGGATCAGATTGGTCGAGATGGTACGATCATTCTGGAGAATGGAGCTCTGGAGCGCTTTCAGACCGTGGCCGATCTTCTGGCCAAAAGTGTATTGCTGTCCTATTACGAAGCAAATATTGCCAAAGCGTTTGCCAGCATTGAACCGATCGCGGCCAACTTTCAACGCCAGCGCCAAACCCAGCAACCCGGATCGGAACTGCTCAAGCATATTGGCAACACCCTGATGATTCAGCAGATCATGGTGGGCCTGGTGGAGATTGAAGAAAAACCGGAATTGCTCTGGGATCACCCCGAACTGGATCGGCTGTACTTACGATTAGAGGACGAGTATGAGATCCGAGAACGCAACCGCGCCCTGGAACGCAAGCTGGAGTTGATCTCGTTAACCGCCACAACCGTGCTGGAGCTGGTACAGCATCGCAGTGGCATCCGCCTGGAGTGGTACATTCTGGGCCTGATCTTTATAGAAACGTTGCTAACTACTTATCAGATCTTTTTCCTCAGGCAGTAAGTGAGTCCAGGAAGCTGCAGAAATCTATTCCGTCAGGGTCTGGGCAGCAGCATGATCCGACTCGATCTCTGGTTCTGGGCTGAGGTGCTGTTCGGCTTGAGAATGTTCTAGCTGCCCACGGCTTTTCAAGACTTCATCGGCAATCGTTTTCACAATACTGGCCACGGGCACCGCTAACAGGGCACCCAACACCCCTGCCAGGCGAAAGCCGATAAACACGGAGATCAAGACCCAGACCGGATTCAATCCCACAATACTCCCCATGATCCGAGGCGAAACCACCTGATCCACCACCTGGCCAATCACAAAGGCCACAGCAAAAACTTTGATCCCTGCCCAAAAATTCTGAATCATCAAAAACAAACTGACGGAGATCTGAGTCACGGCTCCCAGAAAGGGAATCAGACTTCCCAGACCAATAATGAAACCAAAAAGGAGGCCAAGGGGAATATTCAGAACCGTAAAGGCAAGCGCCAGCACCGCTCCAAATCCGACGGCAATGGCCACCTGTCCGCCAATAAAGGTGCGCAGTTTCACAGGGGTATGCATACTGATCTGAGTCCGCCACCAGGGAGGAAGCCATTTCAAGATCCCATCCCAGGCGGTTTCGCCCCCCAGCAGCAGAAAAACAGTGAGTACAAGCGTGAAAAAGAGGTTAAGCGTATTTTGAAACGTACCGGAGAGAATACTTAAAAACGTGCCACTGGCGGATCGGAGTGCCTCCTGAAGCTGTGCAATGATGGCTTCCTGCTGGCGACTGAGATCAAATTCTGAGCGTTGCAGGGGTCCCCATTGCTGCTCTAATTCCCGCACTTTACTCTCCAGTTCACTAGCCCAGCTAGGCAGTTGAGAAATCAGATCGCTGAGCTGCTTGATCAGGATCGGGATCAAAATAATGCCAATGGCCGTCAGCACGATCACTGCCAGAACCAGCACCACGCCAACGGCCCAGCCTCGCTGTAATCCTCTGCGCTCCAGAAACCGAATCGGGAAATCCAGTAAAAAGGCCAGCAATGTGGAGGTGAGGAGAATATTAAACAGCGGCTGAATGTTGTCCACCAGCAGCAGCAGCAGCCAGCCATTTAGAAACCCCAGCGGAAATAGTAGCCCTACCCGCAGCCACTGGGTGAAGGGCTTGAGGGCATGGGTCGAAGACTCCAGCTCAAGGGGGGGGGGAGAAGAAGATGCCATCAGATCTCCAGGATCTCGGGGGAGCGGCCGCATTCAGACCTGTTCAGGGACCAACAGGCTAAGCCCCCTTTAGTATAGGGTTGAACTGTTGAGCACCGTAGATGGGAATGATCGAGCCCTGGAGTCGTCGTTCGCTGCTGCTGACCGGAACGCTGGGAACTGCGTCAGTGCTGCTGCAAGCTCAGGGGTTGACTGCTCCCCTGGCACCGCGATCCAGCTATACAGGACCCAGAGTGATCCTGATCCGCTTTGGGGGAGGGGTGCGCCGCCACGAGACGATTGATCCGGACCACACCTATGCTCCCTTTCTCCGCCATACTCTGAGTCCGAAGGGGACTCTTTTCACCCAGATGGAGCTAGATCAGATCAAAGCGGTGCAGACTAACCATGGGGAGGGCACGCTGCATCTCCTGACCGGTAAGTATGGGGGCTTTGATCGCATCGGTGGAATCGGGGGGCGACTGGAGTCATCGGTGCCCACTCTATTTGAGTATCTGCGCAAGAGCTTTGCCATTCAGGATCACGAAACGCTGTTGATCAATGGGGAGGATCGCACCTCAGAGGAATTTTATTCCTTCAGCAATCACCATTCCTACGGGGTGAATTATCGCTGTCAGGTGCTGAGTTTATATCGCTTCAAGGTTTTCCTGTTGCGTCAGCAGATCGAGGCAGGTGCGTTTACAGGCAAGGAATTGGCAAGCAAGGTTGCGGAGCTGGAGAAGCTGGAACAACTGGACTATCGCAATCTTGAGGGCTATGCCTATCCCCCTCTTTTGACCCAGTTCTGGCAGCAATGGCGTCAATATTATGGAGCCTCTGGGCTGGTGAATCCGCGTGGGGATCGGGTGCTGACGGAGCTGGCGATTTGGGCAATTCAGTTCCTAAAGCCAAAATTGATGATGATTAATTACCAGGATCCCGATTACGTTCACTGGGGATTTCCGGCTCACTATACGAATGGTATTGCCATCATTGATCAGGGCATCCAGCGAATTTTTAATGCAGTGGCAGCGGATCCAGAGTACCGCGACAACACCATTTTCTGCATCGTGCCGGATTGTGGACGGGACTCAAATCAATACCTGACAATTCCCTATCAGCACCATTTCAACTCTGGTTCTGCCCACGAGATCTTTGCCTTGTTTGTGGGGAAAGGGATCCGTGCAAATCAGGTGGTAGATCGAA
Source organism: Synechococcaceae cyanobacterium SM2_3_1 (assembly GCA_012030715.1). Classification (GTDB taxonomy): domain Bacteria; phylum Cyanobacteriota; class Cyanobacteriia; order Thermostichales; family Thermostichaceae; genus JAAUUJ01. The sequence goes on along the minus strand of JAAUUJ010000009.1, from coordinate 6,405 downwards.
GGGTGTCGCAGGTGGATGTTGCCCCCACATTAGGAACCCTGATGGGGTTCAGGACCGATTACAGCGAGGGAGACGTTTTAGAGGAAGTCTTTCTTTAAGTGAAATATGATATGACTCATGAGTTGTTCATTCCTGTGTCTATTGACCAAAAAACTGGGATACAAGCCCCGTCTTTCTAGGACGGCTTTTGGCTGTTGATGTATTGCTTGATGATCTCCAGTGGTGCCCCTCCTACCGATACAGCAAAGTAGGACGGACTCCACAAGTGATCAGGGTGAGGGGATGGGTACTGCTTGCGATACAAGCGGCTCGACACACCCTTCAAGTGGTTCGCAAGTTCAGAGATAGACAGCTTAGGCGGATACTCCAACAGCGCATGGACATGATCCGCCTCTCCCCCAAACTCCAGCACACGAAATCCCATCTTATCCGCCACGCCATCAAAAGGCAGACCTAATTAGTTCTAGGCTTTCAGATGTGAATATATTGCGGCGATACTTAGGCACAAAGACCAAATGAGCCTTGAGGTCAGAAATACTGTGTCTACCTCGTCTGTAACTACTTGCCATTATCGCAGACCAAAAGTTATCATACCGCTATGAAAGCACGTTACCAGTATCGCGTCTATCCTCATCCCGGACAGCAGACCAAGCTAGCTCAATTGTTTGGTTGTTGCCGCGTGGTCTGGAACGATGCTCTGGCATTGTCCAAGAAGTCTGAAAAGTTGCCCAAGAACTCTGCCCCTCCAGAAGCAGTGCATCACTGAGGCCAAGCAACTCCTCGAAAGAGCATGGCTCCAAGATGTATCCAATATCCCCTTGCAGCAGTCGGTGGCGGATCTGGGAGTGGCGTTCAGCAACTTTTTGCATCGCTTAAGGGTAAGCGAAAAGGCAAGCGGGTCAATCCACCCCGGTTCAAGAAACGAACTGGGAATCAATCGGCTCGTTTCACCCGTGGTGGTTTTTCGCTCAAGGGTGACAAGGTTTATCTGGCCAAGGTGGGCAAATTGCCGATTGAATGGAGTCGCCCTCTGCCCTCCATCCCCAGCAGCGTCACCATCATCAAAGACGCCAGCGGCAGATACTTTGCCAGCTTCGTTTGCGAGGTGGAGCCGAAAACGCTGGAGGGAGGAGCCGAATCTGTGGGTGTGGACTTGGGGATCGCCACCTTTGCCACTCTCAGCACAGGGGAAAAGATAGATGCACCCAAGCCCCTGAAAAAAGAGGCTGAAGCGCTTACGCAAACTCCAGCGCAATCTGTCTCGCAAGGTGAAGGGATCTCGGCGTCGAGAACATGCCCGGAGAAGGGTGGCAAAGCTCCATGCCAAGATCCGGGACACCCGCACCGATTTCCTGCACAAGCTGTCTACCAAGCTGATCCGCGAGAACCAAGCGGTGAGGGTGGAGGATCTCAATGTCTCTGGCATGGTCAGGAATCGCAAACTCAGCCGCGTGATTAGCGACTTGGGTTGGCGGCAATTCAGGACATTGCTGGAGGGGAAAGGGATCCGCTACGGACGGGTTGTACAGGTAATTGATAGGTGGACTCCAACCAGCCAAGTTTGCTCTTGTTGTGGGCAGAAGGGTGGCAAGTTGGAACTGTCGATCAGGGAATGGCAGTGTCTTTGGTGTGGGGCGAGCCACGACCGGGATATCAATGCTGCAAAGAATATACAAGTCGCGGGTGGACAATCCGAGACTGAAAACGGACGTGGAGGAAGGCGTAAGTCTGGCTTGCCAGCAGCACCCTGTGAGGCGTCAACCTGTCGGGACGGCCAGCAAGAGCAGTTGCTATTGTTCGCCTAAACCGAATCCCCGCGACTTTAGGCCGGGGAGGATGTCAATCGCCCAATCGCTAGGATAGCGGGTATCTCCATTGAGAACCGATCATGCTGCGCAGACTGGCTTTATCTCTCACTTTTTTGTGTGGTTTTACACTTCCATCTCGGGCGGATTCATTCATGTTTGCTGCTCTGGGGGATACCCAGGATATCTCCGATGCAGGCCTTCAGCGAATTGAGGATCTGATTGCACAGATCAACACTCGTCAACCTGAGTTTACGATTCATATTGGCGAGTTTAAGGGAGGCGGGGATCCCTGTCCTGATGACTATTACCAGCGAGTCGTGTCAACCCTGGATCAGTTTCAGCATCCAGCGATCTTTACCCCTGGAGATAACGACTGGACTGATTGCGCCTTCCTGGAGCAGAATTCCCTGGAGCGACTGAATCTGTTGCGATCCCTGATCTACAGCAGAAATACCACATTGGGTCAGGAGGTGTTGCTTCTAGAGCGCCAGAGTGAAAATCCTGAATATGCACAGTACCCTGAAAACGCTCGCTGGCAGCAGGATGGGGTTCACTTTGCCACCTTTCATAATGTGGGGACCAACAATAATCTCTGGAGTGATCCGCAGGCCACCGAAGAATTTCTGGCTCGTAATCAGGCCAATTTAGTCTGGCTCGAGGCGACCTTTGATGCAGCTATACAGGAAGAAGCCAAAGCTGTTGTGGTGATCACCCATGCCAATCTTGACTTTGCCGCTGTGCCCTGGAATCCTACAGGCTTCGATGACTTTCGCAAGTCCTTAATTGAGGCAACCGTAGCCTTTGGGAAACCCGTACTTCTGATCCATGGAGATACCCATCAGCACAAAGTCGATAAACCCATGAAACATCAGGGCAAGACAGTAGCTACCTTTACCCGTCTGGAGGTGTTTGGGGCTCCTGATCTGGGAGTAGTTTACGTTCATGTGGAACCGAACTCAGAGAATGTGTTTCGTTTTGAACCCAGTGCCATGGATTAGAAGTTGATTTCCAAGGCTGTCTTTACTCAAGGATCCAGCGGGTGATCCCGCCCGGTTGATCAATCAGCTGAACTCCCTGCTGCCGCAATTCATCTCGGATTCGATCCGCTTCCGCAAAGTTCTTCGCTTTTTTGGCCTGGGTGCGGGCCTTGATTTTAGCCTCGATCTCTGCATCTGCCAGTTCAAACGCTGCAGCAGACTCCGGTAGTGCCTCCCCCTCTAAACCCAGAGTAGCGGTGATTTCCAGCAACGCGCGGCTACGACTGGCCAGGATATGAGTCTCCAGATCTGGTTGTCCCTGATGTAGCTGCACATTCTGCTCGCGGATCAGCGCTTTGGCCAGTTCAAACGCCAGGGCCAGTGCTGAGGGAGTCCCCAAATCATCATCCATCGCCTCCTGAAAACTCTGGAGCAAGTCTGGATCGGCCTGGGTCTCGGGTTGCAGAAAGCATTGAGCGGCCTGGATCCCTTTGCTCAGGGTGTGCCAGCCATTACGTGCCCCCTCCAATCCAGTTTCTGTTAAATCAATAGGGCTGCGATAGTGGGTCTGCAGGAAAAATAGCCGCAGGACCATTGGATCCCACTGCTGCAGAGCATCCTTGAGGGTGGTGAAGTTACCCAGGGACTTGGACATCTTTTCTCCCTGAATATTGAGGAACCCATTGTGCAACCAGTAGCGAGCCAGAGCACGGTGGGTCAGGGCTTCCGACTGGGCAATCTCATTTTCATGATGAGGAAAGATCAGATCTGCTCCCCCAGCATGAATATCTATCTGCTCCCCGAGCGTCGCCTTCACCATCGCCGAGCATTCGATGTGCCATCCAGGCCGTCCCCGCCCCCAGGGGGAATCAAACCCGGACTCCTCTGCCGCCGCTGCCTTCCAGAGGGCAAAATCAAAGGGATCCTGCTTGCCAGCTTCTTGAGCCACACGACCACTGGCCCCCGCCTGCAGATCTTCTAATTTTCGGCCCGAGAGCTTTCCGTAGCAGGGAAACTGTCGCACCGCGTAGTAGACATCATCTGCGCCTTTCGATTGGCGTTGAACCCGATAGGCAAAGTCATGCAATTCCAGTGCCTGGATCAGCTCAATCATGGCCGGGAGATACTGGGTTGCGCGGGGATAGCATCCGCTCGCAAAATATTCAGCCGATCCATGTCTTCAAAATAGGCGGCGATGTAACGCTGGGTGATCTCCTGGATCGAGAGGCCTTCTGACTCTGCTCGTTGGATAATTTTGTCATCCACATCCGTAAAATTCTGTACGTAGAACACCGGATATCCCAGCCAGCCTAGATACCGTCTTAACGTATCCCACACCGTGTACGTACGGGCATGTCCCAGATGGCAGAAGTCGTAAACGGTTACCCCGCAGACATAGATACTCACCCTTGGCAATGACTCAGAACCTGAGCTGGAAAGGGGCTCAAAAACTTCCTTTTGGCGGGAGAGGGTGTTGTACAAACGAAGGGGCATGGGTAGAACCCTGAGATCAAACGCGGCAAGAGGGACAGAATTTTATCAGTTTTTTCAGCCCCTGGTTCCCAATCCTACAAGCTGTCACTGTCGTTAGGAATCATACCTGCGAACCCAGAAACCACAATCCCCTCAGGGGACTCGGATCCAGAACCTACACAGGCCCGAATACCAGGTTGTATGTTGAGTAACTTGTCTGAAATTGTTAACTAGGGTAACCTTATTCGAGTGCATATGCGCCAATCTAATTCCAAGCTACGGCCCTACTCCAGGTGTGAGACCGGAGAGCAATGAGATAACCCGCAGAATACGATTCGAGATCTGCCAGGATAGCCAGAACTGATGAAGCACGATTTTTTAGATTCACTCCCTTGCGCCCATTGTTTCCTGTTGATGTGAGGAGAAGCGCTTGAAACCGACAACCATGGGTCCGTCTTCAGGGCGGCTGTCCGGGTCCAGCGTAGCCGTGAACGCTGATGTCACCCCCACTCACCCTGTCCGATCCCATCCTGGTCCGGAACAGCAGGTGCTCCTGCCCTCGGATAATCTGACGGAGCCACCCGATCTTGACATCCCTGTCGATAAATCTGCTGATACCAGCGCGGACCTGCAGGAGGATCTAAAGCCTGGACTGGCGGGTCTGACCCTTTCCTTCCCCCTGACGGGACTACTCTGGTGGCAACACCGGCAGCGACGACGCCTGGAATTTCACCTCAACCCCCTCCCGCGAGAGCCGCGGCCCAACCCACCCTTGCCGCCCCAGGCTTCCCCGACGCTGGTCGCAGGTTTGGTGATGTTACTGGGATTAGCAGGGGTGCTCTGGATGCAACACCGACAGCGGCAACCGCTGGAAATGATCCCTCCCTCTTCCCAGACCCTGAGCCTGGTTCTGCAGCAGAACTATGAGTTTAAAAAAGAGCGAGCCCTGGCGGCCCTGGCGGCGGGGGCACTCCCCACGGAGCTAGATCAACAGGGAATCCTGCGCCACGAAGTTCAGGAGGGGGATACGCTCTGGAAATTGACCCGCATGTACCAGATGGATGCGGCAGCCATTGCCGTCTCCAATGGCATAACCGCCCAGACTCCCCTGGAAGCAGGTCAGATCTTGGATATTCCCAGTCAGTCGGGGATCATCATTCGGGTGCAACCGGGCGACACTCTGGAGGGGATTGCGCAGCGCTACGGGGTCTCCCAGTCGGCGATCATCCGCGCCACCATTCTCTCCAATGCCAACTGGCTGCAGATCGGGCAGCAGTTACTGATCCCGGGAGATGTAGCGGAGTTACTGGCCATTCAGAAGGGAGCCAGTCCCGTTGCTTCCCCAGAAGTAGCAGTAGAACCTGAGCCCCTCTCACCTCCGCCCGCTGCCCCCACGCAACCCCGCGTTCACACCGTTGCCCAGGGAGACACGATCGAAGGGATCGCTTCCCGCTATGGGGTGCCTCAGCAGGAGATCATTCGTACCAATCGCCTGCGCAATTCCCACTGGCTCAGTCTGGGACAGGAACTGCGCATCCCCGCTCTTTCCCCTCCCCCAACGCCTCCCCAGCCGCAACCAGGTCCCGATCTCGACCGATCTACCTCCCACACCGTCCGCCCTGGCGATACGATTGAAGGCCTGGCCTGGCGCTATCAGGTGTCGCAACGAGCCATTATTGAGGCGAACCAGCTTCACAATCCCCACTGGCTGCGCCTAGGGCAGGACTTGCGCATTCCCACCCCCGGAAAGGATCTGCAACCCCGCCCCACCCCCCTTCCCGAAGCCTTTCCCCACACCATCACTGCTGGCGACACCATTGAAGCCCTCGCGATCCGCTACCGTATCCCCCAAAGTCAGATCCTGGCGGCGAATCCCGAGATGAATCCCAACCGTCTGCGCATTGGTCAGGATCTGCTCATCCCCGGCTCTCGTCCCCAACCCGTGGCCAGCACCGCTCCCGCTTCAAGCCCCACCGTAGCTCCAGCCGCACCCACTCCTGCCCCCGCCCCCAGCGGGGATCGCGAAAGATATTGATGTTGGGGGACCAGAAGGTCAGGCCCTTGTAGATGCCCCGATCGTTATGGCGCACAAATTCATGATGTTTGGCCGGGCTTCGGTCGAGATCACGGTCGGACAATGGTGAAAT
>JAAUUJ010000097.1 GCA_012030715.1 Synechococcaceae cyanobacterium SM2_3_1 | reverse complement strand
CGACGAACTACGGTTAAGTCAAGATTAACTCATTACAATGCCAGGATATCGCTTGGTTAATTAGAATCAGATCAGCCATTATGCGTAAGTTCACGGAGAAAAAATATCCGCCGCTATACATATAGGCAACAAAGACTTTAACCCAGGTGATTAAGTCAGGTTAAAGCGAAATCAAGGATTCAGTAACTGGCGAAGACAGGATTTGCTCGCCCTGAGATGGCTACGCCTGAATCGCTTACAGCGTAGGGTACAGAGAAAAGGTAAGAAACTTGTAAAGGCCTAGATTTCTTAAGAGTTTGCTGGCTCTGGACAGATTCCAATCCCTAGAAACCCTTACAGGTTCGGCCAGTGAAAACCGATTGCGCTCCTCTGTGTATCTACGTAATAATGATGCTATATTTTGTTATGTACCCTTTCGGACAACACTTAGACTCTAATGATCCTGGATGCAGATTATCGCGGCTATCGCATTGCCCAGATGCTTTCTGAGTTGCTCGGTGGAGAAGCACTGATCAGCTATACCCTGCACTGGGACGAAGATGGACGTCCCCGCAAAGCCACCTGTCGCGTGGCAAGCAATACTTCCCCAACACCTTGTCTGGAAACCCACGTGTTGACTTTACCTGAGGTTGCGTAGTCCCTTCACTGACTTTGGAAGCATAACCATGGAGAAACCTGCAATGATGGCTTCACTTGATACACTTGTCTCTGAGATCCTTCAGACTGGGATCATCACCCAAACTCAGGAGCTAGCTATCTCGTCCATCTTTTTATCAAAGGATCTAACGCAAGATCAGTATGAAAAACTTAGTCAGATTACGGATGCTCTGCATGCGGGTGATGTTCAGTTTGCTTCCTAGCATGGGCTAGCATGGGTCAATTACTACAGGCTTATCCCCACTGGATCCCACGTCTCATCGCTACGGCAACTCCGCTTCCAGAAATTGTGACTCAGGTGCAGCACTGGATTGAGGAGCAGCTGCCTGCAGTTGTTTGTACAGCCAGTTTGGCTGACAATCCCTCCATCTATTGGGGACAGGCTAGACCCCCTGATTTAACCCCTGATCACCTACAGTCATTGAATGATCAGGGATGGCAGGTAACAAATTCACTCCATGACTCAATTCCTGTAGCGATTTCTCTGCCCCATTGGATCTGTGAGGAAAAGGGTGTTGAGGGGGAGTGGCGACCATTGCGGTCCAGTCAGGGGAGCCTGTTGGGGCTGATGGGAGTCTATGCCCAGACCTTTCCAGATCAGGTAGATGAGTGTCAAATGATCTATTGGGCTCAAGATCTGGTCTGCCTAGCTGTTGAGTGCTCTCAAATTCGGGAACAGAAAAACTTGATGCAGACCATCCTCGACAATGCTCCGATGGGAGTTGTCATCAAGGATCTGCAGCACCGCTATGCCTGGGTGAATCGCTACAAGGAAATCACCTCGCGAGCTCCCAGCTCTGAGATCATTGGGAAAAGCGAGGATGACTTTTTCCCCCCGGAGATCGCCAGGATCCTGCAAGCTCATGATCAAGAGGTGATGACAACAGGACAAGCCAGACAGTTTGAGGAAACAACCCGGATCGCCAGTGGAGAGACCCGTCATACTCTGTCGATTAAGTTCCCGCTGCGTAATTCTCAAGGCCAGCTTGTGGGCATGGGAGGGATCTTTGCGGACATTACCGCCAGAAAGCAGGTGGAGACTCGCTTACATCTGTTGCAAGAGGCGGTTGCAGCCAGCAATGTTGCGATGGTGATCGCTGATGCTCGTGCAGTTGACTACCCAGTCATTTACGTCAATCCGGCCTTTGAACAGTTAACAGGCTACACCAGCCTAGAGGTGCTGGGTAAGAACTGTCGCATTCTCCAAGGATCCGATACTGATCAACCTGAACTTGTGGAGCTGCGCCTAGCCCTCCAGCAACAGCGGGGGTGTCAGGTCACTCTGCGAAATTACCGCAAAGACGGGTCGTTGTTCTGGAATCGGCTGTGCCTGTCACCTGTCTTTGATTTTGAAGGTCACCTCACTTATGTCGTTGGCTTCCAGCAGGATGTAACTGAGCAGAAACGTCTGGAAAAGCACAAAGATGAGTTTTTAGCCATTGTTGCCCATGAACTACGCACGCCCCTCACTTCGATTCAAGGATTGCTGGGGTTACTGGAGGTGAATCGTCTGGATCTCCGCTCAGATTTAGGCAGGCAATTGCTTCAGAACGCCACCGCAGACATGCGAGCCCTCTCACTGTTGCTGGATCAGATCTTAGATCTGACCAATCTTCAACTCGGACATGTCAAAATGCATTGCCAGTATGTTGCTGCCCTCCCCCTGTTGGAGCAGCTAGTGCTAATAATCCAGCCCGTGGGGAATCAGTGGGAAATGACGATTAAGATTGAGGCCTGTGTGGATCAGGTCTGGGTTGATCCGGATCGGATCCTACAAGTGCTGATTCAGTTGGTGGGTAATGCCATCAAACATACCTCTGCTGGCAAAATGATTGTGATCAGGGTTGAGCAGATAGAGGGGGGAAGCCTTTGGCAGGTACAGGATCAGGGAAATGGCATTCCGGCTGATAAGCTCAAGCAAATTTTTTCGCCCTTTCATCAAGTAAATAGCTCCAGCATGCGCAGTGCAGGTGGAATGGGGCTTGGACTTTCCCTCTGTCACCAGATCATTGCGGCTCATGGAGGTCAGATCTGGGTGGATACCTCTTCTGAGGGCAGCACCTTTTCCTTCTGTTTGCCCGGGGCTTGCTCAATGGTTTCTCTGCAAGCACTACCTGATCAGTGAATCTATGCCTTTATCCCTTGACCCCGTATTAATACTGTGCCATAGAAACAACGCTTACCAGGTAAACCCTGACTTTGAGTGTAAAGAATATTTCCTCCCTCCCTGTACAACCACCAAAGAGCCCTCTAAAATTAAGGCTTGGTTAACTATTCTATGTAGGCAGCATGCAACTCTTGACCAGGATCGGGAGACTGAGAAAGCATCCCATTCCCCTGCGGTGGTTGTTGACAGTCCCCTTTGTATTACAGCTGGTGGGGACCCTTGGATTGATGAGTTTCTTGTCATACCGGAGTAGTCTTCAGGGCATTGAAGCTCTGGCCTATGGATCGATGCAAGACAGTGGAGCGCACCTCATTCAAGATCTGGACCGATATCTTCAAAGTGCTCACCGTCTTAACCAATCCAATATGGCGGCGCTGAAAGCAGGGGTGATTAGTCTGGATAATTTAGATCAGTTACACCGCTACTTGATCCTGCAGCACCAGCAGTACCCTGAAATAACCAGTATGCACCTGGGAACTCCAGCTGGAGAATTTAGACTCGTCCACAGAGTCACTCCTCAGGAGATCGCTGATCGGATGTCATTCCTTCTGCCCAGTGATTTCCCTTACGAAGCAGGACGCTCAAATGGTGAGGACCCCAGTCAATTACAGCTCTATGCGATCAGTCAGTCAGGGGAGTTGATTCGCCCGATCGAAACAGTTACCCACCAGGATGTCAGAGATCAACCCTGGTATCACCAGGCTGTTGAAACAGGATCCTCTGGTTGGAGCAAGCCTTTTCAGATTGGGGCTAAAAATCTACTTGCCATTAATGCCTATAATCCGTTTTATAGCCCAGGTGGACAGTTGTTAGGGATATTCTCTGCCAATATTAGCTTGGATTGGATCAACCAGCTACTAAATGGTATTAAAATATCCACAGATCATTATGTTTTTATCGTCGAAAGATCTGGAAATCTTATTGCCACTTCCTCTACTGAAGATCCGATCTATGAATACTCACTGCTTGAACATAGTAGAAATCAACTTAATGGTCAGGTTCCAGCCGTCACAAATCCAAATAATATACTTTTCCAGCGTATCTCTGCGAAAGATAGTTCCAACCCGATGATCCAGGCTGCGATAAATAAGCTGAATCAGAATTTTGACAGCTTAGAGATAATTCAGTCCACTCAATTACTCTCACTACCGATTAATGGTGATCATTGTTTTATCTCTGCTATTCCATACCGGGATATGTATGGTTTGGATTGGCTAATTATTTCTATTGTTCCGCGCTCAAATTTCATTGATAAAGCTATAGAGGTGATTTATCGTAATGCTTTGATATGCCTCTTTGTTCTTCTAGGTTCGGTCTGGTTTGGATTCTGGTTTTCAAAAAAGATCTCCAGACCTCTCCTCAGGCTAAAGTGTGCAACACAAGCTTTTATCCAGCACCACTCTCTGCATATCCCAGCGACTAGCAAAATCTGTGAAATTGAATCTCTATCCCAAGCCTTTGTCAGCATGATTAGAGATCTCCAGAGGGCAGAATCTTTTCAGAGGCTTTACCAGGAAACATTAGAATGCCAGGTTGCTGAGAAAACCCAGGCTTTACTAGCTAGCAAAGCTGAGTTGCAATTGATCACTGATTCTATTCCTGCTTGCATTTCATATGTCGGGACCGATCGGCGCTATCGATTTGTTAACCATGCTTATGAAGTTTGGTTTAATCTCAACAAAGATCAGATTATCGGTAAACATGTTTGGGAAGTCATTGGATCTACTGGATATAAGAAAGTAGAAGAATATCTAGACAGGGTGTTGGCTGGTGAAACTGTTTCTTACGAGGGCAAGATTCTATATCAGGGAAAGAAGATTCGGTATATTTCTGTGGTCCTGATCCCCGATCATGATGAAAACCAGGCTGTACAAGGCTATTATGCTCTCTTTACAGATATTTCCGCCCAGAAACAGATTGAGCAATCACTTCAGATCCTGAAGCAGGCGGTTGATGCCGCTCAGAATAGTATTTTAATTGTAGATGCTCAGCTACCTGATATGCCGATTACCTACGTTAATCCAGCTGTGGAGAAACTGACAGGTTATTCTGCCTTAGAACTATATGGCAAAAATTGTCGTGTTTTTCAAAAAGAGGATCGGGATCAGCTGGGAATTCTTAAGCTACGGGAGGCAATTCAGGATGGTAAAGAGTGTCGTGCCCTGATCCGAAATTATCGCAAAAATGGATCTATGTATTGGAACGATATCACAATTTCTCCTATTCATGACAGCTCGGGTCAGATCACTCACTATGTAGGCATTCAGCAGGATGTTACTGATCAACAACTTGTGGAAAGGCGGAAGGAGGAATTTTTAGCCACTGTCAGCCATGAATTGCGTACTCCTCTGACCTCAGTTCAAGGGCTGCTGAGCTTACTTGCAGCTGGTCAGTTGGGATCACTCAACGAGATGGGGGTAAAATTATTCAATTCTGCTAATGCTGATGCCCAGAGACTAACTCGACTGATCAATGAAATTCTTGATCTTGAGAGCATTCGGCTTGGTCACTCTCGATTGCAATGCCAGTGGGTACAAACATTCCAAATACTTGAAAATCTTCTGTTGTTAATGCAGCCCCTTGCAGAGCAAGCCCATATCCAAATTGAAACCGAAATATCAGCGTCACAAATGTGGACGGATCCGGACCGGATCTTGCAGGTGCTCATTAATCTTGTGGGAAATGCAATCAAATATGCGTCCTCTGGCGGTCTGATCCAGATTAAAGCCGAGCAAAATAAGGATAGCATCCTATGGCAGGTAAGGGACTGGGGGACAGGGATTCCTCCTCAAAATCTGAATACTATTTTCCAACCCTTTCAACGCCTGGATTCTTCACTCAGTGGAGATAGAAAGGGTTCGGGCCTGGGGCTGACGATCTGCCGTCAAATTGTTGAGGCCCACGATGGAGAAATTTGGGTGGAAAGTACTCTTGGTCAGGGCAGTGCCTTCTGCTTCAGGATCCCTGCTAAGAATAAGCAATCTGTTGTTGATCATTCGAATCGATCACAGGTAGTCGTAACCACAAACTCAGTTGAAGGTGAACTGGAGGGACTGAACCAGGTTCATCGGGATAGCGACCTTTCTGAGTACGCCACCTTGGAAATAACTATGGACAACACGAATGACCCGCACAGGAACACACGCTGGGGGATCACGTAGAAAGGATATCCGCCAGCAGAATAATCTACACAACACAGCTGGATCCCAGCTCAGAGCAGTGGTAAAAAGAGTCGTCCTGTGCCACACATGAGTTCCAGCACTTCTCCCTCTACTTACAAAAATAAAGCAAGATCCTGATCAGGGGATGCGAGCCTGTTCAAAAAGCTGCTGGGGAATGACTTCCAGTCCAGGCAGAAGGTCCTCCTGCATCACAACGGATCCTGAAAAGGTTTGGGGAGGTCCATCAGGGTAGAAAACAGTAAGGCTTTTTGCGGCTGGATCAACCACCCACACCCGTAAGATGCCGTTCTTCAGGTAAGCCGTGGCTTTGTCAGTCATTTTGCCAAAGGTCTGACTCGGAGAAATAATCTCGATCACAAGTTCTGGAACGATTGGACAGGGTCCATCAGAGGTTAATTGTTCGGGCCAACGTGCAAAGGAGACATAGGTTAGATCCGGTACCGGAATCCAATCCTCCTCGTTTCGCCGCAAAATCACAGCTAGCTCAGTGTATACATCCCCTTTGCCCTGACACCATGCATTTAGCAGCAGTAGTAATTGTTTTTGAATGGATGAATGAAACCGCTGAAGAGACATAGGTTCATCTTTAGGAATCGCTTTTCCAGACACCAGTTCGTAAGGGATGTCTCCATCCGGCAAAGAAAAAAAGTCAGTTACTGAGAGCTGTTGTTCGATAGCCTTCATATCCTGGATCCTTAAGAAGTTTGTTACGTAAAATGAATAAGATCGCTTTAGGAATTGATCCTTGACTCAAGTGTAAACCGGGGAATATCCTCAAGTTCTGCTTCCGTTAGCATATACTGCTCACAGACTAGGCTTAAGCGACTGCCATCTGTTTTTACTGGGGTGATGCTATGAGTTAAATTGCCCTGAAAGTAAACCAGAGTGTTTTCCTGAGGAGAAATTCTCCCAATCTGTTGTTTTCTTGATCGGAGGATCAATTCTCCTCCACTCATTTGCTCAGGGATCCGCACGTAGAGAACACTTACCAGCAACGGGGGATCAATCACTTTACAGTAGGATCGCAAGGAACGATCAATATGAGGATCGACACGGGAACCTTCAGTCAGAAGCAAAGGATTTAGGTAGAAAGCATTACATTCCGGCTGCAGTGCAATTTCTAAATAGGGCATAAAATAGGAAAACTTTTGCTCGATGATCGGCAGCCCATCCCGCCGAAAAATAAGCGAGAACCCCTTGGTTTGGACAAAGTCTCGATTGAGGTTATTGATGGTAAAATAAGGGCTAGCATTTATCTTTCCCCACAGCTTATGGAGATAATGATCTGAAAAAACTTTGGTTTGGATTCGATAGTATTTCATGCTAAGCTAGGAATTATTTATCGGTGAAGCCATCCGAAATCTACTGGTGTTGGAGAAGCATTTGATCCCGATTCATAAATAAATCTAGCTGTATTTAGAATTTCCTTGGGACGAATCCAGCTGGAGCTGATTTTAACTGATTTTTTAGTCAGTAAATCTACTTTTAGATGACATAAACTTTCTAGTTCATACTGCATATTAACTAGATCTAAGAGGCTAATTTTGGCATCGGGCTTGAAGCTGGCCAGCATATCGATATCACTCTTGGCATAAAAATCATCACGTAAAATCAAGCTGAAGAGGGCAAGTTCACGGATATGCCAACGCTGGCAAAACTCTGAGAGTTTGTTTGAGGTGCTGGAGAGTCGTTGCTGTAATTGAAGATCGCAAGATCCTGAGGGCAGCATGGGTTAGAAATTACACGGTCTGACTGACAGCCTCCCGTTGCTCTGTGGTGATCTGAGCACTCTGGGTGGCGTAATAGAGCTTGTTGAGGGCGTGCATATAGGCCTGGGCGGAAGCCACGATGATATCCGTGTTGGCCGAGTGACCGGAGAAGATGCGCTCGTTGTGCTGCAGCCGGATCGTGACCTCACCAATGGCATCAATCCCGGCGGTGACTGACTGTACCGAGAACTCGATCAGGCGATTTGGGATCTGTACCAAGCGATTAATGGCCTTATAAACGGCATCCACGGGGCCGGTCCCGACAGCAGCATCCACCAGCTCTTCTCCCTCAGGGGTGAGGATCTTGACGGTGGCTGTAGGCAGTTCAAGGTGACCGCAAACCACCTGCACATTCTCCAGCCGATAAAGATCCGGTACCACCCGAATCTCATCATTGACGATTGCCTCCAGATCCAGATCTGATACTTCCTTCTTCTTGTCTGCCAGTTCTTTGAAGCGGAGAAAGGCTTTATTCAGATCCTGTTCCGACAGCTCAAACCCCAGCTCCTTCATGCGGGTGCGGAAGGCATTGCGACCAGAATGCTTGCCCAGGATCAGCTGATTGGACTGCAGGCCGATGGTCTGGGCATCCATGATCTCGTAGGTGAGGCGATTTTTGAGCACCCCGTCCTGGTGGATCCCGGATTCATGGGCAAACGCATTCGCTCCCACGATCGCTTTGTTGGGCTGGACCAGCATCCCCGTTAGGTTAGAGACCATCCGCGATGTCCGGTAAAGCTCATGGGTTTTGATGTGGGTGAGGGGCCGCTCAGACTCGACCGGTAGACCAAAGAAAGGATTAAAATAGCTGCGGCGCACATGTAACGCCATCACCAGCTCCTCCAGGGCAGTATTGCCAGCTCGCTCCCCAATGCCGTTGATCGTCACCTCTACCTGGCGTGCCCCCTGCTTGATCGCCTCCAGGAAGTTGGCGGTGGCCACCCCCAGATCGTTGTGACCGTGGACCGATAACACCGCCTCATGAATGTTGGGGACGTTTTCGCGGATGCCCCGGATCAGAGTGCCAAATTCCTCCGGCATGATATAGCCCACAGTGTCGGGGATGTTGATGGTCTTGGCCCCCGCTCGAATGGCTGCCTCCAGCACCTGGTAGAGATACTCCGGATCAGAACGGGCCGCATCCATGGGTGAGAATTCCACATCCTCCATGAAGCTCTTGGCATAGGCCACCATCTCTTCGGCAATTGCCAGCACCTCGGCTCGGGATTTCTTGAGCTGGTATTGCAGGTGGATGTCGGAGGTGGAGATGAAGGTGTGGATCCGGCCTTTGGCTGCGGGTTGGAGGGCGCGGGCTGCGGCTTCAATATCCGGTTTCAGGGCACGGGCCAGACTGCAGATCACAGGTCCCTCTGGGGTGCCTACGGTCTCCGCAATTTTTTGCACCGCGTCAAAATCGCCTGGGCTAGCGTAGGCAAAGCCTGCTTCAATGATGTCCACTCCCAGTCGTGCCAGCTGTTTGGCGATCTGCAGCTTCTCTTCCACATTCAGGGTAGCCCCCGGACACTGTTCCCCATCTCGCAGGGTGGTGTCAAAGATCCACACATGATCAAGGGCCTGGCCGTTAAAACTAGAAGCAACAACACTGGGATCCATGATTGTCAAGTGGATTACTAAACATCATTCAGTATTGTGGCACCTGCACCGGAATTGTGTAACTAGAGGTGGATAAACTTCACTACTGGGAAGGAGGCCGCTGCCATTCGAAGCTGACGGTCACCCGTTCCCAATTGGGATCGGTTTTGCGCACCTGCGCCAAGGCCCGTTGTCGTGGCGGCACATCATTGGGCTGGAATCCTGCCTCCAGAGTATCCACCAGCTGATCTCCCTGGAAGAAACGAAAAATTGCCCGTGCCGAGAGGACCGAAAATTCTGTGGGGTTAATGGCTTCTACCGTCAGGAGACTGGCTGCACCTTCACGCGCTTCGCGGATCTGGCCCACAATGATCAGCTCACCCCCTGCAGCCTCGGGATCGGTGACCTGGGGCGTGGCTGGAGCCAGGGGGGGGGAGGCGGAGGGGAGAAGACGGGGGGTGGGGACCGGAGAGGGAGGTGCCGGATGCTGGGAGCAGAGTGGGGGTGCTGGAATTGGAGGCCTGCCGGAACAGATCCAGGACCCGGGCCAGTTCTCTTTGAAAAAAGACAAAGGACTCGCGGGACTGGTTGCCGACCCGGGCCAGAATCAGACGATCACTGTCTCCAAGGGGGATCTCCAGCACATCATCCGTGGTTGTGATCGCCACCCGCAGCAGGGAAATTTCCTGGTTGATCAATTTGTCCAGAAAAGGGAAAAGGTTAATCGAGCAGTCCTCCATGCTGCCTAGGGGTTGGGTCAGGCCAGAGGTCAGTTCCATTTCAATTTCGCCACAGCCAATGCCGCTGATCTCCAGAGGCACATTGATGCCGCCGCGACTGGTGCTGGTTACCGTGACCTGCCGATCTGCAGCCGTTCCGACCCAGCCGTGCACCACTTCAATACTGGGGCTCGTGACTTCTTCCGTGAAATATTCTCCAGCCCACCCTGGCGGAGTTGACAGGCCCATCACACTCACAGGTACAGCCATCCACAAGATCCAGGCGCGTTTCATAGAACCAACCCCACGACAGAATAGTGAAGTCACAAAATCTGGCACTAGCCTAACCTGAGATTCATCCCATTGTGGTTCCCAAGGAGAACAGTCCTCTGTGGATCCTGGTGGTGCTCTAGGATGAGGGGATGAGGAGGTGCTGGAGGAACAAGTGGCTGACCAGAAGCGAGTTCATCTGTTGATCAGCGGGCAGGTGCAGGGGGTGGGGTTTCGGGCGGCAACCGAGCAAATGGCCCACAATGCTGGAGTGCGGGGATGGGTGCGGAATCGAACTGATGGCCGTGTCGAGGCGGTATTCGAGGGGGCAACTCCGGTTGTGGAGTCCATGGTGCGCTGGTGTCATCAGGGTCCCCCGGCGGCGCAGGTGGAGAAGGTAGAACGCTGGGAAGAGCCTGTGGAGGGGGTGCTCTCCTTTCAGGTGAAATCCACAGCCTTCTGATCAGGGGGTAACGGCTCCACAGCCGAAGAGCTGAACCCAGTAGGGATTGCCCGTGCGGGGAGCGATGGCATCGCCCACTCCAATCTCCTCAAATACGGGATTGAGAATATTACTGCGGTGTCCTTCACTGGCCATCCAGGACTGCATCACCTGTTCTGGTGCCGTCTGCCCCTGGGCAATATTTTCCCCCAGAGCGATCCAGGCATATCCAGCTGCAGTTGCTCGGGTTACAGGCAGCGAAGCTGGGGGTTGACTGGCAGCCGCAGGGATCGCATCCCTGGAGATCGCAGTGATCCCCTCGTCAGAGGCCGAGGAACAGGCGGTAATCATCAGGATCAGGCCGAGGCAACAGGCGGTCGAGAGCCATGGGGATTGCGGCATTGTCGATGCTCTCCTCAGGGGAATGAAGTCGGCAGATGACCCTGATCTCCAATCAGGCATTGTAGGCATAAACGCGAAGCCTGACGGCAGCACATTCCCAAGCCGCCGATCTCTCAGGTCATCAGCAGTTGACAATCTCAGCAGGCTGGGTATGGTAACATCGCTACGGAATGAGGACTGCCTGTGCGTTACGCCCAACTTTTGACCCTGGTTGCCCTGGCACTGGCTGCTGGTTGTGGACAGTCGGAGGTTCCCCTGGCCATGGCTCCGGCTGCGGAAGAAAGTGCATCTGTCATTGTCGACTCCGCAGAAATCTCTCTGGGCTCCGGGGCCTCCTCTGATCGAGCTCATTTCCAATCTCCCCTTCCGGCTGGTAACCTGTCCACCGCCATTCAAATTGAAGTTCAGGATCCTGGGTTTGCAGCTGTTTCCTTGCAGCTGGAACGCCAGGGGACGACGGTGATCTTTCGCCGCCTCTTCTTTCCGCAACTTTTTAACAGTGAGGCCGTTTATTTCGCCGCCAGTTTCTGGTCCCAAGCGCTGGATCTGGGTGGGGTGAGTCAACTTTCAGGGCCTGGGTTAGGTCAGGCCTGTGTGATCATTCGCAACCGTCTTCAACCTGGGAGACCAGAGCTGACTCGCTCGACAGGGTGCACCCCCCTCCGATGTCTTCCTCCTCTCTGCAGATCAATCAGGTTTCACTCACCGCCCGCCGCTTTGCCCTGACCCAGAGCAGTGACACAGGGGTTGTGGGGTTCGGTCCGGTGGCCGGTCCTGGAGCTCCTAGCGATGATTTTGATGGTCCGGGATCCTCCGCTGCTGGTCCTGTGGCGCAAACCTGTGGGGCCTCGACGTTCTTCCCAAACTCAAGTGCCAGCCCTCCCCGACTGGTGGTGGATGAGGGGAATGGATCCTTTTTGCAAGTGTTTGAAGGGGTTCTGGCTCCGACAACAACGCTGCAGACCCCTGTGGTGTTGGCAGGTCTGCGTCTGAGTGTATTTCAGGATCAAAACGACTTTCTGCAGCTGGCGATTACTCCGGGAAATTTTGATGAGCTCTACCGGATCAATTTCTTTGAGGAGCAAGCTGTTAATCTCCGCCAGGCCCGCTGTGTCACCACGCCGGGAGAGATGACCATCGACGATCAAGGAAATGTCACTTCGGTGGCGGAATCGGAGCAAAACCTGGAATTTGATATTACTCAAGGCACCTTCCGCCTGCTGGAGTCTGCCCAGGCCCTCTTCACCCTCAGGGGAACCGCCGGGGGGATCAATGAACCCAATGATGGCAGGCTGCTCGGAGCCCGGTTAACCTCCGATCTACCCTTGCCCCAGGGGTTGATCAGCTCAGCCGAGACCCGCTTCTCTGGGGTCCTCAACCTGCAGGATGTTTCTGGCAATCCTCTGCGCAGTGATATTAGCTTTGTCATCGATCAAATTGAGGGTCAGATCACCCGCACCGCCCAACGGGAGCTGGATCTGGGAGTCGGAGACAGTAACCCTCCGTTTATCAGTATCAATGGCTGTCCCGCCGCCGCAGGCAGTGGCTTGATCTGTGGTCGGTTTCAAATTAATCAGCCCTTTGTCAGTACCAGTGCCAATGATGTTCTGGTGATCTCGGGTACCTATGTCGGTTTAGGATCTCTGTAGTTCGGATTGAGCTAGGTTGCTGCTGTCAACAGGACCACCGCAAAACTGGCTATGGCATCCCCTGATCCCACCGGACCTAACTTTTCATTGGTGGTGGCTTTGACATTGATCTGATCCACAGCTATTCCCATGACAGCGGCCAGCCGTTCCCGAATCTCCAGAAGGTGGGGCTTGAGCTTGGGCTGTTCTGCCACCACCACCGAGTCAATGTTGGCAATCTGCCACCCGTGCTTGTACACGAGACCCACCACTTTTTCTAAGAGAAAGATACTATCGGCTCCCTTCCAGCGCGGATCCTCAGGAGGAAAGTAGTGGCCAATATCCCCCAGGGCAGCAGCCCCCAGCAGGGCATCAATAATGGTATGGGTGAGCACATCGGCATCACTGTGACCCAGCAGCCCCCGCTCATAGGGAAGGTGGATCCCTCCCAGGATCAGGGGTCGTCCCTCTACCAGACGGTGGATGTCATATCCCTGTCCGATCCGCATGGTCTGCTTCCTTTGAGATGATCGACTGGACTACCCTACAAGGATGCCAGAAACTGCTGTAATCGTGTCATCCCTTTTGCGAGAGTGGCCCGATCCGCAGCATAGGAGAGGCGAATATGAGTGGGACTGCCAAATGCCTGTCCTGGCACCACCGCCACATGATAGTTCTGCAATAGCTGATGACAAAAACTCAAGGAGTCTAATCCAGAGGCCTCAATGTTGGGGAAGAGATAAAAGGCTCCCTGAGGTTCCACACAGTGAATTCCCGGCAAAGACTGCAATTGCTGTAACACCTGGGTACGCCGCGCCCCCATCTGCTGGCGCATAGTTTGCAGATGCTGCTCGGAGGCAGGATCGGTGAGGGCCGCTAGGGCTCCATACTGAGCAAAAGTGCAGACGTTGGAGGTGCTATGACTTTGCAGACTGATCGCCGCCTGAATGATTTCTAAAGGGCCGATGAGATACCCGATCCGCCATCCGGTCATGGCATAGGCTTTGGAAAACCCACTGCTGATCACAATCCGATCCAACAGATCGGGAGCCAGACTGGCAATGCTGGTGTGACCCTCAGGGCAGTAAATCAGCTTTTCATAGATCTCATCCGAGATGACATAGACATGAGGGTGCTGCCGCAGGATCTCCACCAGGGCCAGCAGATCTTCACGGGAGTAGACGGTACCTGTGGGATTGCCTGGAGAGTTGAGCACCAGCAGTTTGGTCTCGGGTTATGGCAGCCTGCAGTTGATCGGGCAAGAGCTTGAACCCCGAGGCTTCAGGGGTGGGCACAACCACAGGATGAGCACCGGAGAGCTTGACCATCTCGGGGTAACTCACCCAATAGGGAGACGGAATGATCACCTCATCCCCAGCCTCCAGCAATACCATCGCCAGATTATAGAGGGTCTGCTTGCCCCCATTACTGATCATGACCTGATCCTGGCTGACATTAATCTGCTGTTCGTGCTGCAGTTTTTGGGCTACCGCCAGACGCAACTGAGGTAACCCTGCAGCGGGGCCATAGCGAGTCTTCCCTGCTTCTAGAGCCTGAATCGCAGCAGCCTTGATGTGGGTAGGGGTATCAAAATCCGGTTCTCCGGCACTGAGACTACAGACATCCAGACCCTCGGCTCGCATGGCGGCGGCTTTGGCTGTGATCGCGAGTGTTGCTGAAGGACTGAGGGACTTTACACGTGCAGCCAGCACTGATCAGAACTCCTCCCAGGGGTGAACCAATATTAACGACCCATAATACAGGTACCGTCCACCAGAATCAGTTCATTTGCTTCCCGTTCTGCCTGTAAATCCCAGAATTCGTGATCCTGCGCGCCGGGCAAAAATCCCTGCAATTCCAGGATCAGGGGAGGAAAATGCTTATTACCCTGAGGCTTTCGCTGAATGGTGACCGCGACTGCTCCATTCCTGGCCTCAATCGTGCCTCGAATATTAAATGCTTCTTCCACCCCTTCTGGAGCCGGAGGAAAGTCCGGTTCAAAATCAGGATCATCTAGCTGACCAGTGGCCTCCAGCTCGGACTCAGGCAGCGAGAGAATTTTGATAATGCTAAAACCCAGCACCTGATTCGGACGGGGTTGGGGGTTGACGTAAAACCAGTGGGGTTGATTGCTTTCCAGACAGCGACCAAATCGTTTTAACAAGGGAACCCGTCCGGGGGTGACGGGATACTCTCCCCCGTCTTCTGTGATCAACAGACCCTGACCGTAGGTGTCAGGAATGGGCTGCAGTAGGCCTTTCACCAAGCCGAGAGCGCGGAACTGTAAGGGATCTTGAGGAGGAGGCAACGACATCGTTCGTGTTCCAGACTTTATTTCCATAGTTTCTCAAGCTAGCATATGTTGATCCTGGCAAATGAACGCCTGAGAGCTGAATTTAGGATCTCCGCATTTCGGGAGAGAACGTGGGCAAAACCATTATCGGAGTGATGGGACCCGGAGAGTCTGCTTCGGATCATGACTGTCAGCTGGCCTACCGGATGGGGGAGCTGATCGCGGCAGCGTCATGGGTGCTGCTCACGGGGGGGCGTGCAGTTGGCGTCATGGATGCAGCTTCCAGGGGGGCCAAGGCGGCTGGGGGATTAACTGTGGGGATCCTGCCCGATGCACATCCAGCCCAAGCGTCGGCTGCTCTTGATCTGGTTATTCTCACGGGTTTGGATCAGGGTCGTAATGTTATCAATGTCCTCTCCAGCCAGGTAATTGTAATTTGTGGTATGGGACCAGGCACAGCCTCAGAAGCAGCACTGGCGGTCAAGTGGGGGAGGCCGATGGTCTGGCTCGATCCGGCTCCTCTCTGGATTGATTTTTTTCAGGACCTGTCCGGGCAGCCTGCCATCGTGGCCCCTAATCCAGAAACGGCTATTCTGAGAATCCAAGATCTGGTGGTGGGAAGCTCCGGCTCTCATGAAATCATGATCTGAGATCAACACCAGGAATGCCAATGCCCGACCTGCAATCTACCGTCAGTCAGCTGGGGGAAGCTGGGCTTCTGGAGGTGATCCAGTCCTACTGTCATACCGACATTGTTGGAGATGATGCCGCGATCCTGCCTGCCTTTCAGGGTCAGCCTGTAGTGACGATCGATGTCCTGGTGGAGGATGTCCATTTCAGTGAGCAAACGACTCCGGCAAATGCGGTGGGATGGAGAGCGGCGGCGGCCAATCTTTCGGATCTGGCAGCGATGGGGGCGGGACCACTGGCGTTGGTGATTGGATTAGGGCTCCCCGGATCCACCTCGCTGGCATGGGTGAAGGGGGTTTATCAGGGAATTCTTGATTGTGGTCAGCCCTGGCAGGTGCAGATTATGGGGGGAGATCTGTGTCGCTCATCCCAGCGATTTATTGCCATCACTGCCTGGGGACAAATACTTCAGGGGCCACGGATCCTGCGACGGGCCGCCCAGCCGCGAGATTGGCTGATTGTCACGGGTCCTCATGGCAGTTCACGGGCGGGACTGGAGCTGCTTCTGCATCCGGATCAGTCTTTGGCCCTAACGGAGACAGAAAAGGCATCTTTGATCAAAACTCATCCAATACCCTC
>JAAUUJ010000096.1 GCA_012030715.1 Synechococcaceae cyanobacterium SM2_3_1 | reverse complement strand
TGATGAGCAATTCCCTGCCCAAACAGCACTGCCAGGACCAGACTGCCCTGGATCACCCCCGCCAGTGAGGATTCCAGTTGCAGAGATAGAGGGAGTTGCAGACTGCCCACATTCAATCCACTGAAAAACAAAGCAACAGGCAGGATCCAGAGGGGATGAAAGTGCACCAGCATCACCACCAGCAGGGCCAGAAACCCGAGATGACTAGAAATATTGGGGATGAGACGGTGAAAAACCGCCACCACCTGCAATCCACCCGCCAGTCCGGCCAGACCCCCACAGCAGCTGAAGGCAGTCAACAACCGTTTCTGAGTAGGCACCCCCAGGATATAGGCAGCTCTGGGATTTAACCCCACAGCTCGCAACTGTAGGCCCAAGTGAGTGCCCCGCACCACCAACCCTGTCAGGGTCAAGCTGAGCAGAGCCAGGATTACGGATACAGGACTGGCCTCTGTCTGTCCCCAGGTGGGCAACCACAGGGATGGATCTAGCAGTTCGGTGCCACTCATGGAGGCAATGCCCTCCCGCTTCCAGGGACCAAAGATCAGGTAAAGCACCCAACCCTGAGCCACGAAGTTGAGACCCAGTCCGGCAAAGATCTCGTTCACACGTCCATAGATGTTGAGCACACCCACCAGCAGCCCCCAGAGTCCGCCCCCCACCATGGCCGCCAGCAAAGCCAGGCCCAGCAGTAAAGGGGCAGGCACGAGGTCCTCCAGGAGGCGCAAAATGAACAGGGAAAAGATCGCTCCGCTGGTGATCTGACCTTCGATCCCCAGGTTATAGACCCCCGCCGTAAAGGTGTAGATGAGACCACTACTGCACAGCAGCAGGGGAGCCAGGGTGGCCAGGACTCGCGCCAGCCGATCTTCGCTACCAAAGGCCCCTTGCCAGAGACTGACCATTACCGCCCAGGGGGATGCCCCCACCGCCAGGATCACCAGAATGATCAGGAGAAGCGCAGCACCTGTTGAGACCAACCGGAAAGTCATGCAGTTCTGACAATAAATCTAAAAACATCTCTTTATGGAACCATGAAATTTAAAAAGAAAACGTTATTCTGGCAGATGCGCCCTGTAGGGAAGGACATTCACCATGACGATCAGGCCCCGTTCCATTCCCAGATCCTGGATATGGGTAGGGATCACAGCTTTACTTGTGGGCTTTGTCGGTGGCCTCTACCTGGTACGGCAAATGCGGGCGGATCTGCATCGGGATCTGATCTGTCTAGAGCATGGAACGGTTACGACCCACAGTGATCGCTGGTTTCCGCTCAGCTACCCAATTTTGCAGCGCTGGTTGCACAGCGAAGGACCACGGCGGCGACTGGCATTTCATCGCCTGCAGGCTCAGGGAGAGGCTTACGCTTATCCTCTGCTGCGGGGACAACTCCTGGATCCAGAGGCTGGTTATGGAACCCTGCTACGCGAGCAAATGCAGGAAAGCTACACTTTTGATCCGGTCAAGGGCGTCGGCACCTCCCACTGGCCCAGTCTTAAGATCTGGGGACTGGAGGATCAGGAGAAAGCCGTCATCTTAATCCGTGATGCCCTCCACCATCTCGATGTGCAGCAGTCCTGGGATCAGTTCAATCTTGAGTTTCTGCACATCCTCGGACGATCAGAAGCATTTCCCCACAAAGATCTACTCTGGCAGGAGCTGTTAAAAGCCCTGGAAAACAGCCCTGAGGCAGAAGTAGAGACCTTACTCAATCTCTTCCCTTATGATCTGCAATCTCTTCCCGTTGAGGTAATGATGCGTGTGCAGGCCCAACGGGATCAGCAGGACCAGTCCTGGGGAACATCACTTGAGGATGAGGTCACTCAACTGGAACAGCTCTCCAGCCCAGATCAAGCACTGGCCGCCTATCAGGGCTTTAATCCAGAAAAGCGAGCGTCGGTCCTGCGCATGCTTTCTGAGCCCGAGATCCTTTCTCCAACGGCAGAATATTTATTGGAAGAGGTTGCTCTTGATCCGCAGGATCCCAATCATCTCTGGGCGGGTCTCCTCCTGCTGGAACGCGATCCATCGGCAGAAACGCTGGTGGATGAATTTGCGGCCGGGGCGTTTGATCGTCTTTTTCAGTATCCGGACTACGATCCCGAATCCACGCAGTACGAAATTGCCTCGTTGTTGTTGCGGATCCAGGCTCTTTTTCCTGACTCACGCCTAGCCCAGTCGTTTCGAGATTATGAGGCCATTACAGGTGAGCCCTACTTTAATCCTGAGTTTGGGGGACGCTGGGGCTGGGATCAGGCGCAATCCAAGATTGTTCTCTCTCGCCCCTTAAGTGCTAAGGCAGAAACAGCCAGCTGGCGACAATGGCTAGCTACTTATCCCCATCACCCCGGATTCGATGACGCCACTTACTGGCTCTCTCGCAGTCTAGAGTGGCAGGGCAAGCGAGCAGAGGGTCTACAGGTTTTGCTGGATTGGCTGGTGAACCCCACAGGTGATCAGCATCTGCACTGGGCGATCCGAGCACGGGTGTTCTGGTTACTGGATGTGGGCACGTCGGTGGCGGATCTGGAGTTACTGCTGTCTCAGAAGCCAGATCATGCTCTTGCCCCGCTTCTGCGCTACGCCCTGGCACTGCAGCAAGCTCGTTCGCATTCCTACAGTCAGGCCCTGGAGCTCACGGCTGATCTGTCACTAGATCAACTGCTACAGGAGCAAAAACTGCTGCAGCCTCCCAACTGGATCACGGTTGCCCCCCTGGATCCTCAACTGCAGGAGCAACGGCAGCGCTGGCAGGATCTGCTTCCCCTGGAGAATCCGCAATCCCCGAAGACGCTTCTGGACTTAGCAGAACGCTGGGGACAGGCCGAGGGCTGGCGCAATGGCTATTTTCTCCTTTACAACGGGTGGCGCGCGGCCAGTCTTTCTTCAAGTTTTGAGTCCAACTTCACGAATTTCATGCGAGAGGATCGCCCAGATCACGAGATCATTCGCACCGGATATCAACGGGCTAACCACAATGCGGTGGCTCTGGATCTGCTGGGCAAGCTGCTGGTAAATCCGGATACTCCAGAGGCAATCAAAGAGAAATCCTATTATCTGCAGGTACTGCTCCTTTCTCGTCAGGAATCTCTGTACCCTCCTTCAGAATCTCTGGCGATGCTACCCTTACCGCACTTTCTCGCTGATCTCGATCCCAATGAGCCCGAGTGGGAGCACTTGAAATGGTTTAAACGGCAGGCCATCCGCAGCAAGGATCAGTTGGTTCGGGCTTTCCCCTCCAGCCGTTATGGAGATGATGTACTGTTTATTCTTACGGATATGACGGGAGATGACCGTTATGTGAATCAGGCGGTGGCGGCTTTTCCAGAGGGGGATCTGGTGCAGTGGTGGAAGCAGGGACAGGCTTGCTTGAGTTCCGAGTAAGAGTTCATTTAATGACTCAGCACACCAGCTCAGATCAACCTCAAATTCCCGCAGAGACTGGATCAGAGGTAGTTCAGTAATATTCGGAATAGAGGATCATTATCTGGTCTACTCTGGAACAGTTACGGCTCCGGGGAAAGAGTGCTACTCTCATTCTTTACTTGAAGGGGTTTGCTCCTGTAGAGCAGGGGCGGAAGCAGATTCTAGCAATCTAGCTACCTCCTCTTTGCCTATCTCTTTGTTTACTACCCCAAGGACCAGAGAGTAGAACTCATCTTCGCTAAGCGTCAGTTCATAACATGCTTGCCTGGGGCTGAGAAAGAGCAGAATCTAGCAGGCCTCCGTCCCTCAGACCTGGTTCCCCACCATAGCTCTGAAGTTGATCATAATGTATAGCCAAGACTAGTTCTAGCTCAAGAAATTTAGGAGTCTGCAAGACGTCGGTATAGCCCAGCTCGCTTCTCCTTGATTTTAAGGTAGAGATCAAACCCATCAGGCTTGTTGTCAGAGTGGTTAGACTTCTGCGCGGGCTTTACAGCGTTGTTTTTCTCGCCAAGCTGCTGTGCTACGATATCATTCTCCGCACAGTTCGCCTTATTTTGAGCATTTCTGGTCAAATAAATCAAATCATGCCGCATATCGGCCTCTTGGCATCCAACCACTCTATTTTCGCATTTTTACAGCTGTTATAGTTATTTGCCGCGTAAAATAATAATTTTTTATTCCGCAACAACAATTTCTCAGCGAAAAATAAATTAAATCATAGTGGCAAAAACGACTGCAGTATTTTTCGGACAACTGAGTTATCAACGAAGACTGCTCAACTCAGCCGCAGTAACCCAGGGAAAGCCCGCTGGAGATCCGTGTCCCTATCGCAGACCCCAGCCCCCTGAAGCCCAGCCACTCCCATGGGGATCGCTGCGGGGATATCCTGGGCCAGGGAGAGATACAATCTCGCAACAAAAGCAAATCCCACAGCTTATTCAATACAGCGGGATCTCAGGATCCACTGCTCGGGACCAGGCATCAATCCCGCCGCTCACGTTGATCACCTGAGTAAAGCCCTGACTGCGTAACCATGCGGCCATCTGAGCCGAACGCAGACCGTGATGACAGAGGACATAGGTGGGTTTTGCCAGATCTAGATCCGTGAGCAGGCGGCGGGACCACTGCTCGTAGTGACTGAGGGGATAGTTGACAAATCCCAGGTGGGCCAGATTGGCCAGTTCAATCTCCCCAGGTTCCCGCACATCGATCAGTTGCACAGACTCAGGGGGCTGGGTAGCAAGGATCTGCTGCAATTCCCGCACCGACACCTGTGAGGCAGATCCCATAACCCTCTCCCCTCCTTTTGAGAACTTCTGCTAGGGAATAATGTTCAGCTTATGCCGCTGCGATAATTCTTCTGTGATCTTGGGCAGCCATTCCTCCTCAAAGACCACCGCCTGCCCCTGTTGCACAGTCCCATCCCGATTCTGGGTAAGTTCCATCCAGTACACCAGTAGATCTCCCTGCTTGACAACTCCCTGGATTGCTCGCTCCAGAAAGTTCTCATCCGTGGCTGGGGCACTCAGCATCTGGGGGGTGGGATAACGCAATATCTCTTCTGCCTGTTCCAGATCAGCTGCAATCTCAGGGCCGTAGATGGCTTTAATGGCCGCTTCCAGATCCTGGGGGGTTAACCCTTCCGGTTTGAAAAACGTCATCCGCTCGGAACGAATGGTTTCACGGTCGAGGGGATTGATGATCCGTCCCGGTGGTGCCACGGAAGCCTGAAAGGAGAAGCGAGTGCCATCCGGCTGGGTGCGGTTGATCAGAAGGGTTTCCCCGGGTTCTGCCCCCAGAGCAGCGTTCTCCTGGATCCAGGCAGCGGTCTGATCAGCGGACTGTCCGGGGATAGCTTCTCCTGGTGCAGCCAGCCCCCAGACACTCAAACCTGCGGCAATCCCAATCCACCATTTCACCATGATCATTCTTCTCCTCAGTTCTGAGATAGTCATTGCTGCAGACTCTTCCCTGGACGCTGGTGCGGGTGGTAAGGGTTCCCGTGATCCAGCGGGGTCTTTGTCTCAGAATAGCGGCGGGAGGAGAGGGATCTGCTGCTGCCAATGGGCTGATCTGAGGCGTAAAGGCGCCATTCTAGCTGCTGTTCAGCTACGGGTGCAGTGTCTTAACGGTAATTTTGATTCTGGATGTAACGTAGGCGGGCGGCCTCATCCATCCCATAGTCCTTACGGCAGAAACGATTGATCTGGCCTTCAAAATAGGCACGATTGGCCTTGAGATGCTCAGGATCAGGATCGTCAAGCGGGTAGAAAAAAGCGGCTCGTCCCGCCTGGATCACGGCTGAGGTGACACAGTACATGGAGCGCTGAAAGCTTACCCCCAGCTGGATCAGTATGTCATCATGACCCCGGCAGTGCTGGCTGTAATAGTCCACCAGGTATTGAGGCAGGAAGTGATACATATCCTGGTGCAGTAGCGTCGGGGGGATGCCCGCAGTAGCCACGGGAAACTTGTCGGCGTAAAGAATGCCGTAGTGGAAATTGTGCTGATCTGTGGGCACCTGATCCGCCTGGGCATTGTAGGACTTGGTGCCGCGGAAGGGAGAAGTGCGGTAAAACACGGCTTCCACATAGGGAAAGGCGGCTTCGTAGAGCCAGGTGAATCCTTTCGAATTTGGGCACAATTTCAAACCATTCGCCCCGAATCTGCACATGGTGGTAAATCGGTCGCCCGGCAATGGCAAAAATGCCGTTCACCAGAAAGTTCATGGCCTCCGGCACCGAGGTGAGCTTGCCCTCATCGTAAAGATCTGACATTTCAAAAAAGACCGGGGCCATAATCTCCCAGAACAGGCCGAGCACCGAGTACATGGTCATCTGGCGACACTGCTCCAGGAACATCTCTGGAAACAGCTGGTATAAGAGCAACATCGGTGGATTGAATTTGAAGTAAGCGCGAATCACCCGATCTGCGTTTTGCTTGTACTCCTGACTGTCCATGTAGGGATCCAGCAGTCCCCCCATATCGCGGTGCCAGAGCATCGCCCGCATGCATTCCTCGGCAAATTCCATGTTGATGCGGTCATGCCAGAGGTGGTGCAGTAGCTTGGGTAACGGGCGAGTCTCCCCCTTTTTCATAAAATCCAGCAGTTCTGGATGAGTTGTCGCTGGTCCCCTCCAGATGCGCAGATCAGCAGTGTCTCCCGCGTAGTGATTGGCCAGATCAATGTACTCCTGCGGCAGAAAATATTTGAAGAAAGGCAGGGGATCGAGAAACACCTGTTCAGCAATGTAGAGCAGATCCCGCCAATAGAAATCCATGGGTACCGCATAGGCCTTGTAGAGACCGATGATCTGCATTAGGTTCTCTGGAGTGTCCGGCAGCATTGCCCCGCCCGCCTCCAAACGGTGGATGATCTCCGCAAACGGGTGCTGGGATGGGGGCAGTTGGGTTTTGGGTTGAACAGCGGTTTGTACCATGATGCTCACTTCAGTAGGACAGGCAAGATTCAAGAATGCGGTCGTAAATCTACGGCACTGATCAGGGTTAAGGGTTGGGTTCTGGCCATAGTTTCTGGAGTAAGAGTCTCCACAATGGCTGCCGTGGTGCCTTCATTCCAGCGGACGAGCCAGGTGGGCTGAATGCCCAGTGCCAGGATCAGCACCGCCAGGATCAGGGCAGGCAGACGATCCGACCAGATCACCTTGGGGTAATAGGCAGTGGCATTATCCAATTTGCCGAAACAGGCGCGGTTAATCATGATCACGAAGTAGACCGCCGTTAGTCCGGTGCCCACCACCCCCACCAGGGTTTGCCAGGGAAAGACCGCGTAGCTGCCCTGGAAGATCAAGATCTCTGCCACAAACCCGACCATGCCAGGAATGGCAGCACTGGCCATGCCCCCTGTGATCAGCAGGGCACTCACCAGAGGGAGACCACGAATTGGATTGAGGAGGCCATTCAAGACATTCAGTTCGCGGGTGCCCACCTTGGCTTCGATCACACCCACCGCCTGGAAAAGCAGAGCCAGGATCAGACCATGGGCCACCATCTGACTTACCACTCCCACCAGGGCCAGATGAGTGGAGGCGGCGCAGCCCAGGAGAATGTAGCCCATATGTCCCACGGAGCTGTAGGCCACCATCCGTTTAATATCCTTCTGGGAAATGGCAGTCAGGGCTCCCCCCAGGATGCAGATCACGGCCCAGATTGCCAGCGAAGGCGCCAGATAGGACCAGGCATCTGGAAATAAGCCCATACAGAACCGCACCAGTCCATAGGTTCCCAGTTTGGCCAGGATCCCCCCCAGTAAAATTGCCACCGCTGGAGAGGCTTCCACATAGGCATCCGGTAACCAGGTGTGGAAGGGGATCAGGGGGATCTTGATGCCAAAGGCGACGAGCAACGTGATCAAAAGCAGGATCTGAGCCCCCAGCGGCAGGGCTTGAGATTGCAGGGCCTGATAATCAAAACTGTTGAGATCACTGAGCCAGAATAGCCCCAGAAAACCCACCAGCATGAGAATGCCGGACACGGCGGTGTAGAGCAAAAACTTGATGGCGGCGTAGTCACGGCGCAATCCTCCCCAGATGGCAATCAGCAGGTAAAAGGGGATCAGCTCCAGCTCGTAGAATAGAAAGAAAAGCAGGAGGTTCTGGCTCAGAAAAGCTCCAGCCACTGCTCCATTGACCAGCAAAATCAGGGCATAAAAAAGACGGGGCCGCTGGAGGGTGTCATCGGTAGTGGAAATGGCGATCCAGGTGAGCAGAGCATTCAGCCCTAGCAATCCCAGAGAGAGACCATCCACCCCCAGGGTGTAGTCCAGACCAATCAGAGGCACCCAGGCCCTCTGCTCTCTAAGTTGCATGCCCGGATCCGTCAGATCAAAACGGCTAAACACCAGCATTGTGGCCAGTATGATCACCGTCGCAATCGCCAGCGCTATCCAGCGCCATTGCCGTGTCGTTAAAGCTCGGGGCCAGAAGCCGACTGCTGCTGCCGCCACAATGGGTCCCCAAATCAGTGCACTTAGCATCGTTTTCTCCCTCGCTTGCCAATCACCAGATCAGGTGCTGAATATAATTAACGCCAGCAGAATGCTGCCCAGTAGCACCGCCAGCAGATAGAGCTGCGCCTGACCAGACACCGTATATTTCAGGGTTTGGCCGCCAAAAGTTGAGGCCAGCCCCACCAGATTGACCAGCCCATCCACCAGGTAGCGATCAATGAAGTCTGCCAGCCGTGAAATGACCCCCACTAGGCCCACGATCGTGGTTCGGTAAAGGATAGGCGTGTAGAAGTCATTGGCCAGCAGATCCTGCAGATCTTCAAACCGGGTAAGGCGGATCGGTTTGGGAATAGCAGGGGTGAGGTAGAGCACTGTCCCTGTCACGATCCCCAAGCCGACAATCCCCACTAGCAAGACACTACTGGGTTGCAGAAGGATGGTCAGCTCGGGGAGCAATTGCCACTGGATCAGAATATGCGGAACATGCAACGTCAGGCCAAACAGCAGCATCATGGGCACCATCATGGGCCAGTGCACCTCCGGTGAACGCTCCGTCATCTGCTTGGGGGAACCAGCAAAGATCAGACCGAACATGCGCAGCAGGGCCACAGTCATCAACCCATTCACCAGGATCACCATCCAGGCCAGCCAGTTTTGCTCGCGCCAGAGAACATCTGTCAGTTGCAACAGCCCCCAGGATCCACCCAAGGGAGGAAGCGCCACCAGGGTTGCTGTACCCAGTAAAAAGGCCAGTCCCGAGAGCGGTCGCCGCGACCACAACCCCCCCAGAAAACGCAGATCCTGGGTAATACTGTTCCAGATAACGGTGCCACAGCTCATCACCAGCAAAGCCATGCCCAGGGCATAGGTGAGGAGGAACTGCAGGGCCAGTCCTGACTGATCGCTACCCACGGTTATAAAGATCAGGCCCATGTAAGCGGTGGTGGTGTAGGAAAGGACTCGCTTGGCATCGATCTGGGCCAGTGCCACCAGAGTTCCTCCTAAAGCAGAGATCAGACCCACTGCAATCATGGCGGAGCGAACCAAGGGGGAAAGCGTCAGCACCGGCTCCAGCTTGATCAACACCCATGCCCCCGTCGCCACCACCACAGAATTGCGCAGGATGGTAGAGGGAATCGGGCCTTCCATCGCTTCATCCAGCCACAGATGCAGCGGGAACTGAGCACATTTGCCCATCGGTCCGACCAGCAGCGCCAACCCCACTAGGGCAATCAGCGTGGGATCGGCTGTTGTGGTTTCCGCCCAGGAGGCGAGAGCCGGAAAATCCCAGCTGCCTGCGAGGGGAAAAATCGCCAGCACCCCCATGAGGAGAAACAGATCCCCCACCCGTTTGGTAAGAAAAGCATCCCGTGCTCCCGTCACCACCAGCGACTGATTGAACCAGTACCCGATCAGCATGTAGGTGCCGAGAGTAAGGATCTCCAGAACCATATAACTGAAGAAGAGGGAATCACACAGAACCAGGGCACACATGCCCCCCTCAAACAAACCCAGTAACGAGTAAAACCGCGCCCAGCCCCAGTCCATCTCCAGATACCCGATGGCATAGATCTGAGCCAACAGATTAAGTCCGATGACCAGCACACAGGCCCCTACCGTAGTGGCTGAGGCAATCACAGGAATAGATAGATCCAGTCCTGCCACCTGCAGCCAGGGAATCGAAAAGGTAAAGGGGGGCTGATCCCAGATCCCCACCAAGGCCCAGAAGCTGTGGACGAAAGCAATCAGGGTCAGGAGCGCATTCAGATAGCCTGCAGGCCGTGGTCCTGTTCGTCTCGTTACCCCAGGAGACCAGTACAATGCCCCCAGCCCCCCGATCAGTGGGTAACAGGGAACCAGCCAGATCGATTCTAGTAACAGTTGATGCATGCGATCTTGTCCTTTGCTGTGATTGGATTCTACTGACGAGATAGAACCCATCTCGTTCTTCCTGAGAGGAGTTTAGGATTTCTTCACGTTTCTAGCGCTTATCCTAATCGCAAGGATACATAGTAGTGAAGTTATGATTCATGATAAAAACTATAGATTCATTACAATGGATCCTCATGCCCGGACTCAGGTTTTTGTATACGGCTCCCTGCTCCAGGGGGAAGAGAATCATCATTTTCTCCAATCCGCCCACTGCCTGGGGGAAGATCGGTTGCTGGGCCTGCGGCTTTATCACCTGGGACGTTATCCGATGATCTGGTGGGGAACTGGATGGGTCAAGGGAGAGCGCTATCAGATCTCGCTGCAGCTGTTGGCGCGTTTGGATGAACTTGAGGACCATCCCCATGTCTACCACAGGGAATGGCTGCAGTTACACAGCGGCAACCATGCCTGGATCTATGTGGGGCGTCCCGAGCTGGTGCAGGGATATCACTATCTGCCAGAAGGAGACTGGCGGCAACGACACAGGCTGGATCTCGACAGAACCTCTGTCGACACTGGAGGATAACAGCAGGGATTTTAGGAGGTGCAGTGTCCAAAAACTTCTCACTTGAGGATTTACTGGCGGCCTTCAATCAGGCATATCTGGAGGCTGAGGGGGCCATGGGGCGCTGCAATGTGTTGATCATCGGCAAAACTGGAGTGGGCAAAAGCACTCTAATTAACGCCGTGCTGCGGGAGCCTTTGGCCCAGATTGGCGCAGGTCGGCCCGTGACTCAGGCGATCCGGCAGTACCAGAAACAGGACTTTCCGATCACGGTCTATGACACCCCTGGGCTGGAACTGGGCCATGAACAGGTACGGCACATCCAGCTGGAAGTGGCTCAGCTGATCGAGGACAAACGCCTGCAGGCGATTGATGAGCAGATCCACATCATCTGGTACTGCATCAGCCACATGGGGGATCGGCTGGAGAAAATAGAGGTGGAATGGCTGCAGGCTCTGGAGAAGAAGGACATTCCGGTGCTGCTAGTTCTGACCAAAACCCTCACCTGTCAGCACAGCCTGTTTCAAGCCAAGCTGGAGGCGGAGAACCTGCCGGTGCGTCAGATCGTGCCCATTCTGGCCGAAGCCTATCCCGTAAATCAGGACTACAGAGTCGCTGCCCATGGCCTGGATCAGCTGGTGGAGGTCACCTTTGAATTGCTGCCAGAGGTGGCCCGGAAGGCGCTGGTGAATGGCACCCGCAGCATCCGCCTCAAGGCTCGTGAGGCCTTCAAGTATGTGAGTGGCTATGTGGCCAGTGCTTTTGCAGTGGGGTTCACCCCCATCCCCTTTGCCGACGCGCCAATTTTGGTGACGATGCAGACCACGATGCTGGCCCACATTACCCTGATCTTTGGCCTGCCCTTTGGCAAAGGCTTTGTGAGCACGGTCCTCACCACCATTGCCGGATCTGGGGGCATGTCGCTGCTGGGACGCACTGTGGTCAACAATCTCTTGAAATTGATTCCGGGGGTTGGCACGATTGCGGGTGGTGTGATCTCGGGTTCAACCGCTGCGGCTCTGACCATGGCTCTGGGGCTGGCCTACATTCAATCTTTAAAGATCTATCTCCGCGCTCAAATTCAAGGGCAACAGATGTCCATGGCCGAACTGGCCCAGGTGGTGGAACGGGAGTACTCTTTCTATGCCCGATCTGGACAACAGGCATTGCGGAATGAAGATGATGACGCCTATGACCTGTAAACGCTTACCCTGACAGTAGGGGATTGATCCCACCGCACCATCATCACGAGAAAACTATGCAGGAACTGGACAGCCTACCGCAGCCGATTGCCGATGCCCTGATCAAAGATCTGCTTAAGGATGTGGAGCAGGTGGTGGAACAGCATGGCCTTTCGGAAGTGCTGGTGGGGTTGGCCATGTACTGTAATGTGCAATCCAACGCCAAGTTTGATAAGCCAGATCCCAGTCAGGAGGATGAAATCGTGGGTTACTACCTGCGGGATGCGGCCAAGGCCCTGGAGGTGGCCGCCAGCCTCACTTACCGTACCAAGCAATCCATTGCTCAGGGCTAAAGCAGCATTGCAATCTATATATAGGGGAAGCCATTCTACACTGCGCTGGATATAGTGTGTAGAAAGAGCTGTGAAGGATGAGCCTGCATGTCTGGATCGACTTCTCCAGCGACAGTGATTACAGTTGTTTGTCTGAGTGGTGGCTCGGGCAAGACCACTGCCGCCCTTAACTTGGCTACCATGCTTGCAGAGCGTCAAGGAAAAACCCTGGCTGTGGATTTTGATCCCCAGGGTAATCTGAGTCAGTGGCTGGGCTGGGCCGATCTGATGGACTCCGCCACCATTGCCGAAACCCTGCTAACGGGCTCAGACCGCGTGCACATTGCCGACATTATTCGCCTCCCCAGTAACGAGGATCGACGGGGACACCTGGCCTTGGCCCCCAGCGACTACAGCCTTTCACGCGCCATTGACGCGATCACGATGGAACCAGGACGGGAACTGTTTCTCCGCCGTGCCCTCAAACCGATCCTGTTCGACTACGATTTCATTGTCATCGACAGCCCCCCCTCCAAAGGTCTACTCACCTACAACTCCATCCTTGCCTCCGACTTTCTGGTGGTGCCGACGGAATGCACGCAAAAGGGGGTAATGGGCGCCCTGAGCACCATGATCCTGGTGAAGGAACTGGCGGAACTGGACTTTCATGTCCCCCAGATCCTGGGGGTGCTGCCAACCCGGGACCAGTGGGTGGGCACCAATCGCACCAAGATGTCTAAAGCCGCTCTGGAAGCCCTGGAAGAGGTGCTGGAGGGGATCCCTCTCTTCAGTTCGGTGAAGCAAAGTACGATTGTGCAGCAGACCAACAGCATGGGCTGGTCTCTGGCGGAAGCAGGGGAAAAGACTCTGGCGGAACCCTACGAAGAAGTGATTGCTGCCCTCCTGCAACGCATTCCTGTGCTCGCCTGACCTTTTGTCACCCTCTGCCATGCCCCCCCGAAGAAGAAATTACCCACTGGACCGACCCGCGATCCCCTCTTCCCTACTCCGCCGCCCCAGACCAACTTGGGGTCAGAAAAGCTGCAGCCTCAGGAACCGCAGACCCAGCAACCTGATCTTGCACCTGCCTCTCAGGATCTGGAGGCCTCAGCAACCCGAGTTGAAACCCAGGAAGAACCCCAGGATCTGTGGGCGGGGCTGCAGATGACAGCGACCCCAATCCAGGAAGAAGTTGTGCCAGATCTTCCTCCGGCAGTGAACGGTACGGATCCCTCCTGGTCCCTCTCCAGCGAGGCCACGGCCTGTCTGCATTCTCTCCAGGCAGAGCATCCCATCCCCATTGACGTATTTGTGGATGCCCTGATCCAGACCTGGCCCCAACTGCCCCAGGGGTTACAGCAGGAGTGTCTGCAGCGAGCTTATCAGCGGCGGGTGGAGCGGTTACGAGAGGGGCAGAACCAGCGGCTGGCCGCCATCGAACAGTTGCTGGCCCTAGACCCTTAAGAGTGGATGTGCTTTATGATCATGGTGGCGGAATTCTCATGAACCGGATAAGACAATGCCCAAAGCAATCTGGAACGATGTGGTCCTGGCGGAAAGTGATCGCTGTGAACTGGTGGAAGGTAACTATTACTTTCCTCCGGACTCCGTGAAAAAAGAGTATTTCAAACCCAGCCCCACCCACACCTTCTGTCCCTGGAAAGGGCAGGCCAGTTATTACACGCTGGAGGTGAAGGGTCAGACGTTCCCGGATGGAGCCTGGACTTATCCCGAGCCCAAGGAGAAGGCCCAAAACATCAAAGACTACGTCGCCTTCTACAAGCGCAATAACCTCAAGGTCGAGAACTAAGTCAGGTTGCCTTGCTCCTCAGCCCCTACAAATGATCCTGTAGAACGTTTCCAAAAGGGTTGGTGAACGCCCATAGCATATTCTTCCAGTTCAGAGCTTTAAAAAGCCAGTAAAATGAAGTGCTAACCCGTTTTTAGCATCTGATGCGAACGGGAGGTCTGCAAATGAACGCGATCGACGATGGCTAAC
The DNA here is from genome assembly GCA_012030715.1 of Synechococcaceae cyanobacterium SM2_3_1. Classification (GTDB taxonomy): domain Bacteria; phylum Cyanobacteriota; class Cyanobacteriia; order Thermostichales; family Thermostichaceae; genus JAAUUJ01. The sequence goes on along the minus strand of JAAUUJ010000096.1, from coordinate 2,149 downwards.
TTCCAAGAAAAAGCAGACTTCATTTGGGGACTGGCAGATATGCTGCGGGGTGACTATCTGCGGCGGGAGTACCCTGATGTAATTTTGCCGATGGTGGTGATTCGACGGCTGGATCTGGCAATGGCGGAAACTCGTGACGCGGTATGTCAGGCTTACGAAAAATACAAAGGCAAGCTAGAGAACCTGCACGGGGTTCTAACCACGGCGGCGGGCAACTCCCTGGTCTACAACACTTCAGACTATGACTGGGACTTGCTGCTAAAAGACCCAAATAACCTGGCGCAAAACCTGATCAACTCCCTGAACGGTTTTAGCCCAGACGTACAGGACATTATTGAAAAGTTTGATTTTCGTCGTCAGGTGTCGCGGCTCCAAAGCTCTAACTTGCTACTTCTGATCTGTCAAAGGTTTGATGGGATTCGTTTTCTTGATCCTGATGTCACCGACAACCATGAGATGGGGAAAATTTTTGAGCATCTGATTTATCGGTTCAATACAGACAACAATGAATTTGCCGGAGAACACTTTACTCCAAGAGAAGTGATTCGGCTGATGGTGCGGTTGCTGCTGTTAGAGGATGAAGAAGCCCTCACCAATCCAAATGCGATCATCACAATTTACGATCCGGCTTGCGGCACAGGGGGAATGTTAACGGAGGCTAAAAATTACATTTGCCACGAAGACCGCAACCCCAACGCCAGAGTAGAACTGTTTGGACAAGAAATTAACCCCACATCCTACGCGGTTGCCAAATCGGACTTTTTGCTAAAGGGTGAAGACCCTCAAAAGCTGATCTTCGGCAATAGCTTTAGCGAGGATGGTCATGAAAAGCGCCGCTTTCGTCACATGCTTTCCAATCCGCCGTTTGGGGTGGACTGGCGCAAGGTGGAGTACATCATCAAGCGCGAGCATGAAACGAAGAGAGACGATGGGCGGTTTGGTGCGGGTTTGCCTCGCATTAATGACGGATCGCTGCTGTTCCTTCAGCACATGCTGAGTAAGCGGGCTACGGAGGAACCCAGCCGCATCGTGATTGTGTTTAATGGCTCACCGCTGTTTACCGGGGATGCAGGTAGTGGGGAGAGTAATATTCGCCGCTGGATTATTGAGAACGACTGGCTGGAGGGCATTGTAGCGTTGCCGGAACAGTTGTTTTATAACACGGGCATCAGCACCTATCTGTGGGTGTTGACAAACCGCAAGGGCAAGATCCGACTGGTGAATGCTACATCAGATCGCTTTTACCAGAAAATGCGAAAGAGCCTGAATAACAAGCGCAACGAAATCACCGATGCTCAAATTGATGAGATTGCCCAGATTTACCATGCTTTTGAACCGGGGGACTATTGCCAGGTCTTTGATAATCAAGATTTTGGTTATCGTCGCATTCGAGTGGAGCGTCCCTTGCGGTTGAATTTTGCAGCGACCCCAGAACGGATGGAGCGGCTGCATGAACAAAAGGCGTTTGCTGGGTTGACAGAAAGCAAGAAGAAAGGTGAGACAGACCAGGAAGCCGATCGCAAAGCAGGGGAAGCCTTGCAGCAACAAATCATGGCGGCTTTGCACGCATTGCCCTCGGAGGTGATATGCGATCCGAAGCGGTTTTTGCCGTTGCTGGAGAAGACATTGAAGCCCTTGAAGCTGAAAAAGCCTGTTAAGGATGCGGTGTTGAAAGCGTTGACGGAGCGGGACTCGGAGGCGAAGGAGATGCCTGCGACGAAGGGCGATGGCTTTGAGCCAGATCCAGACCTGCGGGATTATGAGAATGTGCCGTTGCAGGTGCATGAAGATCCGGGCTCGATTGGACGCTCGATCTACGATGAGGATGTGCCGCTGAAGCAGGATATTTATGACTATTTTGAGAAGGAAGTGAAGCCCTATGTGGGTGATGCCTGGATTGATGAAGCCTATAAGGATGAGCAGGATCAGCAAACGGGTATTGTGGGCTACACAATTAATTTCAATCGCTATTTTTATAAGTATGAGCCGCCAGAGCCGTTGGAGGCGATCGAGGCTAAGATCAAGCAACTGGAGAGTGAAATTCTGGAATTGCTGCAAGGAGCAAAGGAGGATAGATCGTGCAGAGTATTAAACTTAAGTCGCGCATTGGCTCAGATGGCATTTTACATTTAGATATTCCAGTGGGGCT
>JAAUUJ010000095.1 GCA_012030715.1 Synechococcaceae cyanobacterium SM2_3_1 | reverse complement strand
CTGCAGCAGGAAAAAAATGCTCTTGTGGAGGCTCAAGAGTATAGAGAAACAATGTTATCTCAAACTGATTCAGATCAGATCCCCTGCACCTGCAGAAAATTCAGCTGATCAAATCCTGATTGAGAGGTTGAATCAGGAAAAACAGGCACTGATGCAAGTCAATCAAGATCTACAGCAAACGGTTGCCCAGGATCTGGAGCGTCTCGACACACTGGCCCTGGAATTACAACAACAGCGAAATAGTCATCAACTGCTGCAGGGCCGGACCGGAGACCTGGCAGCCCAATTGCAGAAGGCTCAGGATCAGCTGGATCAGTTGCGCAGTGAAAACTCCCAGATGACTGTGGATCTGGAGCAGAAAGTGCACCGCATTCTGGCCCTAGAAGAAGCGGTGGAAGGGTTGCGGCAGGAAAATCAGCTCATGCAGACCAAGATGCTGAAGGTGAAAGAGGCCGCACTTGTTCTGCAACAGAAAGCCAAAACATTGCAGCAGGCCCGCGAAGAACTGCGGCGTCGGATCTTGAAATTGCAAAGCCAGCGGGTTCTATCCAGTTCGACCCCTGATCGTTAAGATCGGGAAATGTCTTGTGGTCTGGCGTTCCCTTTGCTTCCTCTGCTTTTGCGCTGTTGTTGTAGTCAAATCCTATGATTTCCTCCCTTTCTCTGGTTCAGGTGCTCACGCAGGCGGTCTCTGAGGCCATTCATCGGGCGGTAGCTACAGAAAAACTGGGCTCCCTGACAGAGGCACAGGTGAGTGAGATCAAGATTGTCCTGGAGATCCCCAAAGATACTCGCCATGGAGACTACGCCACTCCGGTGGCCCTGGGGATGAAAAAACTTTGTGATGGGCTACCTCCAGCCAAAATTGCCCAGATCCTGGTGGCTGAGCTGCAGCTGCCCGATGTGGAGGCCAGCATTGCTGGACCTGGATACATGAATTTCCGCCTTCACCCTCCTTTTCTGCAGCGGGGGCTGGACAATCTTCTCTCCCTGGGCAATGACTACGGCAAAACTCTGCCAGAGTCTCCAGAACGGATCCTGGTGGAGTTTGTTTCCGCCAATCCCACGGGTCCTCTGCATGTGGGTCATGGCCGCTGGGCCGCCGTCGGATCCACCCTGGCCAATTTGCTGGATTGGACCGGGCATCAGGTGGAGCGAGAATTCTACATCAACGATGCTGGCAACCAGATGCAGATCCTGGGGCGATCGCTGCAGGTGCGGGTCGAGCAATTGCAGGGGCAGGCAGTGGAGTTGCCAGAGGATGCTTACCGTGGTGGGTATCTGGTGGACATGGCCCAACGGCTCTTGGAGAAGGTGGAGCGGGGTTCGACAGTTCTACCCCCTACCCTCCAGGACTATACAGATTACGCCTATCAGGAATTGCTTGCCTGGCAACAGGCCACCCTGCACCAGTTTGGCACCGACTTTGACTATTGGTTTAGCGAACGCCGCCTGCATACCCCTGATCCCCAGACCCACCTGAGTGCGATTGAGATCACCCTGCAGGAATTGGAAGCAAACGACTACCTCTACCGGGCACGCTCCCCACGGCAGGAGGATCCAACACCAGAGGCAGAAGAGGCGGTCTACTTCAAAACTGCTGAATACGACGATGACAAAGATCGGGTGGTGCGCAAAGGGGATGGTTCCCTCACCTACCTGGCGGCAGATATTGCCTATCACCGTGATAAGGTGCGGCGTGGCTACAACCGACTGATCAATATTCTTGGGTCAGATCACCATGGGTATGTGGCTCGTCTACAGGCTGGGGTAGGCGCTTTCAGCTCAGCCGTGACCCTGGAATGCATCATCGGTCAGTTCGTCAAGCTGTTTCAGACCGATCCTCAAACTCAGGAGCGGACCGAAGTTCGCATGTCCAAGCGGACGGGAAATTTTGTCTCCCTGAATGATTTGATTGAAGATGAAGAGATCGGGGTGGGGGTGGATGCAGCCCGCTGGTTTCTGCTCAGCAACTCTATGGATTCCCCCATCAATTTTGATCTGGATGTGGCCCGGCAGGCCTCTTTGGATAATCCTGTGGTTTATGCCCACTACAGTCATGCTCGCTGTTGCACGCTCCTGCGCCGGATTGCAGAGGATCGTGGTGTCGATATGGAGTCATCCCACCCGATGGTGAATGAAGCAGGTGATCTGCTGTTTGTAGAACCCGAAGAACGCCTCCTGCTGATGCGCTTACTTACCTTCCCCGATGAAGTGAGACAGGCAGCGGTGGAACGGGCCCCCCATAAACTGATCCGGTTTGTGGAATCTGTGGCTAGTGACTTTAACAAGTTCTATGATCGCTGCCGGATCTATCCCCTCCTGGATGAGCAACCGGATCTGGCATTGGCCCGTCTACAACTGGTTAAGGCCACGCGTCAGATCCTCTACAATACCCTGACTGGGCTGCTGGGGATCAGTGCTCCGGAATCGATGTGAGCGCGAAATTCAGAGATATGTCGTCCAGTGGAATAGCCAAACAGCATAAATGTTAATCAAGAGCGAGATCAGAAGTAAACAAATGACAGGAATGTTGATCTGGCGAGGAGCATTATAGAGCAGAAGGATATAGATCCAGGGGAGAAGATTAACTGCATAGCGGTAAGAAAACTGCCATCCACCCACATCCCCGTAGAGCCACATTGTAAAGGTCATCACAATCATGGCTATCCAGGAGAGGATAACGACAGGTTGATTCATAGCTCTGAAGCGAAAAAGGAGCACCAAAAAGGGACTGGCAAGAAAGATGGATCCTCCAAAACCACTAGGAGCTACGAAAGGAAAATGATTGATTCTCTGCCATGTGGCAGTTAACATCTCAGTAAAATGATCAGGTATAGCTGCAATTGAATATAAACCGGATGCAAAATGGGGTTGCTCAAAGATCCCAGGAACCAGTCCCTTGCCAAATTCAAATATTGAATTAAAGCGGAAGTAGTTATGACAGAAAGTCAGGAGCAAAATTAAGATGGGAAAAAAACAAAATCGATAGAGTGAAACCAACCATCTTTTAGAATCAGTCTCCAAAATAAACCACAATGCCATAAAAATAGGTGTGAGAACAATAACCTCTGTTCTATTACCAATGGCAAGCGCAAAGAGTAAACCCGAGATCAGAGGTTGCTTTTGTCCAAGGACAAAATAGAGTGAGCCCAGCTGCCCTAAGGCCGACCAGCCAAGGGTTAGCATATCAGCATATCCGAAGACTAAGTTACACCAGATCCAGTTACCTAAAGTTAGGAAAATAACCAGAGAAACCTGCATCCCTAAACTGAAGCGATAGGCTTGAGCCAGCAAAAAACCAAAGCAGGATAACCCTCCTGCAATCAGGCTTGCGATCAATACGGAAGACGGCCCAGACAGAATTCCTAACCTGTCAAGCAAGGCAACTGGAAGCATCGTCAGAATACTTCCCAGAGGAAAGACAAAGTAGTAGCGCCCGTCCCGGAATACATATTCACTCAGCCAGCCAGGTGGGGGTGTGGAAGTTCCAATCTGACCCTGTAACAGTTCACTGGCCATCAAAAAAGTATAGTCTTGAGGTAAGGTCTTGATCGGGATGAAAAGATAATAAGTAAGTGCCACAAAGACAGAGGTAGAAATATAGACAGCCATGGGGTTGATCGGGGGTGTACGAAGTCGATCCTGGATGTCTTGCCACCCTGCCTTGAATTCTCCTTGAACCATGAGGTCTAGAGCCGAACTACTCAATTTAGCAAAGAGAACCACCCCCCAAATCAGGAAAGGAATCCCCAGGTATTTGGCTAGAGGAAAATGAATAAACTCACCAGAGATCATATTTCCCAGAAAGCCAAGATAGAGTGGTGAAGTCAAATCACAGTTCATTGTTCCACTTAGGGCACCAATGAAATTCACAGCTACAGAAAAACAGAAGGTAAACATCAGCAGCACAGAGGCTGCAAACTTGAGAAAAAACGGTTGCACAGACTGATATCCGATGATCCCCAGAGCAGCAAAAGGCATCCAGGGGAGTAGATACCGGGGTCCATACATACAATGGCCAACGGTTTCAATATTGAGAATGTAGCCGCTGAAAAGAATCGCCATACTCGCTAGAGTGAGTTTCTCCTTCCACAATTTCTGGGGTAGCAAGCAAAGGCCAAACAGTCCTAATCCTGAAATGGGTGTGTATTGGAGTAGCTGAGATCGATAAAAAGAAACTTTTGACCAGAAATTATTCCAGTCTAACTGAAAAAATGTATCTGTATACTGACCAGCGATGTTTGGCAGCAATAATGGGTTGCCAAAAGAAACAGCATTATAAAAAAAAGGGGAAGATACCTATAAGCAGCCACCCATCAATCGGATGATCTTTGTTGGCTGACTAATTATGAAATATATAGAAAGTGGTACCACCATAAAAAAAGGCAGCATTGAGGTTGTGATCGTTAGTCCCAAGCAAATCCCACCTAATATGGGATAAATCCATTGAATTGATCTCTTTCTTGATCCAGATTCTTCAGTATTGGAGATTGAAAAGATAAAATATGCACCCATGACTAAAAAAGATGTAGCCAGAGCGTCATGATGAGCGATTCCGGCATAAGGAAATGCTGTACTTGCAATTGCAAAGCTTGCTGCACATAAGTATGGCCAGAATGGATACCGACTTCTTGCAGACCACTGTTGGGCCAGCAAAAAGACGGCGGCTGTCGCAAAAGTTGTTACAGTCGAGGCCGTCAGGAAGGTTACCCAGGCTGTGGTCAGATCATAGCTGCCGACGTAGCGCATTCCTGCCAGGTGATGCAAAAAGAAATAAGCAATAGCCCCCAAAAGATACTGCCCAGGTTGCTTGGATGCATAGAGATGACCATCATATTCAAAGATATCCTGGCGAGGTTGTAAGTCAGGGCTCAACGATCCTTCCAGATAAAAATGCTGACGCTCAACAATGGCCTCTATCCCAATCTGCTGCAGATTATAGTCATACAGATCTCGCGAATTGATAAATAATCCATACCCTAACCATAGGATCAGTAGTAATAACCAGTGATAATTGACTTTTCCAAGCCATCGGTCGGCCTTCTCTTTGATTGAGAGCAAGTCCTGCCATCGCTTAACAATTTCCGCTTCTCTTATATATCCCTGTTGAATCCATTGTTGGATGTAAGTTGGTAAATTTCCAGGCAAATTCTCTAGCTTCAGCACCAAATCTCTGGAGAGCTTAATCTCAATACTGACTTCCGATAAAACATCTTTCTCTGTTTGTGACTGTTGATCAGCATCACCTGAGGAACACGGATCAGTAGAAGACATACCTAAAAAGACCGCTCTTAAAAGAATAGATTGATGGACCAAGAAAGACTACCTCAGCTTGCCAGGCGTTGCAAGCGCTGCGTTTGTTGCTCTGCGCATCGATCTAGAGCAGACTGGATCCCTTTCTCCTTTTCCTCTCCACTCCGAGCAGCCCCTAGCGTGGAATCGTACAATGAAGGGGGGATGGGGCAGGTTTATGAGGCTCTGGATCGACACAACTTTCAGCAACGGGTGGTGGTCAAGCTCCTGCACCAGAAACTCCTAGGTCATCCTCAGCTGCAGCAATAGCTTTTACGGCGGTTTGAGGCCGAAGCTCGGGTGAATATCCTGTTGAGTAATCATCCAAACATCACCAAAGTGCTGGATTATGGCCTTGCAGATGAACGTCCTTATCTGGTGATGGAGTACCTAGGGGAACCTCCTCTTTCTGGTTCTGATCTGGAACAAATGCTGGCCCGTAGGGGTGTGCTCAGCCCCAGGCGTATGCTCCGGCTCGCTTTACAGATGTGTGCTGGACTGCATTTTGCCCATACTTTCGAGCGAGACATTGATGATCTCCAGATTCGAGGAGTGATTCACCGCGATATCAAACCCAGCAATTTTTTCCTACTTCAGGACACGACCCTGGGCGAAGAAGGCGAAGTGGTCAAGATCATGGACTTTGGGCTGGCCAAGATCGTCAGTGATATTGCCGTCACATTAGGAACCAAAGCCGTGAGAATCCTGGGGACCTTGCCCTATACCTCCCCTGAACAGCTCCTGGGTGAAGACCTGGATCCGCGATCGGATATCTATTCCCTGGGCATGGTCATGTACGAAATGTTGACAGGCAAATCTCCCCTACGGCCCCGGTCCAGATCTCACACCGACTGGATCGAAGCTCATCTTTATCTCACGCCTGTGGAGATGCGGCAGCGGCAGCTGCTCTACCCTGTCCCGGCTTCACTCCAGGCTCTGGTCATGTCCTGTCTGGAAAAAGATCGGCAAAAAACGACCGACCAACATGCAGGTGTTAGGACTGCAACTCAGCGAGATCAGGAACACCCTTTCAGACCTGCCCACCGATCTGTCCCTTTCCCAGAGAGAGCCTTCTCCCTCCTCACACCCCGAACGTTCCTCTCAATCTATACTCGTTACCTCCGGCTCCACGCAGCTTTCTTCCCAGCGCCAGCAACAGATCCAGGCCAGCATTTTCTACCACACTCCCCCAGATCCGACTCCGAGACCCTCCATCCTCCAACGCTATGGCTCTGTCTTCCTCACGAGCCTGGTGATCGTTGCTGTTCCTCTTGCCATCGGATTAGGACTTTACATCATTTCCAATGCAGCCTTTGATCAGTTCAAGCCCAGAATGCGGTTTTCTCCTGCGATCTCTACGCCTATTCCTGAGACTCCAACTCCTGTAGCTAGTCCCACCATCCCCTCATCCTTGTAGATCCCTCTTGCCCTCCTGACATAAAACATGAAAACGGATTCAATTTTCTATGCACTGTTTCTTCGGCTGCCTGAACTGTTATTTGAGTTGTTGGAGCTCGATCCTTCTCTGGCAGAGCACTACGAGTTCCGCTCGGTAGAACTGAAAGAACTGGCTCGCCGTGTGGATGGAGTATTGATCCCCAGGTCAGAATTCCCCCAGGATCCGGTCATGTTTGTAGAAGTGCAGTCACAGGGAGATGAGGATCTGTACTGGCGATTGCTCACCGAGACGTTTATCTATCTGAATCAATATCGCCCTCAAGGAAGCTGGCAAGCAGTGGTGTTGTGGGCCAAAACCACCCTGGATCGAGGGATCCCGCAGGTGTATCGAGCTTTGCAGAGCCAGAATCTGATCCGAGTGATCTATCTGGATCAGCTCCCCCCAGGAGAGTCAGTGGGATTGGGGATTTTGAGGGTGATCGGGGCTAGAGAAGAAGAGGACGCCATCCTCCAGGCACAGCAGGTATTGGCACAGGCACGGGCAGAGGAGGAAAAAGAGTTACTAGAATTGGTGGAGAGGATCCTGGTGTACAAGTTTGCAACCTGGAGTCGGGAGGAGCTGGCAAGGATGTTTAGTTTAACGGATTGGCGGCAGACACAGTTCTACCAAGATGTGCTTCAGGAAGGGAAACAAGAGGGACGAGAAGAAGGGATCCACATTGGCGAAGAGCGAGGAGAACTTCGGGCCAAAGAACAGATCGCCCGCAACCTGATCGCAGCTGGACTGGATCCCCAGTTGATCGCTGAAGCTACAGGGCTAACTCTGGAGCAGATCCTGGCTCTAAAGTTTCCAAAGACCTAACGCTTGTCCCCCAAAGCACTGTCCTGCAGTTCCGTGATCTGATAAGCATCCAATTGCACTGATCGCTCTGCTTGGGGGGGCAGCTGATCGAAAAAACCGGAAGCTAAGGTGCGCCAAGTCTGCTGGTGAATACTGTAGTAGATCTGACGTCCCTCCCGACGAGTAACCACCAGTTCCGCCAGACGGAGCAACCCCAGATGATGACTGACGGTACTCTGGGGCAACTGCAGAAATTCACACAACTCCGAGACATTGGCTTCTCCCTGAGCCAGGCAGAGCACAATTTGCAGCCGTGTTTCCTCCCCTAACAACTGCAATAGCCGCGATAGCCTCTGGATATAGTTAGGGCTGAACTGGATCCGTTGGTGCAAGTTATCCATGGTTGCCCCTCAGTCGGGAAGCCTGACGTAGTCTTCCTGCTGGCAAAACTCCAGCCACCAGCGATTGGCAGCAGCAAAGCCCTGGGGCTGACCTGCATCGAAGATAATACCATCCACCGCTGATCCCAACAGTTGTTGAGTCTGGGTCAGGTGCTGCCAGATGACAATATCGTCGTACTCCTTTTGCGGCCCTGGCTCAGGTTTCAGTTGATGCAGGAGCTGAAGGAACTCAGGCCCCACCACCCCAATCCCTACTCCCTTAAAACTGCCCGAGCGGGAAACGGGGAATGGATCCATGGTCTTGTCCAGAAGCTGCGTAATCCGGTAGGTCAGATCCTGTAGCAGTTCCAGGTTAATTCGGCCCGTCCCCTTAAAATAAGGAGCCCATTCTGGAGCCAGCCAGGTGAGCGCTAACACAGGTTGACGGTAGTGCAGATAGGCTTCGCACAGTTGGGCAATGGGGGAGCGGTTGCAGAAACACACCTCATCAGGCATGAAGATCACAAAAGGTTCCCCCTGCAAAAAGGGTTCCGCCAGCGCAATCGCATTCGCTGTTCCGGTGGGTTCCGGCTGGATCAACAACTCCAGCTCACAATTCAGCCCCTCTGCAATCTCAGCAAAGTAGTCCCAGACGGAGGCCTTAGCCGGACTGATGATCAAGACAATCTGGTCGATGCCCCCCCGCACCAGCTCCAGAACAGCACGGTGGATCATGGGGGTGTTGCCAATCGGGAGAAGCTCCTTAGGCAAAAGCCGGGTGGCCGGGCGCAGGCGTGTCCCTCTTCCCGCTGCAGGGATCACGGCCTTACGCACGTGTGAAATTAGGGCTGCGTCAGGTTGAGACAAGGCGGGTTCAGTTTCCTTGGAAGATCTGAAATTATTTTAGAGGCAAAAACTGATAGAGCCCTGAAGAGGGTATGAGAGGGTTTTCGGCGCAACTGCAGTGGAGGCACACTTGCCCTTGATGGCGATCCCATACAGGCGGTACTGCTTAAGGACCCCCTTTTGAGGATCAGACTTTGTCTGCGGTGAACATCTGAGCAAAGTAGTCTGCCGTCTCAGGACTGATCACCCCCTGATGGGCCAGTGCTTCGCCCAGGCGCTCGGTTCGCGCCGGATCCTGCAGGACTCGATCAAGCTCCGTCCGCGTGATCAACCCTGCCGCCAGGAGATACTCACCCATCCGATGACACCCCATGAGCTTGGCGGAATACCCCGACTCACTGAAGAACTTAATCGTTTCTACCGGAATGCCCGTGAGTTCTACCATTACATCTGTCAACTTGCCCCCGCGCAGGTTCCAGGTTTGCTGGATCTGCTGGATCTGCTGGGAGGTCAACAATCCGGCCCGCAGCATCTGATCAAAAAGGTGCTGTTCCCAACGGGTCGATGGGGCCACAGGCGGCGAGATTGAGGGGGATGCTGAGGCTAGGGTTAGGAGTCCACGGCGTTCTGCCACCCGCAAGCGCGCGTTAAGCAGACGATTTTGATTCTGTGCCGTTTTCAGATCCTGCTGCAGGGCGCTGAGACTCTGCCGATAGGCATGCAGTAGCTCCTGGGCTTGCTGGGCCTGGAGTTGTGGGTTCTTGTCCTGATGGGCAGAGACAGGCTCTAGCAAAGCAGTGGTTAGATCGTCTGCTATCGAGGTCTGTGGTGCCGTCTCACAATCATGCTTCTGCTGCTGTTTGATTTCGGTTAATTCCACGGCTAACCGACTGATAGCCTGCTGGGCTTTCAGGATCTCGACCTTCTGTTTCCGCAACCGTTGTTGAGCCGCCTGCTCAGTCTGTTGAGCGGTGGTAAGCGCTGACTTCAGATCCTGGATCTCAGCTTGCAGGCTCTGGATCTGCTGCTCTTGCTGCTGGAGAATCTCCTGTTGCGCAGCCGATGGTCGTCCATCCAGTTCCTGAATCTGAGTCAGTGCCGCCGTCAGTTGCGACTGTTGCAGAGCAATCTCTTCCTCAAGAGCGCGGATCTGATGCTGGTAGCGCTGGGCTCGTTTTTCTTCTTCTGCCTGATCCTGATCCTGCGATTGCTCCTTTGTCTCCATCTCCTGCAGACGGGCCTGCAAGCTTGACATATGAGCCTGGTAACGCTCAGTGAGCGTTTGCAGCTCCTGGCTGTACTGGTGTCGCTCGTGGTCCAATAACTCTTCCAGCTCACGGATCTGGGTGTGAGTGCGAGTGTGCTGTTCTCTCAGTTCGGTCTGGCACTGCTGCAACGCTGTCTCCAAGGCTGAGATCTGTTCCTGATACTGCTGAATCACGGTCTGCTGAGCCGTTTGCTGCTGCATCGCCTGGCGCTGGAGTTGCTCCTGGAGCTGCTGGAGCTGCTCTGGATAAGTCTGTTGCAGCTCAATGATCTGCTGACGCAGTTGCTCTGTAGTCAGATCCCATTCTCGTTGTTTCAACTCCATCTGCAGTTCTAGAGCCGCCGCCTGGTTCCGGTAATGCAGCACCTGTTGGGTCAGAGAGAGGGGGGGAGCGATCTCTGCCGCTTCAGCTTCTGGTCCCTCCAGGATCTCCTCCTCTGAAGGTCGGGGGGGGTCTACCGTCTCGTTGAATCCGGTCAAGAAAGGCGTAGAAACACTGTCCGCTTCCCAATCGGGTAGCTGCAGCTTCTGGGGTAACCCTGGATCTGGTGTTACGAAGGGATGAGGAATGGCCGCCAAACTTTGCAGAGCGCTCCAGGCATTGGGAAATTGCCTTTCCTGTAGATGGCGTTGTTGTTGCAGTGCTTCCTTCAGCTCCGCTTCCCCGATCCACCCTTTCCAGAGCAGGATCTCGCCCAACTTCCGGCCATAGCGATGCTGCTGTGCCAGGGCCACCCGCAGTTGATCAAATTCCATATAGCCCTGCGCCACCAGAATTTCGCCTAAACAGAGGGAGTGGCTGGGGGTGAATTGATAGAAATGCTCCGGCTGGATCCAGTGATGCTCCAGACAGACCTCGCCAAACTTGAGGTGGGTTTGCCGCTGTTCTCGTAACGCCTGCGCCAGCTGGGACTGAGTCAGAAGTCCCGCCTTTAATAAGCGCTGTCCCAGAGGAATCTGCGTATCCGCCTGGAGAAACTCCTCAGGATCTTGAGTGAAATCCGGCTGACCTGGATGGGGCAAGGGGAAGGTAGTGGAGTGTTGCATAGCAGAAATCCTCAGAGTACGGCACGGGTCCATCTCCAGTGGTCTGATTTTAGACTGCGCCTCTTCGTATTTGTGAGATCTAGATCACAGAATTCAGAGTTTACAAGGTCAACAGGACGGAAAAATACACCCATCTGATTGTATCTTTACATACATGAAATACGAGGGAGTCTTAACAGAGAGTTAGACTCAAGGCGGGCGAAAGCAAAAGGATCTGTGCTCAGGGATCCCTACTGCCTGCATAATGGACAGAGTTAAAGGGGCTGATCCCGGGTATCTGCGCATATGTATGTATCGAAGGAGAGCTTACCGCCCGATCTGCAGCAGTTAATGAGTGGTCTGCAACTGGCTGCTCAGCAACGTTCGGGGGACTGCCTGGGGCTGCTACAGCTGCTGCGATTGTTAGAGGATGTGCATCGTGCCACCCTGGAGCGAGAATTTTATGATGCCCTTCCCGATACTCGCGGTTCCCTCCATGCCTTACTTCAGGATATTGAGGAAGCCGGAGATTGGCCTTACATCCCTCGCATGCACATCCGCATGTTGCTACAAAAGCTAGAACTGGAAGCGGGAGCAGATATCTCAGCTCTACAGCAGCATCTGTTCTCCTCTCTGGAAGAGATCATCGATCCTGAAGACTATCGCCAACTCGACCGCTAAGTTTGATCCCCGCCGTGGCTCTCACCCTGCAAACCCACCCTGACTACCCCCAGCCCCACCAGGTGGAGCAGATTGTGTCCTCCCTGCACCGGGGATGTGTGATGCTCTACCCCACAGATACGGTGTATGCGATCGGCTGCGATGCTCTCAATAAAGGAGCGGTGGATCGTGTGCGGCAGTTGAAGCAGATGAGCAATGATAAACCCCTGACCCTGCTGTGTTCTTCCCTGTCGGATATTGCCACCTATGCTTATGTCTCCGACACCGCTTATCGGCTCATGCGTCACCTGATTCCAGGCCCCTACACTTTTCTACTGCCCGCCACCAAGGTGGTGCCCAAACTGGTACTCAATCCCAAACGCAAAACAGCCGGGATCCGCGTCCCCGCTCATCCCCTCTGTCAGGAACTGCTCAAGACTCTGGGCAACCCGATCATTTCCACCTCCGCCAAGCTGGATGGAGAACCCATCAAGGTGCTGCCGCTCGATCCACGGGATATGGATGAAATTACCAAACAGGTGGATTTGGTGGTGGATGATCAATCCCCCTACCGTTCCGCAGTGTCCACAGTTATTGATCTGACCGATGATGAGCCTGTGGTGCTCAGGCAGGGACTGGGGTATGAAGCGGTAGACTATCTGCCCTATCAGGAAGATGCGGTTCCAGTCTAGTTCTGTCCAGAGCCCTGACCCATTATGCTGAGACGGTTGACCAGTTTAGATAGGGAAGACGAGCGGCGGTAGCCTTGATCTGCTCCTGCTGTGCCAGCAATTGTCCACAGGCATCCCAGGTCCCCGTTAAAAACATCGAGTGTGGACCTGCCGGTAAGCTCACTGCCAGACTGTTGGCTGCCCAGCTCAGCTGCTGCTGTTCCAGATCCAGGGTGAAAGGAGTGGTGGGATCCTGCTCAATCAAGGTTTGCAGCTGCTGAATACCCTCAGGAGGTGCCGTAACACAGGGAACCCCCAGCGCCAGACAGTTGCCAAAGAAGATCTCAGCAAAGCTTTCCCCCACCAACGCCTGAATGCCCCAGCGCTTGATTGCCTGAGGGGCGTGTTCTCGACTGGATCCACAGCCGAAGTTGGCATTCACCACCAGAATGGCAGCCCCCTGATAGTGGGGACGATCAAAGGGATGCTGCCCGGCCAGCTGGATCCGATCATCCTGAAACACCTGTTCTCCCAGGCCATCGAACGTCACACAGCGCAGAAAACGGGCGGGCAGGATCCGGTCGGTATCAATGTCACTACCCCGCAGAGGCAGGGCACGACCCATGAGGCGTTGAATTTGAATGGACATCGTCAGGAAGTCACGAGAGAAAGACGTCTAGGGCCACTAGCTTACAGGGTTTTGCGAGTTTTGGCAGCCCGCTTGGAGAAAGCTGTGCACCCACTCAAACACCTGGGGATACTCCTTATCCATGGTAAGGGTGTGATCACAGTTGTGCAGCCAGTGCAACTGCTTGTGGGTTGAACCCAGGCGTTCATAGAGCCGTTGGGCCCAGGCAGGGTCCACCACCTGATCCTGGGAAGACTGGATAATCAGCACCGGGGTTTGGATCAACGTCAGATTGCGCTTGATCTGATCCTGCAGTTCCAAAGCACTGGCCAACGACTGTAGATTAAAGCTGCCCATAAAGCCCTTGGACTGCGCCAGTCGCCGTAACTCAGGATCCTGAATGGCAAGATGGGGGCGCGGCACGTGATTCACAAATCGCCTCAGCAATTGCAAGTAGGCTTCTTTAGGGAGGAGATGGTACCAGTGGTAGCGCAGGGCCATAAATGGTGCCAGCAGAACCAGTTTGTCGATCGGCTGTTGAGCCGCCAGATGCAGCGCCACCAGACAGCCCATGGAGTGTCCCACGATGGCCACATTCAAGTACTGCTGCTGCAGAGCCAGATAGGCCTGGAGAGCGTGATCCGTCCACTGAGGCCAGCGGGTATAGGGCATTTTGGCCAGACTGGACTCATGACCCGGTAAATTGATCCCCTGAGCTGTCATCCCCTGTTGTTGCAGGTACTCCCCCAGCCAGCGCAGCTGATAACAGCCGCCCGCCAAGCCATGGATTAAAAGAGCCGCTTGAGAACTGTCGGGATCGGCTTGAAGTACAAACGGCTGATGACTAGGACACTCGCGCACCATCCATATCCTGGAATAAGACCGCCCCCATCGTAGACTCATCCCCTCCTTGATAGGTAACGAAATCCCCAGCTCAGTGAACCAGGAAATGGGTGCTGCCTCTGCTATCTGTTATTCCTCTCCCTGCACCTGTCTGTACTGCTGTAGTAATTGCAGAAACTCAGCTCGATACCCCCCTGGGTCTTGGCCGAGCGATCCCTGGGCCAGGTCCTGGATCAGGGCAGGCGTTGTCTGTCCAAGGTGCTCAGAGTCCCGCAGCACCATGCCAAAGGCGGCAACAGCTGCTGAAAAGCGGTAATTGTCAGTAGTCTGCTGCAACTGCAAGGGTACGTCAAAGATGGGGTGCTCCAGCAATTGCGACTGATCCGCATCCGGCTCTTTGTAGCGCAGCTTCACCCACATCAGCTCCAGAGATTCATCCCGACTCACATCCGGCACGGCTTGCTGGTAGCGGAGGGGATCCACCTGAGGTCGGCTTTCCGAGTCCACGCCCGCAGGAATAATTTCGTAGAGAGCGGTCACCGAGTGGCCAGCCCCTAACTCGCCAGCATCTTTACGATCATCATTGAAATCACGATCCGCCAGGATCCGGTTTTCATAGCCGATCAGACGGTAAGCCTGTACCCGCGCCGGATTAAACTCCACCTGAATTTTCACATCCTTGGCAATGGAAAAGAGGGTGGCCCCGATCTCGTTGACCAGCACCTTGCGGGCCTCCTGCAGGGAGTCGATGTAGGCATAATGACCATTGCCATGGTTGGCCAGTTGCTCGATCTTGCTATCTTGCAGATTTCCGGTTCCAAAGCCCAGAACCGTGAGAAAGATCCCACTTTCCCGCTTTGCTTCAATCAGTTGCACCAGTTCACTTTCGCTGGAAACCCCCACATTAAAATCCCCATCCGTGGCCAGGATCACACGGTTGTTGCCGGAGGGTAAAAACTGCTCCTGGGCCAGGGCGTAGGCCCGTTGGATCCCTTCTCCCCCAGCGGTGGATCCACCCGCATGCAGCTGATCGATGGCCGCCAGGATGGTGTCTTTTTGATTGCCTGGGGTGGGCTCGAGAACCACACCGGAGGCAGAAGCATAAACCACAATGCTCACGGTATCCTCGGCATCCAGCTCTGCCACGAGTAGACGAAATGCAGACTTCAGCAGCGGTAGTTTATTGGCATCCTCCATCGAACCCGAGACATCCAGCAGAAAGACCAGATTGCTGGGGGGCAGATCATCACTCTGGATCCGCTCTCCCTGCAGGCCAATGTGCACCAATTGATGTTGTGGATTCCAGGGGGCTGCCGACACCTCCGACATCATCACAAAGGGGTGTTCATCCTCTGGATCGAGATAGTCATATTCAAAATAATTAATCAGCTCTTCAATCCGCACGGCATCCCGCGGAGGGAGCTGACCGGAATTTAAATATCGACGGACATTACTATAGGATGCGGTATCCACATCAATAGAAAACGTGGATAGGGGTGAGTCTGCAGGGCTGAGGAATGGGTTCTCCTGGATCAGATCATAGGCTTCGCGATTAAATTCCCCATCGGATATAGATGCTGGCACGGAGGTTTGTTCATCCAGAAGTGGTTCACCGAATAGTTCGGCCCCCAGCTGGCTGACATCGATCGATCGACCTGGGTTAGTAAGCGCACCCAATACCACTGGAGCCGCTGGTACTGCCGCAGAAGCGGGAATGTCGCCAACACTCAGCTTCATCATGTCCTGTTCTTCAGCACGATAGCTTTCCGCTGGGGCTAGAGGAGCCTGCAGATCTCGTCTGGCTTCATTCAACCTCTGTTGCTGCGGCTGCATCTGGGCTGGGTGAGGCAGAGATTCGGAGGACTCGTGCACAACGCTTGTTCCTTGATCATCGGCACAAGCTGGAACTAGCAGGGTGACACAGGTCAGGGCCATGATCGGGAATAGGCCCACAGATCGCAAAGAAACCATAACGCTCTCCCAGACATTGAGGTGAATCTGGATGTACCGTACCACCGCCATTTCTAATCCTTGCGGCCACCACAAAAAATGAAACCGCATCATCCGATTCCCCAGGGCCAAGGCCAGTTCCGAGGACAAAGTTCCGTCTCCACAACCTGTCATGGATCTTCATAAACCACCGATGATCCGTAATTGCAAAGAGAAATCAAGCACTTCCTTTGAAGAAAAATGGGTTCCATATATAATTGGTCTGACCTCTATGGTCGTGAAGGGTTTCATCAGGAGAGTGACGAGTGAAAACTGTATTCAAGGCAACATTAATCGGTGCAGGGATGGGCCTGCTGCTATCTGCCTGCGGAGAATCAACCTCCCTGACTGCAGTGGCTCCTAGCAACTTAGATGAGACCGTTTCTACGGTTTCCCTGGTAACCGGCAACATCATTAACCAGAAAGAAACCGCTACAAATTTCTTTGGGACTGGGACCTCTACGGTCGAGATCTCTTACCCTGCTCATGCCAGCCCTGGAGAGGAAGTTACCGTTGCCACCCGCATTACATTTAATAGTCCTCGCCGTGCCTTTTTTGTTACTCAGGTCACCGGACAGGGATTTGAAATTGATCCTGTTTTCCTGAGCGGAACTTCTGGTTGCCCGATTGTCCCCTTTTTCACCTGCACGATCACAGAAACCTTTACGGTGCCAGCAGAAGCGGCGGTCAATACCGAGTACGAATTCTCAGCGACTATTTTCCCGCGGAATGGATTTTCTTTTTCCCAAACTCCCCTGCGGTTTCTATTTCCGGAACGGCTGATATTGTTCCTGCCATTATTCCTTAGGAAGGCACTACTGGTTACTACTTTTGCTTTT
>JAAUUJ010000008.1 GCA_012030715.1 Synechococcaceae cyanobacterium SM2_3_1 | reverse complement strand
TAATGGGGCAGCCTGTTGGTCTAAGTGTTGTGGTTGAGCCAGAAAGGGCAGACCGTGAGGCTGTTTAGAATCCCCGTGCCTTTAGGCCGGGGAGTATGTCAATTGCGTCTGAATGGGTATTGACTGCCGCACATTGTCTGTTTTTTGAGGGGGAAGAGTCTCTGCCATCGGCTGTTGTGGTAGGACGGGAGGACTTCACAATCGATGATCAAGGCAACTACAACGTGCCTGAAGATGGGGAGCGTGTGGAAGTTGCAGATGTTGAGATCTATCCTTTTTTTGATCTAGACAGGTATAACACCTGGGATGGCTTCATTATGGATGATGAGGGGACAACAGAACTCCCTCCCCGCAGCCTTGGGTATGCGGATATTGCCCTAATCAAGCTGGCATCACCTGTTCAGTCTGTTACCGATTTTGCAATTCTACCTACTAGCTACAGGGTTCCCGTCGGTGCGACATCCACTGTTTTTGGCTGGGGACTATTGGCAGAGGATGGCCCTTTTGCTGATCAGTTGAATTTTGTCAATCTGCCCATTGTAAGTAACTTCACCTGTTCTCGCGCATTTGGAGCCCCAGGACTGATCACCTTTGACCTGATCTGTGCAGGGCCAGAAGAAGGCGGACAGGATGCTTGTGGCGGAGACAGTGGCGGTCCTCTGGTGGTGGTGTCGGAGGGTCGGCCCGAGGTGGTGGGGATCGTGAATACAGGCCGCGGCTGTGCCAGACCTGGGCTCTACGGAGTTTATACGCGGGTGTTTCCCTTCATTCGCTGGATCGACAGTGTGATCGAGGGCGAGGACACCGCCGCCAGAACAGAGTTCTCCGTTGAAGAGTTAAGCCGCACTTTCTCGACCCGTTAGCCTTTGTGATTCAGATTGCTTCCTGCTGGTGATCTCGCTCATGGGTTTCTCCTGAGCTGCTGCATAGGATGAGGGTATCAGGTTTCACAAGAAGCTTCTCTCCTAACATACACATGGGATCCGGCGACAGTCGGATCTTTTTTCTTGGTCCATGATCCTTTTCGTGACCTGCTAGGATCCCTCTGTGAACTGGTGGTCGTCGGGAATCGTGCAGAGATGAGGCTGAAGTGCTAGTTGACTTGAGAAGAAATTCTTGACGAGTGTTCAGTCAACTACTAAGTCAGAGTTGGCAGGGATTCAATCTGGAGAAATAGATCCGCGAGTTGATCCGGTTGGGGATTGAGATGTAGCAGGTACAGGGTGAGCTCAGCTACTCCACCAGGTTAAGATGCGGTTACCTTCTGCACAGCCGATCCGCTGACTCTGATGAAGCTCACCACGCGCGGCTACTACAGTATTAAAGCCATGTTGGATCTGGCCATCCTTGGCTCTAAGCAGCCGACATCTGTGCGCACGATTGCTCAACGACAGCAGATTCCCGCTCCCTACCTGGAAAAGCTATTGATTGAGCTACGGCAATCGGGATTGGTGCGATCGCAACGGGGGGCACAAGGGGGTTATCAGTTAACCCGAAATCCTCGTCAGATCTCCCTGGCCGAGATCCTGGAAGCGGTGGGTGAGCGTCTAGAAGCACGCGATTGGACACCCCAGCCTGAGGGGCCTGCAGAAGATTGGGTGACTCGGGCAGTCTGGCAACGGATTTCCAGTCGGGTGCAACAGGTATTGCAAGAAACCACCCTGGAAGATCTGTACTTCGATGCCCGTAGCTGGCAGGCGGCTCAAGGGGCTGAAACCGGGTTTATGGTTTGAACTTCAATGGTGATCCAGCCCGTTTCTCTTCCTGTGCTCATGGCGGCCCTGATCCTGGATTACCTGCTGGCGGATCCCTGGACCTGGTATCACCCAGTGCAGGCCATGGGGAGTGTGATCCACTGGGGGCAGATCTGGATTCTTAAGATCTTTGTGACCCCCTTGGGGCAACGGTTGGGGGGAGGATTGTTAACTTTGCTGCTTGTCCTGGGTAGTTACGGGGCGGCGGTTGTCCTGATCCAGGGTTGTCAGTTGATTCATCCTCTATTGGGAATGGGAATGTCGGTGATTATCCTGGCCAGTAGTTTGGGGGCGCGCAGTTTACATAGAGCAGCACTGGAGGTATTAACGTTCCTGGAGCAGGGAGAGCTAGAGCAAGCTCGTCAGCGTCTCAGTCTATATGTGGGCCGCGATACCGAGCAACTGGATCAACAGGAGATCTGTCGGGCTCTGGTGGAAACGGTAGCAGAAAATACTCCTGATGGGGCCACGGCTCCCCTTTTTTATGGACTCATAGGGGGACCACCCCTGGCCTGGGCCTACAAAGCCGTCAGTACCCTGGATTCGATGGTGGGCTATCGCCGCGCTCCCTATACCTACCTGGGGACAATCCCCGCTCGTTTGGAGGATGGCCTCACCTGGTTACCCAGTCGGCTGACGGTCATCACCCTGGCGTTCTGGAGTGGATCCCCCTGGAGGTTCTGGCAGCAATGTCGGCGGGATGCCTGTGCAGATCCCAGCCCTAATTCAGGCTGGAGTGAAGCTGCCTTTGCCTATACTCTAGGGATCCAGCTGGGGGGCCTGAACTTTTATCAGAGTCAACCGAAAGAAAAACCGCGCTTGGGGCAACCTTTGCGAGCCCTGGATCCGGCGGTTGTGCAGGACAGCGTGGCCCTTCTGAGAAAAATCATGCTCACCTGGATCGTCCTGGTCAGCGTGATCTGGGGCGGGATTAAGCTTACGTTATGAAGCAAACCTTTCCAGAAGACTGGTACTCTTCAACTGCCACTGCAAACCCATGAACGCCCAGTTGAGAAAATCCTCGACTTCCTCTTCACTAAACTGCATCGCTTTCCCCAGGGCCAGGATGAAGGCTTCTTCCTGCTCCGCCAGATCATTATTGATCACCGCCATCGCCGCCGCGTCCCTTAGGATCAAAGCCCCTACCGGAGTGCGCATGGCAGGAACCGCTTGCAAGTCCAACGAGTCATCCTGCAGGTAGAGCTGCACGGTGGGGCCATCAATGCCTACGCCTTCAGCAATCTGCTGAAAAAAGGTGACCTCCTCTTCATCTAGAGCCTCATCCGCCTTGGCAGTGGCGATCAGGGCCTTGAGATAGAGTTGTCGTTGATCCTCAGTCAGGTCTGTATAGGTAATCATAGCTGTCAGAGCACAACTTCACCCTATACTTTGCCATACCCGGGCCGATCTGCTGGTGATCAATAATGGAGGATGTCTGGCCCAGAGAAAGGCTGAAGCCTTACCCATTTTGCGCTAAGCTAGTAAATCTGTGGTTTGATCTTTGCGGACTGCAACCGAACTCGCCCCTGAGTTTTGCTGGTCCTGACTGCGGTCAATTTATTATCCCTCACTTGGAAAGGAAGGAGCAATGATCCCATGTTGAAACTGCGGCTCAAGCGCTATGGCAAAAAAGAGAACCCAACTACCGCATTATTGTGATCGAGAGTCGGACACGGCGTCAGGCTCGGCCTCTGGCAGAACTAGGATTTTATAACCCTCGCACCAAAGAGACTGTCCTGAAGACGGGAGATATTCTCAACTGGTTGCGGCGGGGAGCTCAACCCACAGAGACGATGGAAGCGATCCTGCGCAAAGCTGGAGTTTTCGAAATGCTGAAAGCGAATAAAACTGCAGGGGATGAGGGGGTCACCACCATTCGCATCTCTCCTGTGGCCAGGGTGGCCGCCATTGTCGACGAAGAAGAGCAGGAAAGCACTGAGGAAACTCCTGGTGGATCCGATCAGGGAGAAACCACTGTGGCCCTCGAGGAAGTGGTGGCGGAACCCAGTCCAGATCAACCAGATCAACCAGATCAAGAGGAAGCTTCCCCAGTAGCGGAAATAACTGCATCCCTTACGGCAGAAGAGTCTGCCCCTGCTGAGCTCACCAATGAAGTAGAAGCTGCACCGACTGAAACTGCGCCGGAAGAGACCCCAGCACCAGCATCAGAGCCTGTCACCTCTGAGCCATCCTAACTCGCACCAGAATCTGAGGGCTGATCATGCCTGACTATGCAACGTTGACCCGTTTGCTAATTGAGCCTCTAGTCGAGGACCCGGCCTCGCTTCATATTGATCTGGAGGCCACCTGTGGGGGAGGGCGGATCTGGGTGCGGGTTTCGTTCGACAACCAGGATAAGGGACGGGTATTCGGTCGTGGGGGGCGGACCCTGACTGCGATCCGGCAGATTCTGATCTCGTCTGCCTTGATGGTAGGTCAGCGCCTGAATGTCGAGGTCCATAACCCAATGGCAAGACCAGATCACCCCTCCAGGCGAGGGGATTGGGCCTAACTGGGTCCAGAGACTGCGTTGTGAACTGTTGTTCCGAGATGGCTGGAGTGCCCGATTCGTTGCCAGACAGGCTTCTGGTGTAGGCTGAGGCCTAATCAGTGACAGCACCGATCATCAAAAGTTCAGCGGGGAGGACTGTATGAGCCAGATACTCACATTTTTGGGCAAGGGCGGCACGGGCCGATCCACGGTTGCGGTTGCGGTAGCTCGGGCAGCAGCTCAACGAGGCAAACGTGTGTTGTTAGTTGGGCATCAAGGTGGAGGTCCCAGTCTGGAAGGCTTGATGGGGGTTTCCCTCTCGACGGATCCAGTGGCTGTAGCCGCCAATTTAAATGCTCTGCAACTGCGATCTACCGCCCTTTTAGAACAAAACTGGACCCAGGTGAAAGAACTGGAGGCCCAGTACCTGCGCACACCTTTTTTCAAGGAAATCTACGGTCAGGAACTGGCGGTGTTGCCAGGAATGGATCAGGTGCTGGCCCTGGATGTCCTGCGCCGCTTCGATGCTGAAGGCCAGTACGACTGTATTGTTTTCGATGGATCCGGGGATCTGATGCTGCTGCGGATGCTGGGGGTGCCGGAGGTGGCAGGCTGGTACGGTCGTCGCGGCTCCAAGGCTTTCCTGGATTCGGATCTGGCCAAGAGTTTGCGTCCCTTTGCCGAGCCTGTGCTGCGGGCTACCTCCAATGTTGAGGTGCCGTCTCTGGATGAGTTACCCAATCAGTTGGGGGGAATGCAGGGGTTTCTGGAGGAAGGACGTCAAGCCCTGGCCAATCCCAGCCGTGTACAGGCCCATCTCGTGACCACCGCCGATCCCGTGGCTGTCAAAACCGCGCGCTGGCTCTGGGGCAGTGCTCAGATGATCGGGCTGAGTGTGGGCAGTGTTCTTGTTACTCCCATGGCGGAGGGGACGGTGAATGACAGTGACTTTGCTCCCCTGCCGTTACAACGCCTCCCCCAAAGGCAAGAGGATTGGGCAGTCCTGGAGGAGGCTGTCAGCAACGTGTTTAGCGGTCCCTCGGTGCCGCCCCCCCTGTCAATCGATGCACAGGCACGGGTAGTGAAGTTGTTTATTCCTGGATTCAACAAATCCCAAATTGAACTGAGCCAGTCGGGACCGGAAATCACGATCACGGCAGGGGATCAGCGCCGGAACCTGTTTCTCCCTGATGCTCTGGCCGGACGACAGGTGAGTGGTGCCAAATTTCAGGATCAGTACCTGATTATTTCCTTTGCCTGAAAGGGCTGTATAAAAGGGTTGATGGCGCAGGTGGAGTCGGGGTGATCCTGAGGTTGATCCTACTCCTCACTTCCGCAACTGACTTCCGATCACAGAATCCAGAAATTGTTCCCCCAGCAGTTGTCGTCCCCAGATCAAGATCTGGGCACTCAAGGGTATGGCATAACGGGGTTTGGGTTGAGGCGATTGGACGGCCTTGAGAACTGTTTGGGCGATGATCTCTGGACCAGGGGCATCGCGATAAGAGTCTTCAACGAGTTGACGAAAACGCTGTTTGTAAGGTTTGTATGCCTCCGGATCATTGCTTTGCTCAAGCGTTTCCAGGGCCACATCATCAAACTCAGTTTTGATCGCACCAGGCTCAATCACAATCACCTTGATCCCGAAGGGTTTCACCTCGAGACGCAGGGCATCTGACAGAGCTTCAACTGCATGTTTCGAGGCCGAATACCAGCCCGCAAACGGCAGAGATACTTTGCCAACGATTGAGGCAATGTTGACAATCATGCCACTTTGTTGAGATCGCATCAGGGGTAGAACCGCTTGGGTGATCTGGCCGAGACCAAAAACATTGACATCAAACTGACGCCGGATCTGTTCTAGTTGCAGACCCTCAAGGGTTCCGTAGAGTCCGTAGCCAGCATTATTCACCAGGACATCAATGCGCCCTTTTGTAGCCTGAATCTGCTGGATCGCGTCCTTAATGGTGTCCGGATCGGTGACATCTAACTTCAGGGGTTCAATGGAGTTGGAACGTAAATTTTCCAGCCGATCCATACGCCGGGCAGCAGCAAAAACATAAAAGCCATTTGCAGCCAGCGTCTCAGTAATCGCTTTCCCGATCCCTCCAGAGGCACCCGTAACCAGGGCAATCGGTTGTGTCATAGGTGTCCTTGTGGTCGTGTATAGATCTCAGCACCAGCCTACTACGAGAAGGGTTAGAACTTCGTTTGATAGCATGAGCCTAAAGAAGGCTAATACAGATCATGACTGTGACTCACCGATTTACTGCTTCCGATCTGGCATTGATGCCGGATGATGGCAAGTTACACAGTGCGCCGGAGTTGATCATCGAAGTTCTCAGCCCTGGATCCCGCAAGGCAAGTCGTGATCGGCTAGTGGGAACCTATCTTGGTGAAGATCAGTTGAAGTCTCCACTCTTCCCTGGGTTTACCTGTCCGATTGCCCGTTTATGGATCAGCTCCTAGAGGCTCTGGATCATTACCTGTCGGACTTGCCATGATCAACTTAACGGGTCATTCCATTCCCCAAACCGATCCTCCCCGGCCACCTCGGGAGGTTCTGCCCAGTATGTACGATCTGCCCAGCGAGTTTCCTGAGGAACCGGGCTTGCCTGACGAATATCATGATCTGCAGCCGCAGCTCCTTAGCCGCACACTTTCGCTTACAGATTACAGCCGTGACAGCTGGTTCACAGGATCCGATCTCAATCTCTACTACGATGCCCGCCATCCCTTGTGGCATAAGCGTCCTGACTGGTTTCTGGCTGTCAATGTCCCACGCCTTTATGAAGGTGGTGAATGGCGACGCAGCTATGTGGTCTGGCAGGAAGGTCAGTCCCCCAGGATTGTGATCGAGTTTCTTTCGCCAAAAACTGAGCGCGAGGATCTGGGAAGATTTTATCAGGAGAGTGATCGGATTCCAGACCCCCAGTCAGCAGTTGGCCAGACTGTAATCCCCAAGACTCCCAATAAGTTAGAGGTGTATGAGCAGTATCTACGGGTTCCTCATTATCTAGTTTACAGTCGCTACACTGAGGGTCTGCGCTACTTTAAGCTGATCGGAGGTCAATATGAAGAGCAACCTTTGCACCCTGAGAATCCCTTCGTTTGGATGGCGGATCTCAATCTTGGCCTTGGCCTCTGGCAGGGAATCTTTGAGGGAGTGACGGGTTCCTGGTTGCGCTGGTGTGATCAGGCAGGAATCTGGTTTCTCACTGATACAGAGAAAGCTGAACAGCAGGCAGAGATAGAACGACTGGCGAAGGAAGAGGCTCAACTGAAAGCCGAACGACTGGCGCAGCGATTGCGAGAATTGGGTGTGGATCCAGAGGATCTCTAGGATCTCACTAAACTTCCAGAAACCATTTGTCCACGGTAGAAGAATGTCTCTGGCAGTAGAATTGGCTTGTGGGTATCTCCGATCAAGTCGGACTGCTGCCCCCGAAAGCACACAGGTTGGGATCGCTTCTTCGCAGAACCAGTGAGGCTTGCTTTTTGTCCTCTGAATGATACAGAACGAGGCTTAAGCTGAGGAGCAGGCTGGGGTTGAGTCTGCACCCGTACATGATCCGCCACCTGCGACCAGACTTCCGCACGATCACCGTACTGCACCACCAGACTGATAAATCCATTCTCGACCTGTGCTCGACAATCTTTCACTGCCTCTTGTAGTCTCCGGAAAGCCTTCTGGATCACGAAATAGCGGTTTTGGAAGTGGATGGCAGGCACCAGGCCAAGGGGAGTCCAGGCGACAAAGTTATGGTTGGTTTCGCTGTACTCAAGAATAACCATCTGCGATCCTCGATAATGACAATAATCAGCCTTATCTGTATTTCACCGGATCTGCCCATGTAAAACAACTACACGAATGCTGGTTATATTCAGTAATTATGCGTAGGTCAGTGTTGGGTTTCCTGTGTTCGAGGATCTCGTTTCTATTCCTGCCGCTCCGCGATCATCTGCGTCCACTCGGCGGGCAACAAACTGATGGGGTGAATGTAGCCGATCTGGGCATTGCCATCGTACTCAGGCACCACAAAGGTGGGCACTCCCACCAGGCGAAACGATCCATCGAGGGCGGCCCCCCCGGAATTGCCACTGCTAATATCAGCGTCGGTCTTGATCACCGATCCAATGTCAGCGGTGTCGAACCCACTTATCACCCCCCGCGTCAAGGTGACACTGGTGCGACTGCCTGTGCCTCCTGCTGCCGGAAACCCCAGGATCGTGATCGGACTGCCAATCGTCAGGGCCTCTGCATCCCCCAATTGTAGGTAGGGCAGGGGGTAGTTCTCCGGTAAGGGTTGGCGATAAAGGCCGGAGGTGATCTCCACCAGCGCCAGATCCAGCGACTCATCGGCAGCGACCACCTGAGCCCGGAATAATTCCAGAGGGGGTTTACGCGGATCCATGGTCAGACTGATCACCAGATCATCCCCTTCGGCCACTGCTCCTGCTGCCGTTTCCACGACGTGATAGTTGGTCAGGATCAGGCCATCGGGTGAAACCAGGGTGCCACTGCCGGATCCATCTGGAAGGCTGATCTGCACATTGGCCTGTACCGCCAGTTCCTGAGGATCGGTGGCGATCTCAAGAGCAGGGATATTCAGCAATGCCTGGGGTGGATCGGCACTAAAGCTGGCATAGACTGCAAACGGCACGGGACCCAGTTGAAACGGATCAAAGACATTGATGTACCAGGGACCGGATTGGAGCGGAGGTTGAGAGTCTTGGTCAATGATTAAGGTTTCCCGTCCCAGGATCGAGAGAGCCTCATGATCCGCATCCTCAATACTGACAATCTGGGCGTTAAAGCGAGCATAGAGATCCATGTCGCTGTTGACTTCATCCAGATCAATGCGCAGGGTGCTGGCCTCGGGGGGAACATTCACCACAAACGTGCGAAAGAACCCATCCTCTTGATTGGTAACAGCGGCATAGCGTTGATCGGGGTCCAGGGTGGCATCAACACGGGAGCGGATCAGGGAGGCGGTTAAGGAAAAGGGAATGGTCTCCAGGCGTTGCTTCCCCACAATCGGTTCTTCCTCGGGAAAGGGATAAGCCACATCAATGTAGTAGCGTCCGCTTTCCAGGGCTGGGTAGTCGTAGCGCGAGATCCGCAGCATATCGTTGAAGTAAATACTGGTAGCCGAGTGATCCGCCTGCGTATAGTCCTCCATCGCTTCCCCAAACCTGGCATAGAGATCCAGATCCACGGGGGCATCCTCTAGGGTGAGGGTAATAGCAATGGCATCCTCAGGCACTTCCACCACATAGGTCTGCCAGCTCTGGTTCGCCCAGTCGATTTCACCTGCTGTGGGTTGATCAAGGGTAAACGAGGCTCTCCAGCGGCCTTAAAGATGGGGATCATCAGGGTGAGGCTGGAGGCACAGAGAATGGCGGTGATCTTAGGCAGGTTCATGATGATGATCTCAAGGGGAAGAGAGACATCCTTAGAGGTGTTAACCAAACACAGGAATTCCTCAATCTTACGGCCTAACTTGAGGGATCAGTTGATGTGAATCGGTGGGGAAGACTAGCGGGTTCAGGCTTTGATGGCGTTTTGATTGGAGATTGACATGTCTATTGTGGTTGTGGATGTTGAGAGTGATGGCCCTATTCCGGCAAACCACTCTATGGTCTGTGCCAGCATCGATACTGAACTTGCTGAAATTCGAGAAATAGCGGGGATCAGCAGGCTCATCGTATCCAGACATTTTCGATAAACAACAGGGTTAGGCCGATGAGTTTAGTCATTCCTGATGAGTTTCTACAAACGGCACATATTACTGAAGCCGATCTCAAACTCGAAATTGCTATTCTGTTATTTCAACAGGAAAAGATTACTTTGGGCACAGCCAGCCAGTTCGCAGAGATGAATCAACTGGAGTTTCAACGCATATTAGGGAGTCGTAAAATTCCCATTCGCGTCGAGATTGAAAGTTTTTGGCAAAACCTAGCTACCTTAGAAAGCAATGGTGTAGATCACACAAAAGCAGGGCTTTCGCAGGCAGAAATCTTAAAACGGATTGAACAGCGCAGAACATTCTCCCCTGCACAACACCATTTGCCCGACACTCTAACCTTGATTCAGGAAGATCGTTCCCGATGACCAATTCCCTCAAGTGTGTGGTAGATGCCAGCGTCGGCATTAAGAAATTCATCATCGAGCCACTAACCCCAAAAGTAGATCAGCTTTTTGCACATCTCGCTGATCCAAACGCTCATCTTCACATTCCGGATTTGTTTTTTGTTGAATGCACAAATATCTTCTGGAAATATATTCGCGCACGGCTATACGACGGTACAGAAGCCCAGGCAAACTTAGTTGATCTCAAATTACTTCGCTTCACTTCAACTCCCACTGTGGAGCTCATTCAGGAAGCCCTTTCCTTGAGTGTGGCTCATGGTATTTCTGCCTACGATGCTTGCTATGTTGCCCTTTCACAACAAAGCAAAGCTCCTTTGTTAACCCAAGATCAGCGGCTCGTCAACAGCCTGAAAATACAGACTTCGACGTCCAGCTATTCTCAGACTTTGTGATTCCCCCTGTTTCCTGTATATGAAGAAGGAGATGGGGCTCATGATCAGTTGGAAATAGTCACGCTACGGTCAGATCTCAGTTCAAAAACTGGGGATAACTCACCACCATAGGATCATCAATAGCAATGGTTACAGGTTCTACATCCGCAGGCCCTGGTGCGGTGTAGCGAACCCCTGGCGTTGGATTCATTCCTGGTCCCCCTGGGTTAAAGAAGGGAGAATAGGCTCCAGAGGCAGGAATAATCACATTGCGGATGCGGCGCATGGCTTCCTCATCGCCAGCCAGAACGATATCAATCTGGTTGTCCCCATCTTCGTCATAGCAGTCATCATAGGCAGACATGGAGGCAGGCTGACCCAGTTCCGCCAGGCCAATGATCCGCAGATCATTACCATCGAGGGTATAGAGGAAGTTCGTTTCTGTGAGAAGCAGGATCGAGCCATCATCCAGGGCTG
Organism: Synechococcaceae cyanobacterium SM2_3_1; assembly: GCA_012030715.1. Classification (GTDB taxonomy): domain Bacteria; phylum Cyanobacteriota; class Cyanobacteriia; order Thermostichales; family Thermostichaceae; genus JAAUUJ01. The sequence continues at coordinate 38,851 of JAAUUJ010000008.1, read as the reverse complement.
CCTCCAGTTGGAAATAACGCTCAAATTCGTTCGGACGCACCGCCTGCACCCCATCCGGAGAAAATCCACCAGAGGTAAGGATCCGGAGACGGTACTGCGCCGCATCGCCGTAGAGGGTGGTGGCATCATTCGGGCTGCTAGCCCCTGCAAACAACTGAGGACCTCCGTCCCCGATCGCGTTCATCTGAGTGAGTTTGGCTCCGACTAGAAAAGGTCCGCTTTCATAGGGGGTACCGGTATTGTTGCGAGATAGGCCCACGGCACTGACAGGTCCCGCCGGACCCACCAGCATAAGAGGAGTGTCATCAGCCACAACCCTGACTTGTACTGGGAAGCGGGCATTACTATCAGAGACAGGCAGGCGATTGCCAATATCTGGAGAAACCAGGACCACGGTGTTGCGTTCGTTGTAGTCGAAGTTGGGAGTAATCGAGGCTGCATCCGGCACGATCACTTCACCTGTATTGAGTTCAATTTCGAAGTCAGTGCGATCCACAGTACTGGGAAGAACAGGCCAGCTGAACACTACTGGCAGGCCATCACCATAGGTAGAGCCAAAGCCAAAGGCAAATCGGATCCCAGCGACCGAGGCTGCGGAGGTGCGGCCTTCTGTGGTGCCATCACTACAGGCTACATTGTTCCATGTACCCCCTGCGGCCCGCACGGTTACCTGGTTAAACGGGGCAGGAATCCCCAAAATGCCATCAAAGCCAAAGCCAGCGGACAGGATCTCGGGGGTATTGGTCCAGAGATCTGCGTTGATCAAAATATCTCTTTGCAGTACCCGAAAGCTAGCAGAAGATCGGTCGTTAAAGAGCAGAGAACTCTCGGTGGAGTGATCGGGACTGAGTGTTGCAGTCTCAAGCGCAGACGGTTCGACGGCAACAGAATTAGATTGTGAGCACCCTATTAACCCAACCATCGAAGCGGTGATCGCTGCAACTGAAAACCTGATAGATCTGCTGATCCGGTGCGGCCGAGTCATAGAGGTTGATCCAAAGATTGCTAGTTGTCACTTATATTACCAGCGATAGGATCTCCGATAGCTTATGGTCCCTGGATTAAACCGTTAAGATGTGGTTATCGATCACTCGCACAATCTATGCCAGTGGATCCTGATGGTCGAGGAGTTGAATTTTGAGAGGCAGGATCAATCCAAGTCAGCGGCAATCCGGTATAAGAATTGTTTCTGCAACCCAGATTCTAGAGCAGCCAGTTGATCCAGAAACGAGCTGAGTTAGCGGTCGAGATCAAGTTATCTTCTGGAACGTTTAAGTTTAACCTTATGGACCCTCACGCCATCATTGCCCACAGCTTCGTCCTCATCGATCAAGAGATCGGGTCCCACAGCTGGACTGAATCTGAATATCGGATTGTCAGACGAGCGATCCATGCCACCGCTGATTTTGAACTGAATCACCTCTTTCGTTTTAATCCGGCGGCCATTGCCTCAGGGATTGCTGCACTCCAGGCCCATACCCCTGTGATTGTCGATGTCAGAATGGTGGCGGTGGCGGTGGCCTCCCGATTACTTCAACAGCAGATCCCTTTGTTTTGTGCCCTGGACTTTATTCCCCCCAACAGCCCCGCAGGACAAACCCTGACGGCAGCGGGAATGGAGCAATTGATCGCCCAATATCCCCAGGCGATCTTTGTGATCGGGAATGCCCCCACCGCACTCCTGAGTCTCACCACCGCGGTGGAGCAAGGCACCTGTGATCCAGCCCTGGTGATTGGGGTGCCGGTGGGGTTCGTGGCGGTGGAGGAAGCGAAGAACAGCTTGGCCAGGTTAGCTGTTCCCCAAATTCAGGTGCAGGGACGCAAAGGGGGATCCCCAGTGGCTGCTGCCATTCTCAATGCCCTGATGGAGATGGCCTATCCCGCTTCATGAGGTAGTCTTCACAGGCCTGCAGAATCCGACGGCTTTCGGTAAATGAGATGAATTGCCTGGCTTCCTCCACTGAACACCAGCGATAATCTGCCAGTTCCTCCGGTTGGATGTGAATAGCAGGCGGGTTCCCACTGGGCTCTCTGGCAATCCACCCCAGAAAGTAGATCACTTTTTCTGGATCTCTTCTCCCCGCGCACTGGTGAAGGCGTACTGCTCCTGAAAGTTCACATTGGCTTCGATCTGGGCCACCTCCAGACCTGTTTCCTCCTGCAACTCGCGGCAGGCGGCCTCCAGATCCGATTCGTCCCCTTCTTTGTGCCCTTTCGGAAATCCCCAGTGGCCTTTGTTGTGAAGGATAAGGAGATAGCGACGGGGGGAGCCCGGAAGGATGGGAATGATCCCAAAGGCAATATCAATACGCATGCTCTGGCCCTGGCAAGCCGACAGGCGACATGATATCACTCTGCCTTCGCTTCTCCCCTGGACTTCAGGAACCTTGCCGTTTCCCATCCCCTATTGCTAGACTGACAAAAAAAAGACCGATCGGTCTCTAGTAGTTCAACCATGTCAAAAGCTGAAGATACTCGCAGTAAGATCATCCAGCAGGCAGCAGATCTGTTTAACCAGCAGGGGTACGCAGGCTCCTCCCTCTCGGACATCATGGCGGCCACCGGACTGAAGAAAGGAGGGATCTACAACCACTTTGCCAGCAAAGATGATCTGGCCCTGGCGGCCTTTGATTATGCGGCGCAGCTAACAGGACAGCGGTATACCCAGGCCGTGAAGCAGAAGCGGAGGGCGATCCCACGCTTGCAGGCCATCATCCACACCTTTTGTACAGCCCCAGATGCGATGCCTTTGAAAGGAGGATGTCCGCTCCTGAACACCGCAGTAGAAAGTGATGACACTCACCCAGCGCTCCGGCAACGAGTACAGCAGGCCATGGATCAGTGGCGTTATCTGATCCGCCAGGTTGTACAGCAGGGAATCCTCACAGACGAAATTCAGCCCAATGTGGATCCGGAGGCAGTGGCCACAATCTTGATTGCAACCCTGGAGGGAGCCCTGATGCTGACCAAGCTCTACGGAGATCGCATGTACCTGCAACGGGCCCAGCTCCACCTAGAACAGTATGTCAAGAATTTAACGATCTCTCCCGACTCTGGCTGAACCTCTTTTTTTTGCCCGCAAAAAGACCGATCGGTCTCAAGCTTTTTCTCAACCCACTGCAACCCAGGAGAACTCGAATGCCCCCCACTTCAACCCAAGATCCTTCCGTGGAGACTGAATCGTGGTGCTGGCATCCCTTGATGAGCATCCTCAGGCCCGTTTGGGGGATCCCTTGGCGATCCAGACGGTGGTCAGCCATTCCACCCGGCATGTTCTCACCACTACATTCACAACCATGATCGGGTTTGTGCCTTTACTTCTAGATGGGGGCGAATTCTGGCCGCCCCTGGCGGTGGCGATTGCTGGCGGCGTGGGAGGAGCAACCCTGCTGGCTCTATTCATGATCCCTGCGGCCTACAGACTTTTGCATCCGCTAAAGTAGATGCAATTCTCATGCCGGATGTTCAACAATGACACCAGAACAGATCCAGGCAGCATTTGCCACACAGCTCCGGGTCAATGAGCAGATCCAGCAATCGCTTGCAGAGGAACGCCGTTTGCTCAGTGATCTCCGTTTGACTCAGGCCCAGGGGGATGCCAAATTGGATCGGCTGGCAGGGATTGTGGAGCGCTTTATTGATGTTTCTACTCAGCGTTTCTCAGAGTTGGAGCAACAGCATCGAGATCATGAACAAAGGATCCTGAAACAGGAACAGATCTCAGAAAAATTAGAGATGCTTCTGGAGAATCTTCTCCGGCAACCTCCTGCTGGTGAGAACTGAGATGACTGATTTTGACCTTGGTAGCTCTCCTGGAGCCAGGTTATTTCTGCTTGATCACCACAAGGGTAATGTCATCAAACACTTTCTGGCTGCCAATGTAGCCATGGACATCCTCAACAATCCTCTGCCGGATCTCCTGAGCAGTGCAGAGTCGATGATCAAGGGCGACTTGACAGAGACGATCAAGGCCATAGTGTTCGCGGTTGTCATTTTCTGCCTCCGTGATCCCATCCGTGTAGAGGACTGCCACATCGCCTGGCTGTAACTGCACATGTACCTGGGAGATCAAGCTGGCAATATTTTCCTCCAGGCCAATTGGAAACCCCAGATCCAGCGTATCGATCCGCTCCAGTGAGCCATCGTTGCGGATCACAAGCATTTCTTCATGCTGTCCACTGAGGGTAAGGATGCCATCGTGGTAGTCAAGGACCGCCAGAGACATGTTCTTGTCCGAATTCATCCGCCGGATATTGCCGTAGATCGCCTGGTTAATGGCAGAAATATACTGATGCGGATCCTTGATATTTGCCGCCTGCAGGGTTCGCACCGCAGTTTGCGCCATGATCATCAGCACCCCACTTTCCAGTCCATGTCCGGTGACATCCCCGATGCCGATGGTGAGCTGACCCTTGTGATGCAGGACATCGTAGTAGTCTCCCCCCACTTCAGAGGCAGATTCCATAAACCCTGCCACCTCTAGATCCGGGATCCCCTGCAGTTCTTCATCCTTGGGCAAGATCATCTTTTGAAGGCGGCGGGTGATCTCCAGTTCAGACCCCATGCGCAGATTTTCCGCCTTGAGGCGGTCATTGAGGATACTGATCTCCTGGTTAGCGACCTGCAGTTCCTGCGTTCGTTCTGAAACTTTGGCTTCCAGATCGTGAGCATAGCTGCGCAGTTCCCCCACCATGGAGTTAAAGGCCTGACCCAGCAGACCCAGCTCATCCTGACTGTGGAGGGCAACGGTGGTAGAAAAGTCACGTGCCTGAACCCGCGTGGCAGCCTCCTTAAGCTGGGCCAGGGGTTTCCCCAGCCAGCGAGCTAAAACCACCGACAGGAGCACGGCCAAGACCAAACTCACCCCCAGGATCCCCAGACAGATCAGTTGCAAAACCCGCAGTTGATTGGCTTCATTGCTGAGGTCATAATCCAGACCCAAAGCCGCGTAGACCTGCCCCTGTGGATCCTTGAGGGGAATGGCAGCGGTGATCCAGGTTCCGAAGTCATCTTTATAGATGCCACTGGTTTGGGCTTCCCCATCAAATACATCGGCAAAGAGCGGCAGGCTAACTCTGTAAAGAGTCCCAACAGGATTTCCTGGCCAGTCACCTATCGCTTCGTGTCGGGAAGACCCCACAAACATGATCACATCACGCTCGGGGGACTGGGGCAGCGTCACCATTAAGTAGGTCGCCAGATCCGCTGTACTCCCATCCAGTTGGGGATAGGCTAGGGCAGGAGGATTGATCTCAGGAAGACTGGCCTGCTCAATCTCTCGCATCATGTGGACGACGCGCTGGAACTGGGGGGTGGCCATCAGGGTTTCTGAAACCACTGGATCCAGGCCCAATTGAAATTCCCCCGGAGCGATGGCCTGAACCTCTGCTTCAGAAACCGTGAGATTATCCAGACTTTGCTGCTTTAAACGCAGAATTGCGGCGCGATCGGCAGGCCTGATCTGGAGGCTGGCTAGATGACCAATATCTCGCAGGCGATTGGAGATTTGCTCAGTCAACAGTTGCGCGGATCGGGAATAGAAAAGATAAAGGCCTCCACTGGTAAGCCCCACGGACAGGAGCCCTGTAGCCAAACCAACCTTGACTGACAATGGCATCCGTATATCCATAGTCGGGATATCTCATATTGACCATGTTCCAATTTTAAGTTCTTCTTGAGAGATCCACCTGCAGAAACAAGATCTTAAAGGAGAGCCTTCTAAACCAAACCTGTTCCTGGGGCATGTAGGATCAAAAGCACATTCCCTCCTGCACATCACCGTGGATCCCCTCAACTATCAAGAGTATCTGGACTTTGCCCTGGATCTGGCAGAGGCTGCAGCAGCCCAGATCATGCCCCATTACCTCAACCACACCGTCAGTTTCAAAGCGGATGGCACTGAGGTCACCGTGGCGGATCGGGAGGCGGAGCTGGTTATGCGCGAGTTAATTCGCAGTCGCTACCCCACCCATAGCATTTGGGGAGAGGAGTATGGCCTTGAGGAGGCTTCCTCCGCTTATCGCTGGGTTCTGGATCCGGTGGATGGCACCAGCTGGTTTACGCTAGGAGTACCCCTGTTTGGAACCCTGATCGCCCTGGTGCAGGAAGAGGACCCGCTCGTGGGGGTGATCCATCTGCCAGTCGTCCAGGAAACAGTCTACGCAGCGAAGGGATTGGGATGCTGGTTCAAGACCCCCAGCCATTTGCCCTCCCGGATTCAGGTGGAGACAGTTACCGAGCTTCAACAGGCGCGGGTTTCCAGTTCCGGTTTACATGGATCCACCCTGCGTCTGGAAGACGGTCATACGGCCTATGATCTGCCGGGACTGATTCAACAGGCGGGCAAGTTCAAGATCTGTGGTGACTGTTCTCAGTACACACTCGTCTGTCGGGGCAAGATCCATGCTGCGGTGGATACCGTCATGAAGCCCTGGGATATTGCCGCTCTGGTTCCCTGTGTAGAAGAAGCGGGGGGTAAGGTAACGTCTCTGTCGGGTCAGCGAGAAAGGATCCTGGAGGGGGGGAGTCTGTTAGCCTCCTGTGGAAGTCCCTTGCATGAACAAATCCTGGAACAACTGCAGCCCACAGCCTAAGGAGTGGTTGCACTGGGGATCAATTGCCAGCGCCGCAGCAACTCACAATGATCACTGGAGTCTTTAGCAGCACAAAGTTCGCCTCTTTCCACAAAGGGATACAGCAGACTTTGCAGCTCCTGGCCCAGATCCTGCACCTCATGGGTAAAAAGTAACCGCAGAAAAGCGAGAAAGGCGGGATTCCAGTGATTCTCTGGTTGGATCTGAGTCAGGGTAAGGAAATGATCCTGAGCAGTGCTGGCATCCATACGAGCCACGGCAATCATGGCCAGCTGGTAGTGCAGTGATATTTGGTCGTTCAGGAGCTGATCCGCTTCGGCTTCCTGTAAACGCTGAGATAGCAACCTGACCGTGAGATCCAGCTGTGGATCCAGGAGGACTGGGGTGTGGCGCAAGGTGGTCCAGAGGGAAAGGTGGCTGGAGAGTTGATCAAGATCTCCCTGTTCTGCTGCGGCAGCCATGCGTTGAAGGGGGGCATTGGGTTGTGGCAGGAGGGAAACACCAGCGTGGAGAGCGTCAGGGATTTGTACTTTGATCCTCTCCGTCCGCAAAGGTTGGTTGGGATCACTTTGCCAGCGAATCTGGATCACATGAGACCCTGCAGGCAGATCCAGCGTGCCATCCAGCCATTCCGTCACCTTGAGGGGGCTGACTTGAGGAGATCGCAGCTGTCCGGAGGCGAGAAGATGATCGGCTTGCCCCTCCAGGTCTCCGGTCGGAGTCTCCACCTCCAGCCAGACTACGGTGTTGGCCAGATCGGTGCTGGATCCCTGCCACTCCAATTGCCAAAACCAGGGAGAGGCTTGCTCGCAGCTTTGGGTGAGGATTTCACATCCCTGCACCAGTTGAATTGATTCCAGGGTGACCTCGGACTGTGGATCAGCCATTTCCACCTGGATCGGAGGGTGCTGCCGCCTAAACACCTGCAATCTGCCCAGGACTGAAACTGGGGTCTCAGAGCTCACAGTCCAGAGATCAGAGGTTTGTAGAGATTCCAAAATGAAAGACTTGGCCGGACCGTAGGGCCCCACTTTCCCCAGATCTTCCCCAGAGTGATGCAGGAACTGATCCAGAAGATTAAATTCCAGCTGCAACCGCTCCTGTTGTTCTGCTGAGGTCACCTGACCCGCTGGTACAAAGACTAGAGGAAGGGACTGGATCCGCGCCAGGTAGGTCAGGGTTTCAGAGGAAAGGAGGGGCAGGTTAGGGATGACTCCTACGGTAGAGCGCAGCCAGCTTTCGGCCTCTGTCAATGTTGCCAGCCATTGCTGCAGATCCCGTTGGGGATGGTAACCCCTGGTCTGCTGCGAGATGGCCTCTCCCAGGGAAGAAGCGCCCGGCGTCAGGGGTTGGCTGGCCTGGATCAGAGCCATGAATGCCAGCATCAGCAAGACCCATCCCAGCTTGAAGGGATGCCACCACTGGCGCCAGAGATGCTGGATCCCGACTGCGGACAGCACCGCCAGTAACGGCAGCAACGGCAGTGTAAAGCGTGGATCTTTAATGCCAATCAGGGTGTAGATGAGATAACCCGAGACATAGGTGAGCCCTACCGCCAAACCCACAGATCCGCAGGGAATGTGGTGCCTCCAGTTTCGTATTCCGGAGGGGGGGAGTGGGATCAGGCTCAGGAGGGGAAGCAAGCACAGACCCCAGGACATTTGCAGCGGCAACCAACGCAGATAGGTGGTCCACCAGCACCAGGATCCAGTCGCGCAGGTGATGTAGTAATGGGTGGTGGCAGCATAGTTAAAACCATTGCTGATCACAAACAGCCAGTTGGGTCCATACCAGGGGAAACAGATCAAGAAGGCTGTGATTCCCGTCAGACCCAGATGCAGGAGCACTCGCCAGCGTTTCTGGATTAAGCCCCGCAGCAGCAGCGCCCCCAGAGGAAATACCAGAAAGAGAACCCCGTTCCACTTGGCCAGTAACACCAGGCCCAGACTGATCCCCAGCATCAGCGCCGGGAGTCCGGAGGGTTGAGTCCAGTAGACCAGACTAGCCCAGAAGGCCAAGGCCACCCCTACGCAAAGGGTCAGATCCGTCATGTAAACGTGGCTGATGCCCGTGATCCCTGGGTACAGCAACAGTAGTCCTGCGGCCAGCCAGCCCACGGTCGGATTCCAGCCCACAGCGCCTAATCTCTGGGTCACCCCCGCCAGGATCCCCAGCAACAGCAGATTGATCAGCTGCCCTCCTGCCCGGTCAAACGTGCTCCAGCTGCTGATCACCAGAGAAAGCCAGTAGGTGAGAGGAGGATAGCGCTGACTCAGGAATACCCACTGCCGCCACCAGTCATCGGACAGTTGCCATCGTTGCCACAGATCTCCATACTGCTGAGCCAGCAACAGGTGTTGAGCCTCATCCCAGGCGGGGGGGAGTGGATCTAAAAGATTCCAGGCCAGCAGTAACATCAGCGCTAGCATGGCCATCAGAGCTGTTCCCTGTAACAGTCTTCGTTCAGCGGGTGGGAAGGAACATGCCATGGGGTATGCTCAGGCGAAAGGGCCAGATCCGTTAAAATCTGGTCTGGTGACCATGAATGGGTACATCCTCACGATAATGGGATTGGTGACACCAGGAGTCCACATCCATGGTTAGTATGATCGCTGCGATCATTATTCTCCTGCTGCTCAGCGCGGTATTTTCGGGCAGTGAAACGGCGATTACGGCAGTGGATGATCTGCGGTTGCAGGCTCTGATCGAAGAGGAAGGAGATCCTCACAATACCTACCGTCTGGTTCTGACCCAGCGATCTCGCTTTATCACCACTCTGCTGCTGGCCAATAACTTCGCCAATATTGGGCTGGCTGCCCTGACCACAACGCTTTCCATCCAATTGTTTGGGCAGGATGTCGGGGCCTTGATCGCTACGATCCCAACCACCATCCTGGTGCTACTGGTGGGGGAAGTCACACCCAAATCCCTGGCCATTACCCATCCCCTGCGGGTTTTCAGCTGGTGATCACGCCCCTCTACTGGCTGTCGGTGGTGCTGCAGCCCTTTATCCTGGCCTTTGAGTGGTTTGTGCAGCATGTTTTTCAACTTCTACAGCTCACACCGCTGACGTCTGGAGCGTCGCTGCGGGATCTGGAAATGTTGATCGATGTGCTGGGGCGGCGAGGGGTGCTGGACTGGCAGAAACGTCGACTTTTTCGCGGTGCCCTTTCTCTGGATCAGACGCTGGCACGAGATGTGGTCAAGCCCCGCGTCAAGATGGAAACCATCAGCTTTGATAAAACCCTCAAGGATGTGGTGGATCTCTGCCTGGAGACAGGGTACTCCCGCATTCCAGTGCAGGGGGAATCCAAAGACGAGATCATCGGCATCATCCACCTTAAACAGGCACTGCGCCATCTGGAGAAAGGCAATCAACCCGTGACAGGGGCCATGGCCCAGCCCAGTTTTGTTCCCGAAACCAAACGGGTCGGACCCCTGCTTAAAGATATGTTGCGATCGCGGCAGCATCTGGTGATTGTGGTGGATGAGTTTGGGGGTACTACCGGGCTGTTGACCCTGGAGGATCTGCTGGAAGAACTGGTGGGGGATATTTACGACGAGAGTGATCTCTCTCCCCTACTCCTGCGACAGCGATCGACACGTAAATAGTTATTTGTAGATGTAAATTTATGCATCGAGTTGCCACACAACCTGGGGGATGGGATCCCAACACCCCCGTTGCCTACGAGGTGAACCAGGAGCGAGCAGAGATCATTGTTCTCACGGCTGCGGATACCGACATTCAGGTCATCGCGGCGGCCCGTAAACAGCTTCCCCAGAACTTTACCTCGCTGCGGGTTTTGAACCTGCTTTACCTGCAGCACCACCTGAGTGTCGATCTCTATGCCGATGCCATGCTTACTCATGCCCGGGTGATCCTGGTACGGCTCCTGGGAGGGCGGTCCTACTGGAGTTATGGTCTGGAGATTCTGCAGCAGATCCATGAAAGCCAGGGCACCCATCTGGCCATTATTCCTGGCGATGATCAACCGGACTGGGATCTGGTTCCCACCTCCAGCCTGAACCTGGCCACCCTGTACCAGATCTGGCAATACTTTCTGGAAGGAGGCCCCCCCAATCTTTGTCAGGCCCTCTGCCATCTCTCTAACCTCTGCCTGGGTACCACCTATCCCGTTCATCCCCCCCAGTCCTTACCCCGTATCGGGCTCTACACCCCTTCTCAGCTGGATCCGGTATTACCCCACTGGCCTGCGGTGGGGATCTTGCTCTACCGGGCGCATGTCCTGGCGGGCAATACAGCTCCCGTGGATGAGCTCTGCCGTGCCCTGATCCGTCTGCAGCTGCGTCCCCTCTGCCTTTACATTTACGGCTGGCAGGATCCGGAACTGACCCCTACCATCACAGACCATTTCCAGGACCAGGTGGAAGTGATTCTGAATACCACCAGCTTCTCGATGGCCCGCCTGGATCAGGAGGCGCCGGATCTCCAGCTGTGGCAGAGGTTAGATGTTCCGGTGCTGCAGGTCATCTGTAGTCTGGGCAACGCGGAAACCTGGCAGGACTCCCTCCAGGGTTTACAGGCCCGCGATCTGGCGATGAATGTGGTGCTGCCGGAGATAGATGGCCGTCTGATTACGCGTGCTATTTCTTTTAAAGCCAGCCAGCAGCTAGATCCCGATCTGCAAACCGAGATTGTCACCTATCAGCCCTTGCCGGAACGGGTGGAATTTGTCGCCCAGATGGCTGCCCACTGGATTCAATTGCGCCGTACTGGAGCTGCCCAGCGACGTGTGGCTCTGATCCTGGCCAACTACCCCAGTCGCGACAGTCGTCTGGCCAATGGGGTCGGACTGGATACACCCGCCAGTTGTGTCCAGATTCTGAAAGCTCTGGCAGCGGCGGGATACACGCTCTCCGATACCCCCAAACCACGCCAGGATCTGATCGAGCAGCTCACCCTAACCGTGACCGCTGATCCCATGGGGCAGCTGACTCGACCTGTGGGTGAAACCCTCTCCTGGCAAGACTACCAGACTTTTTTCGCCAGCCTTCCTCTGCCGGTGCAGACCGCAGTCCAGGAGCGCTGGGGGGATCCTCCAGCGGAAGGGGAGATCCCGATTCCTGGTCGCTGTTATGGGCATATCTTTGTCGGGATCCAACCCCCACGGGGCTACGATCTGGATCCCAGTCTTAATTACCATGCACCTGATCTGGTTCCGCCCCATGCCTATCTGGCCTTCTACGCCTGGTTGCGGCAACACTTTCATGTTCAGGCGGTAGTGCATGTGGGTAAACATGGCAATCTGGAGTGGTTGCCGGGCAAAAGCGTAGCGCTCTCGGCCTCCTGTTTCCCTGAAGTGGCCCTGGGTCCACTGCCGCACCTCTACCCATTTATTGTCAATGATCCAGGAGAAGGCGCTCAGGCGAAACGTCGGGCCCAGGCTGTGATCATCGATCACCTCACCCCACCTCTGGCCCGAGCAGAACTCTATGGTCCCCTGCTACAACTGGAGGGTCTGATCGATGAATATGTCCAGGCCCAACAACTGGATCCTCAACGGCTTCCCCATCTAGAAATCCAGATTAAGACGCTGATGCAGCAGGAGAACCTGATGCCTGAGACTTCAACTGAAGGGCTCAACCCAGACCTACTGACCCAAATGGATGGATACCTCTGTGAGCTGAAGGAGGCCCAGATCCGTGATGGACTGCACATCCTGGGGCAGATCCCTGACCCCCCGCAACTGGCAGAGTTGCTTCTGGCTCTAGCCCGCTGGCCAGGAAGAGAGCAGAGGGGGTTAACCCAGGCTCTAGCTGCCGATTGGGGATTGTCCTTCGATCCCCTGGAGGCTGATTTGTCCGCAGATCTCTCCCCCCTCGATAGAGAGAGCCTGTCTCATGCTAGAATGCCCCGGCTGCATTAACGCTGCCATAACCAAGCCACGGGGCCAGCCATTCAGCTACTCCGACCTCCTTGTTGTTGCGTTAGTATAGAGACTACAGAAATCAATCCTGTTTCTACAGGATGCTTTTACCCCCTCGAGTTGCTATTGTTTCTCTCATCGTTTCACTTGGCCCCATCATCTGGATCCACTTCCTTGCTGCGGCGTTGCGTGAGCTGTCGTACTCTGGCTCACAGGTCGCAATTCTGGCGTATTGTGCGAGACGCTGAGACCCAGACAGTGCAACTGGATGTTGGCATGGGTCGTTCCGCCTATCTTTGTCCTCGGCCCAGCTGCTTGCAGGAGGCTCGCAAAAAAAATCGCCTGGGACGGGCACTGCGGACCTCGGTGCCTGAACAGATTTATGAAACCCTGCAACATCGTTTAGCGTCTACTGCTTTCGAACTCACATCTGTCTGAATGCCGGGATGAATGGAGAGCCTTCGAACTAGCAGATTGATGACCCTAGAATCCTCTTGAGCGCCTCATCTTATCGTTACTGTCCTCTGTCTCTTAACCTATGACCCAAACGGACCTGCATCCAGCCACTTCGACTCCATCCACCCACGATCCTGACACAGGCGAAATTTCTTCCTCTGGGACCAATGGGGATGTGCATGCCTCCAAAGTTGGCGAGACCCATAGGCGTCCCCAGGACAAAGTGCGGATCTACGATTTGGCTCGGGAACTAGGGCGTGACAATCGCGAGCTCCTGGAAACCTGCGATCGTTTGGGGATCTCTTACAAAAGTCACAGCAGTACCATCAGCGCTGAAGAAGCAGAAAGAATCCGGCATGATCTTGTCGGTGGTACGGGGCAGGCAGCAGCTCCTGTTCCCAATAAGGCTGCCAACAAGTTAGGAAAACCGAAACCCAGGGCGGATCGGTCACAACCGAAACAAATCCTGAATGTTCGGCCTCCTATACAAGAGCGAGGTTCTGCTCCCAACCCACCGGAGTCCCCCCCAACTACCCGTGAGCCCAGAACCGGCTCCAGCTAGACCCTCCTATGCTGCAGCAGCCTCCGCTAAGCCCACATTGGTCGGTCCCCCTCAACGTCGTCCAGCCGCTTCCTCCTCAGAGGAAGGCAGTGACCAGGAAGCCGAAGTCAACGAGATCGAGTTCGAGTCTCCTGAACCTCAGCCCCCTGAGCACCCTCATGAACCTCAATTTGTTCAGGAAGAAGAGGTTTCCCTTCCAGCCTCCAGCCAGGAAGTCAGCTTTGAGGAAGACACAGAATCTGCAACCGCCGCAAGACCAGAGCTGATCAGGCCTCCTAGTCGTCGTCCCTCTCCCCCTGCTGTAGCTGTATCTGGAGGAGAAATAAGTGCACCCGAAAAGCCAGTGGCAAAAGCTCCCGACAAGGGACCTGAAAAGCCAGTAGAAAAAGCTGTTGAGGCCCCGGCCCAGCCTGCGGTTAAGAAGCCTAACTTGCAGCGCCCCAAGCCTCCCAGTAAGCCTGTTGAATCTCCACGGCCTATACCTGCTGATGCCACTCCAGCCCCAGCCCCAAAACCTCAAGCAATTGAGGAACCTGTAAAACGGCCTGATCTGGAACGTCCTGTGCCAGCACCCACTCGCGCGCGGGCCGGGACTGAAGCTCCTCGTCCCAAGCCAGCGGTGGCCAAACCCCAGAAGCCCCAGCTCGTGGGAGCTCCTGTCCGACCTGGTAGCCGGATCAAACCTGAACCTAAATCACTAGAATTGAGGGCCCGAGGAGAGGGATCCGCTGGAGAAGCTCCTTCCACTCTCGAAAAGCCAAGACCTCCCCAGCGATCCAAACCCGAACTGGTGGGGCCTCCTGTGCGCCAGGCAGCTAAGCCTGAACGAGAGCAGACTGATCCAACGCAGGCACCTGCTCGTCCTGGTTCCGGGCTGGGCACCAAGGTCCGGCGTCGTGAGCGGGAAGAAGAAGAGGATGATGAAAAGCTGAATGCGCTCAACAAGCAGCGGGCTCCTGGACGTTCGCAAACCAAACGGAAACGTCGTCGAGGGGGCGAAGATGGCGAAGTAGAAGGTGTTGAGCTGGAAGTCGTTTCCTCAGTTGTGGCGGCCAAGCAGGCAGAGATCAATGCCCTGAAGCCACTTCCTCGTCCTGCGTCTAAACCCACTACTTCTACCTCCCCTGCGGCCTCTCATCCCTCCCCACCCGCTGCTCGCCCTCGCCCTGCCTCCTCTGGCCAACCCAAACTGCGCCGTCAAGAGGTAGAAGCTGCAGAAGCAGCGGAGAAGCCTACAACAGTGGAGCTGCATCCCAGCTTGACGGTCAAGGATCTGGCGGATCGGATGCAGGTTTCCCCAACCGAGATCATCAAAGTGCTCTTCCTGAAGGGCTTGATGGTGAACATCAATCAGATCCTGGATATGTCCACGATGGAAAGTGTGGCCACAGAACTGGGCTTCTCCTTTACCCATGAGGCCCAAGAATCCCAGGCCAAGAAAACCGAGATGCTGGATCTGGAAGATATTGAGCACCTGGTCCTGCGTCCACCGGTAGTGACCATCATGGGTCACGTTGACCACGGTAAAACCACACTGCTGGATGCGATCCGTGATGCCAATGTGGTCTCTGGTGAAGCCGGAGGAATTACCCAGCGTATTGGTGCCTATCATGTGGATGTGGAATTGGAGGGAGACGCCCGCCGTGTTGTCTTTCTGGATACCCCTGGTCACGAAGCCTTTACGGCTATGCGAGCGCGGGGAGCGAAGGTAACGGACCTGGCGGTGCTGGTGGTGGCGGCTGATGATGGGGTGCAACCGCAAACTCTGGAAGCTATCAGCCATGCTCGTGCTGCCGAGGTGCCCATTATCGTTGCCATTAACAAGGTGGATAAACCGGATAGCCAGCCGGATCGGATTAAGCAACAGCTCTCTGAGCATGGCCTGGTGCCGGAGGAGTGGGGTGGCGATATTCCCATGGTGGAAGTGAGCGCCCTGGCCCATCTGAATCTGGATGCTCTTCTAGAAATGATCCTGCTGGTGGCCGAAATTGGTGAACTCCAGGCCAATCCCAATCGGCTGGCAAAAGGAACCGTGGTGGAAGCCAATCTCGATAAATCCCGTGGCCCCGTGGCTACTCTGCTGATCCAAAACGGCACGCTAAGGATAGGGGATCCGCTGGTGGCGGGCTCGGTCTTCGGTCGTGTCAAGGCGATGATGGATGACCGTGGCCAGCGTCTTGAGGAAGCCGGACCTTCTTCAGCGGTGCAGCTATTGGGCTTAAGCGATGTGCCTACCGCTGGGGATGAATTTACCGCGTTTGCCGATGAGCGGGAGGCTCGCCGTGTGGCTGACACCCGAACTGAAGAACAGCGGGAGGCTCGACTCCAACAACTGCTCGCCCGTCGTGTCAGCTTGGGTACCGTGTCTGCCCATGCTCAGGAAGGTCGACTCAAGGATCTGAATCTGATCATTAAAACCGATGTTCAGGGTTCCGCTGAAGCGATTCTGTCCTCCTTGCAACAGTTGGCTCAGGAAGAAGTCCAGCTTCGCGTTCTCCTCTCAGCCCCTGGCGAGGTTACCGAGACGGATGTCGATCTGGCTGCCGCCAGTGAAGCGATCATCGTGGGTTTCAATACCTCAATTGCCCCTGGCGCTCTGCAGGTCGCCGATCGTTATGGAGTGGATATTCGTGAATACGACATTATCTACAACCTCCTCGACGATATCACCGCAGCCATGGAGGGTCTGCTGGAGCCGGAACAGGTGGAAGAACCCCTGGGTCAAGTGGAAGTGCGGCAGGTGATCCCGATTGGCAAAGGGATGGTGGCCGGTTGCTACGTTCAGAGTGGCAAGGTGGTCCGCAATGGCCTGTTGCGGGTACGACGGCAGGGTGAACTGGTGTATGAGGGCAGAGTCGATTCCCTGAAACGCTTCAAAGAAGACACCCGTGAGGTGGCTGCAGGCTTTGAATGTGGGATTGGAGTTGATCGCTTTAACAACTGGGTGATCGGCGACATTCTGGAGATCTATCAACTGGTTCTCAAACGCCGTACATTGAGCACGGCAGACTCTGCCAGCCGCCGTCACTGAGCGCCGATGGCATCCCTTCCCTGATCCTGGCCTGTGTGAGTTCCATCACATCATGGTTCGCTAAGTTAAGCTCTGATAGAGAAGGGACAAATCTTTGTTCTACGGTTGACAACGGGGACAACTTC
Source organism: Synechococcaceae cyanobacterium SM2_3_1 (assembly GCA_012030715.1). Taxonomy (GTDB): domain Bacteria; phylum Cyanobacteriota; class Cyanobacteriia; order Thermostichales; family Thermostichaceae; genus JAAUUJ01. Next base: position 22,196 of record JAAUUJ010000008.1, on the reverse strand, counting down.
GGCGGGTGGAAACGATGGGGGAGCGTCAGGTTGGCCAGTTAATCGCCAACCGCTATCGGTTAACTGAAAAGCTGAATGCAGGGGGGATGGGACAGATTTTTAAGGCTGTCGATACTCAACTGTTTCAACGCACGGTAGCAGTGAAACTCCTCACCCTCTGGGGTAGCGACAAGATGCAGGAGGAACTGCGGCGCCGCTTTGCAGAGGAGGCTCAGGTGAGTGTGATGTTGGGGGAACATCCCTGCATCATTCACATCATGGACTATGGCATCGATCATGATCAGCCCTATCTGGTGATGGAGTATTTGGGAGCACCACCCAAGGGCTGGGATCTGAGTGAATTGCTGCGTCTAGAGGGGGGCATGGAACCCAGCCGTGTAGTCAACCTGGCGCGCCAGATTTGTGCGGGACTTCAGTTCGCCCATGAGTTTGTTGTCAAGACGGAAGGTCGCTGCATTCAGGGGGTGATCCACCGCGACATCAAGCCCAGCAACCTCTTCGTCATCAATGAAAAGAGTTTGGGAGAAACGGCAAAGATCCTGGACTTCGGAATTGCCAAAGTTCTCAGCGATGTAACGGTGAGTTTGGGAACCCAGACAGGCTTTCTGGGAACTCCGGTCTATGCTTCGCCGGAACAACTGCGCGGTGAACTCCTGACTCCCCAGTCTGACATCTATTCTCTGGGAATGGTCCTTTACCAGATGCTGAGTGGTCAGTTACCTCTGAAGCCCGCTACAAAATCCTTTCCAGGCTGGTACGAAGCTCACAACTATAAAGATCCCCAACCCTTGAGTCAGTTGGCCAGCCGCTATCCGCTGCCTGGGGCATTAGAAGCGGTGATTATGTCCTGTCTGAAAAAGGATCCCCGAGAGCGACCCCAGAGCATGGCTCAGATCTCAACTCAACTTGAGCAGGCCATTCAGGGAGCAACACCGGGGCAGACCCTGACCGCTACCAATTCCACCCTGACGGCCCAATTGCCCACCACCCGACGACAGCCCTATCTCTCCGCAGCTCAGCCGTTTTCGCCAGCGGCTCTGGCAGTAGGCTCGCTTTCCTTACCCCAACCCACCCTGGATCAGTTGCAAACGCTGCTGGTGAAATTGGTAGGACCTGTGGGGACGATTCTGCTCCAGCAAACCCTAGCTCAAAGCAGCACATCGCAGGAATTGGTGGAGCAATTAACTCAAGAATTACCCTCAGGGGATCGCACCCGATTTCGTCAGACAGCCCTGGAACTGTTACGGGAAGAAACGTATCTGCCTTCCCAACCCTATCCCTCGGAACCCCCGACACCGCAACCTTCCCAACCCTCGGCTCTGCAGCCAGAGTTCATTAACTCCTGTGAGCAACACCTGACCCAACTTGTGGGACCGATCGCTGCGCTTGTCATGCAGCAGGTCCTGTCTCAATCTCCCAGCCTCACCCCGATGCAACTGGTGGATGCCTTGAGCGAAGAGATCCCTCATCCCCAAAAGGCCAGGGAATTCCGCCAGAAAATGTTGACCTGTTTGCCTTAACCTCCCTGGGTTCCCCCATCCGTCTGTTGAGCGCGTGTGTTGGGACGGTTCAGCATGCGCATGGCCATCTGCAGGCTAAGTTTCATGCGATTAAAAGCAGCAGCCAGAAGGCCAATTTCATCGGCAGAATCCTGCTCGAACTCAGCATCCAGTTTTCCGGTACTGATCTCGTCAGCAACCATTGCCATACGATTCAGAGGCCGGATCACAGCACGGCTCAGCAGAATGTTGACCAGCACGATCGCAATTAGAAAGGCCCCAATCACAATGGTCATGAGCAGGAAGAAAGACTGGGAAGCACTCCGAAAGACTTCGCGGGCAGGAACCGAAATCACCTGAGCCCCACGATCTCATTCAGTTGCCAGCCAAAGCCATTCTCAGCGCCATAGGTGGCAATCTGACTGGGGGGAGCAGCCTCTGGGGTGCTATGGCAGCGTAAGCAGGACTCCGATTCAATCGCCTGGGGCCGTGCAATATAATAAAGCCGCTCCCCAAAAGTTTCCCGGAATCCACTCAGTTCAGTTAAATCAGAGCGCTGGCGAAATTGCTGGACTAGAGTTGCCTCAAACTCATCGGCCTTATCCCGCAGATTGGTAGGATTCAGGGTGGCCTCTTTGTAGAAGAACTCATTGTAGGCGGGATCCTGACGCAGAATCTCAAAGACCTCGCGAGCGGCATACCCGGGAACGGTAACGCGGATAAACTCAGGTTCAGTTTCCAGCCGATCCGCCAGCTCGGGATTCACCTGCTCATTGGTATACTTTCGCACGGAATCCATGGTTTCCATCATGATCAATGCCTTACTGACCACCTGTTGCTGAGCATTTCGGGCCAGGACAGCAGCAAAGGCGCTCCCTGTGAGCAAAATCCCTGCAATGAAGACAATTAGCAGAAGCAAATTAAACTTTTTACTTAACTTAAGGTTCTTAAACATGACGCAACAGGATCTAGAGAAAGACTAGGCTAGGAATAGATAGGATCGGATTCTATCCAGTCTGATCAAATTATCCTCAATCTCAGGGTCTCTTGTCCTCCTGTTAAGAGATAAACTCAGTGGATCCGTTTGCAAGTAAGGCAAGCCTATGATCAAGCGGCGAAGATTCTTGGTGCAATTCTCAACACTCCTGCTGGGGACCAGTGCCTGCTTTTCGACTCAGCAGCAAGAGCGGGGCAAGTTGATTATTGGTCTCATTGCCTTTGATCAGGGGGCGCGGTCTGTAGAGCAGTATGCGCGGTTTAACCAGATTTTGGGGGAAGCCACCCAAAGTGTAGTGGAGCTAGAACCGACTTTTAATGAACGCCAGGCCCTAGAGCAGATTCGTAAAAGGGCTTGGTCTCTAGTGTTTGCCCCTCCAGGGATTGCGGCCATCGCCATTGATCAACACCAATACATTCCCCTTTTTCCGACGTTGGGGCAGAATCAAACGCGCTCTGTGCTGGTAGTTCGGGAGGATCATCCCGCTCAATCATTGAGCGATCTCAAAAGTGGAGTCGTGGCACTTGGCCAGGTAGGATCGGCAACGGGCTACTATCTTCCCCTTTACGATCTGTATGGCTTGACCCTGGCGGAAATTCGGTTTGCCGGGACCCCACGCACGACTCTGGAATGGGTTGCCAAGGGGAGCGTGGATGTGGGAGCCCTGGACAAGGCTGAGTTTGATGAATTGCGGCAGGAATTTTCCTCTACCCAATGGCGGGCCCTGCATACCAGCCGTCCTATTCCGGGAGGAGCGGTGCTCTTAGGCCCAACAGTAGAACGAAATAAGCAAGAACAGATCATGAAGGCCATGAATGCTGTTTCACCTGATATTGCAGAAGCAGCCGGATATATTCCTAATGCACGGGTTCCTGACTACTCGTATCTGATTGAGCTGATCCGCCGAGTGCAGTCAATTGCCGATCGGGTAGGGGAGCAACCGGTAGTTTTGTTTGAGAGTTAAGCCTTCTACCTTTGAGAAGTTGTCAGCCCCAAGGCCTGAACTTTCTGCTCCAGCCAGATGGCCACATCCGCGGCCAGATCCCGACCATCCAGCTGGCTGATCTCCTGCAGCATGGTGGGACTGGTGACGTTCACCTCAGTCAATTTTTCCCCAATCACATCAATACCGACAAAGTAGAGGTTGTCTGTCTGCAGTCGTGGTGCCAATGCCGCACACAGTTCCTGCTCCCGCTTGGTGATCACGGTTGATTCGACACTCCCCCCTGCCGCTACATTGCCACGAAAGTCTCCCGGTCGCGGGACTCGATTGACTGCTCCCAGAGGTTGTCCCTCCAGCAGTAAGATTCGCTTATCTCCCTTCTGGGCGGCAGGCAGATACTCCTGAACCATGACCGGGATTTTGCCCGCTTGCGTGCTTAACTCCAGCAGTGAGTTCAGATTCGGATCTCCCCACTTCACCCATAAGATCCCTTCCCCCCCCCTTCCCGGCTAGGGGTTTGAGAACCGTCTGTGCTTCTCGCTCCACAAACTGGGCCAGGATCTGGGGATCTGAGCTCACCAGGGTGCGGGGGGTCCAATCCGGAAAGTGCAGGGCAAAGAGCTTTTCGTTAGCAGAGCGGAGGCTGGAGGGGGAATTCAATACAAGCGTGCTGGACTCAGGCAGCAAGTCCAGAAGCTGGGTGGCGTAAAGATAGGCAGCATCCACAGGCGGATCCTTACGCATCCACACCGCTTGCATGTGACTGAGAGGCTGCTGGAGTGTAGTCTCAATCTGATACCAGGGATCTCGATTCAGATCTAGAGCCACTTTCTGGAGCCGAGCCCAAGCTTCCCCCTGAAGGGCATAAAGATCTCCAACCTGCAGACAGTAGAGTTCATGGCCTCTAGCCTGCAGAGCGGACATCAGAGCAACACTGGTATCATGCTTTACCTGAAGTGATGGGAGGGGATCCAGAATAAATGCAACCTGCATAAGACTGACCTTCAAAAAGAATAGAGAGTAGGACTTGAAGAAACTGGCGTCAATGAAAATACCGTAAAGAATAATTGCAAACCGTGATTCCGTAAAGCTTCTGTGAAGCCGCGGCTGGATGTAACATATTTTTCTCTCTGGTGCCCGTCACCTCACTGTACCTTAACGCTTAATTAACCTATTTTGATTGGTAAACAGCTACCGTATAGTCAATCGTGATCCAGTTTCCTGATGATAAAGGGATCGGACGGCTGTGACGACATCATTCCCTGGAAAACGACCTGACCCTATTCGCATCGAGACGACGCGAGAGCTCTCGGAAGCGATCAAGAATAAGCAGTCACTGATTGGGGCTGACCTGGCGGATGCCAGTCTTGCGCGTGGCTTGTTCGATAAGGTGAAAATGCCAAAAGCCAGTTTTGTGAAGGCCAATCTGCGGGGTGTCAGCATGAAAGAAGCTGATTTACGCCTTGCTAATTTTCGTCGTGCCGAGATGGAGCGGGGTAACTTTTCGAAGGCAGATCTACGGGGGGCTAGTTTCGGACAGACGGTGGGAGACTACTGCAATCTTTCACAGGCAAAACTTGATAAGTCCTCTTTTCAGAATAGTCGATTTAACAGTGCTGATTTTAAACAGGTGAGTTTGATCGCCGCGAGTTTAGCGGAAGGCAATTTTTTTGAATCCAACTTTAAAGAAGCCGTGCTTCAGAGAGCAAATTTAACAAGCTGTTCTCTGGTCAGCTGTGATTTAACTGGTGCGGATCTTCGGCAAGCAAACCTTACAGATGCCAACTTACAAGGGTGTACCCTGACCAATATCCTCATTGATGGAGCCGATTTCTCTGGGACCAAAATGTCCGATGAGCAAAGAGAATTTCTACTGTCAATCGCCTCTGGAACGAATGAGTTTACTGGTCAAGACACAGCTCAAACATTGCAAGATAGTATGCCTCCTAAACAAAGGAAGCTGTTTGGGATCTTCTAGGCTACTCCAGGGATTACAACTCCACCTGATAGGTCTCAGACGCTGAGACAGGCTCACCGTACCTGTTCAGATCAACTTTTACTGGATCAGGGGGAAGTTGATTGCGGAGGAGTAGCACTGTTACCACTACTGAGATCTTCATCAAAGCCTGATCCATCCGATGAGCCATTGCTAGCATCAAAATCGAATACGTCAGAGTCAGTGATCGAGACGTCGTTGTTGATCTCAGTGTTTATGACATTATCAAACACATTAACCTCGTTATTGACCAGAGGGGCATTAACTGAATTGTCAATATCAAAAATGTCGTTATCTCCACTAATTGAAATATTTACAATTCGTATTGGCCTACCCGAGGACTGAGTAACAGGATTTTGAGGGGCTGGTAAATCAGTTGGTACTGATGGAGGCGTAAAGGTGTTTGGTCTCGCTTCAGATCCCCTTTCAATGATGATAATCACTGGTTCTGCCTGAGAATTATTTGTGTCAGAATTATTCCCTGGAAGATTGCGTTGTTGACGTCCAGCATCAGTTTGCGAATCTGGATAGGGATAGGGCGGAAATGGATAGGGATAGGGCGGAAATGGGAAGGGATAAGGATAGGGCAGAAATGGGAAGGGATAAGGATAGGGCGGAAATGGGTAAGGATACGCGGCAGGATACGGATAGGGAGGGAAGGGAGGGTATTCAGGAATTTCAGATTTATTGGCTGCCTGCGTTCCAGGAACCTGAACCGCTGTTGGAACAATGACCTTTTCTACACAAGCTGTTAAGACAAAACTACCCGCTATGGTTAAAAAGGCGATAAGCCTGTTGGTGACCGACACTTGGATTCTCCTCACACGCTCTGGATCCATCCTCACGCTCCCCCTAATAACAGGGGAAAACGGAGGGGAGTGGTTTGACCGAAAATACCATACCTGGAAATCACCTCAAAAAGAGTTGATCACCCTGTTGATTGATAATGCCAGACTTAGGATCAATCATGGGCAATCAACTCCCTATTGATTTCAGCGCATCAGTCCGTGTCTACACAAACAGACTGGGCGTCTTGGCCTCATCGACTTTTTTCTGACTGAGACTTTCCCGAACCGTGATCGCTTTACCCACCAGGTAGCAGGTCGGTTCCAGAACAGCACGGTAGAGACGGCCCAGAGGATCGCGGTGGGTTCCTCGCATTTCTGCGCGTAGATCCATACTGCGGTGGCGGGCAATGTGTTCCAGGCCTTTACGGACCAAGCGGTTGGGGAGTTGATCACCCTGCTTGAACCCGAAGTCAACCAGCGGCAGGAAGAGGGCGTGATAGCCAACCTCATGCTCCTTAGTGAGATGATCCTTGGCGTACTTGAGCCAGATGCGGTTACGGAAGAGACCAAACCCGTAGGCTTCGTTCATGGCAGTACAGACGATCTTGCCACCCAAGGAAAGATCGATATCAATACCATCGCAATCAGGATCTCCAGATCTGCAATCAACACCATCATCATCCCGCTGAGAGTTGTCAATAGTTTCGATGCCATCGTCATCGCGGCCCTGGTTGTCATTGATGGGAGCTCCGCCCGTGTCGATGCCATCATCGTCCCTCATGGAGTTGTCGATGCCAGGCCCTTCAATCTCAACCCCATCGTCATCTCTCATGGAGTTGTCCACAACTGGGGAACCGCCGGTATCAATGCCGTCGTTATCTATAAGAGGCCCTCCCACATTATCAACGTCGATCCCGTCATCATCGCGGTTGGTGTTGTCAGTGATAGGGGCGCCACCCGTATCGATGCCATCTCTGTCGCTGTTATCTATAAGAGGCCCTCCGTCATTATCGATGCCATCATCGTCACGGCTCGTATTATCTACACCCGTGAAGTCGCCACTTTCATTGTCAATGCCGTCGTTATCTATAAGAGGCCCTCCGTCGTTGTCAATGCCGTCATCGTCACGGTTGGTGTTGTCGATGTCAGTATCGGCCCCGTCGTCATCACGCTCACGGTTATCTACGATCGGGGCCCCTCCCGTATCTGTGTCGTTCCTATCATTGTCAAAAAAAGGTCCGCCCTCATTGTCGATATCGATGCCATCGTCATCGCGGCCTGTATTATCTACGTCGTTATCGATGCCATCGTTATCAAAAAAAGGGGCATCACCATTGGTTGTGATGTCATTGTCAATGCCGTCATCATCACGTCCGGAGTTATCTATAAGAGGCCCCCCATCATTGTCAATGCCATCATCATCCGAATCATCGTCAATGAAGTCATCATCCCGCATGGAGTTATCTATAAGAGAACCTCCGTCAACATCGATTCCATCCCGATCAGAATTGTCATTAGTCTCGATATCGACAAAGTCATCATCCCGTTGAGTGTTGTCGATACCGTCATTGTCAAAAAAGGTGCACCTCCGCTGTTGTCGATAGTCTCAACATCAACACCATCGTCATCGGAGTTATCGTCAATATCAATGCCATCACGATCGGAGTTATCTATAAGAGAGCCCCCATCGACGTCAATACCATCGCGATCGGAGTTGTCGATGTCATCAATATCAATGCCATCCCGATCAGAGTTATCAATGTCAGTGTCAATCCCATCCCGATCTTTATTGTCGATGATGTCGTTATCTGTCAAAGGACCATTGATCAGAGAGCCACTGCCTCCCTCAACATCTATTATCGGAGCTCCCCCAGTATCGAGGTCAAAAAAAGAGCCTTCTCCGCTGTTGGTATTGTCGTTAGCATCGACATCAATACCGTCATCATCCGAGTTGTCGTCAATGCTCTCGATATCGATACCATCATCATCCGAGTTGTCGTCAATGCTCTCGATATCGATGCCATCATCATCCGAGTCATCGTCGAAGACATCATTATCAGAGTCGCCTTCTACATCGTTCCGATCAGGATCGAAATCTCCCTCAGTATCCACACCATCTGGATCAAAGGTTTCGATATCTACACCATCGCGGTCAGAGTTGTTAACTCCATCGCCTTCGATATCGATCCCATCTCGATCTGTGTTGTCGATTCCAGGACCTTCAATGTCGATACCATCAGGATCAAAATCTCCCTCGATATCAAAACCATCGCGGTCAGAGTTGTTGACCCCATCTCCCTCGATATCAATGCCATCAGGATCATTGGTCTCAATATCGATGCCATCCCGATCATTGTTGTCAATAAGCGGCGCATTAACATTCTCAATGTCGATCCCATCCCGATCATTTGTGAAATCGCCACCGATCCCTGTACGGCTATTGGAGAAGTTGCCTTCAACATCAAAACCATCACGGTCATTAATTAGATCGCCCTCGACATCGATACCATCCCGATCAAACAGGTTACCGAACAGGCGAATACCACCCCGATTGCTGTTATCTACCAGGGGCGCATCTCCAGCATTGATCTCAATACCATCCCGATCATTGATCACAGGGGCATCAATATCATTAACGTCATTATCAAAGAGGGGAGAAGTAATGACGACTGGCGCTCCCGCATCAATGAAGTCATCATCACTGTCAAAATCAATGCCATCCCGATCGGTGTTGTCGATAAGAGGGGCATTGAACAGACCATCATTATCAAACCCATCGTTGTCGTTGTCGCTAAAGTTATCGCTGATCTCAACGCCAGTCCGGTTGGTGTTATCGATGATGGGAGATTCGCCGTCATTATCAATGCCGTCATTATCAAAGACAGCCCCACTGCCCACGTTGCTGAAGTCCTGATCAATAAAATCCGGATCGGTGACAGTGATATCCGTATCGGTATCAATGATCCGGTCATTGCCAATGATGTTGGTGTTGGTCTCCCTCAGGGGGCCCATGATATCAGAATCGATATCTACCCCGTCGTTGTCTCCGATCTGGGTAACATTGCGATTACGGAAAGGACGCAGAAAGGGAATGACTGGGAAGGGAACAAATGTTGTACCAGGAAGACTTGGGGCTGGGGCACTCGGGACACCAGGAACTGGTGGGATAAAAGGAATAGTTGGACTCCCCCCTGGCCCTGATGGAAGCGGGATAGGATTACATCCAAGCGGTGAGCCTCCTCCATCAACACATGCCCTTGCACTTTGAAACGAAGCAGTAGTAGCATCCTCAGAGATGCCATCATCTGTTCGTAGCCTATCAAAAGGTGCGTTGCCTTGGGGCCAGCTGGTGTTGGCGTGCCATCTCCTCCCTTCTCTGCTACTCGGATTAGAAACTGTAGAACCCTGCTGATCGAGGTGGTTAGTCAAATCAATTGTTTGGCCGTTGATAGTTATAGTACGTCCAGCCAGCGCAGAGGTGCTCTCCTCCGAGGGAATACTAATTGCCGTTGGGGAGGATCCACTGTCTCCACAAGAAGCAGCCAGGGCCAGACTGCTGGCAATAGTCAAAAAGCTGATTAGACGAAATTTCGGCGCTGCCATCTTTAAACACTCCTCACAACAATGTTCTAAATACCCAGGGAATCAGGCTACTCAACCACGCCAGTCCAAGCGCAATCCTGACCGTCCAGAAGACGGCTGCACTGATCCACAAACAATAAAGCCTGAAAAATCCTTCAAGACTTCAGGCTGAAGCTAAGCACAAGCACAAAAGACCTTCCCCTGAAGCTGTAAAACTTCAGACGGAAACCGCTGCACAACTGGACATCATGGAGATCGCAGAAAGCTAAGAGCATTCAATGCCCACATCTCTAAGCAACCTAGTAACTGTAAGGTCGAGGGGTAAAGGGATACGAGAAGCCTGGCACAGTGAAGAAAGACGGCCTCTCAAGGGTGGTTAACTCGATTGTATCCCTGATCAAGCGCACGGACATGCCTGATCAGATTCGGGAGCCGTCATAACGCTACCACTAAGGCAACATCATTTTTAGCCCATAAGCAATGTAAACATCATGATGATAGCGGATAAATCTAAATTTGCAATACCATTGACAAACTTAATAATACCTTCATAGACAGGTCATTCACTGGCAATAGTTTATTGATTTTTCATAAAGGCAGAAACAGGTGGGCATCCATATAGTATAGTAATATGGCCAATAGACTTGACCTAAATGTGGATCAGCAAAGCCAAAGATGAGGCATATGTATCTTGGGGCACACTATCCCTGGTGTTCATGGGAAACTGGCAATTTTGCCTTCACTTGAGTGAATTCAGGTTTGAATTTGGTCGTATTTGTTTGTCTTGTCTTGGTGGTAAAGAGAGAAAGCTCCCCAGCTCAAGGAATGATCAATAGTGAAACTAGTTCTCATTCAATCACTTTTCCTCTAGGTTTCTCCTTAAAATTGTAGGGGGGGTAAGCTTTGGGCCTCCAAAGATGGAATCAGGTTCTGAGAGTTTGTCTCGTTGGTTGGCTATCCCCATTAGGTCAATGGGCTAGTGATTTGTTTTTCGATTTTGTTTTAGGAGAATGCAATGCAGTCTCTTGATAAACTTGAGATTTTGTTCAGTCAGCTGAATGCCGTGAAAGAGGTTGTTGATAAGAAGTTCTGGCTGACTACGGAGGAGCTTCTCATGCTGCTTGATCCTGCCATTGAACTTTTTGATAGCTCAGGTACACAGGTGGCGATCCAGCAGTTTCAGTGGCGTAACTTTACCTGTACCTGGCAAACTCAGCAGGGGGGAACTCATTTTTGGCTGATCACCGAAAATCAGGCAGATGGAGACCTAGTTTATCCCGTGCATTTTTTGCTGTTTGATGATGCACTGCCCAGTTCTGAGGCCGATGAGATTTTGACCTATGCTCTGGAGAACCAATCCAGATTTATCGATTCTTTTACTGCCGATGGGGCAAACCACAGACGACAATCCCAGGTATTAATGCATCCAGAGGTTGCTCCACTGATCGTTGAAAAAATACAGCAGCTTTTGCCTCGGATCAGACAAGAATATAGTTTAGACGAGTTTCCCATTGCCCATTTTGAAACGCAGTTGACAACCAGTAATGACGGCTCTTTCTACCAGATCCATAGCGATAGTGGTAGCGGCTTGAGTAGTCGTATTATTACTTATGTTTATTATGTGCATCAATGTCCTAAGGCCTTTACGGGTGGACAACTCCGCATTTATGAAACCAGTGTAGGTCCGGCTAAGCGCTCATTTACCCACAACTACACTCACATCGAACCCGTGCATAATCGCCTGGTTGTTTTCCCCAGCTTTTACCATCATGAAATTTTGCCCGTTAGCTGCCCAACCCAGGCATTTGCTGATGGCCGCTTTACCCTGAATGGCTGGATCCATAGTGGAACCTAAGAGGTAGGGGAGGATCGGGTCTGACTTTGATTCACCTCTTCCGGGAACCAGTACTTGACCCAGTCTTCTCCCACCTTGACTGTGATATCCGATTCTAATGCCCCTGTGGATTCAACTTTGACCTCGCCTAATCCCAGTAGAGCCTGAACTTCGCGGGCACTTTTGCTGTCCCCCTGCTGAGCAATAATTTCGGTGGTGGATTGCACCTGAGGGTTATCCACAATCGCAAAGACATAGCGAAATCCCATTCGCTCCAGATCCTTGGACATGCGGCGGGCCATTCCGGCATAGCCAGAGGCGTTTTGAACGGCAATGCGTAACTGTGAGGGTGGTGGGGATTCTACCAACCCATGGCGGGGAACAGCATCAAAATAATTAACTGCCACCTGATAGATATTTTCGCTATCCGGGATCCAATAGCTGGTGGCATATTCCTGGGGTTGGCTGAAGCGTCCCGGTAACATGACCAGATCCATTTCCTCATGACCAGACCTGAGAAGAAAATGAGCGATCGAAAGCAGTTCTTCCCAGGTGAGGTTGGTATCTATATGGTCTCGAATTGCCTGTAAAATTTGAGGGGTGCGGGTCCACGTACCAGGATTGAGAAGTTCACGACTGAGGGCACGGATCAGTTCCTGCTGTCGTTGCACCCGACCAATATCCCCTAACTCATCATGGCGAAACCGGATAAAGTGATGGGCCTGTTCTCCGGTTAAGCGCTGTCGCCCCGGTTGCAGATCAATATAGAGTCCCTGGGTGACATCCGTGTAGACCATGCGAGTCGGAACAAAAACTTCCACCCCACCCATGGCATCAATCAAAGCCTGAATGCTGTCAGTACTGAGGCGCACATACCGATCAATGGGGATATCGCCCAGCAGCTGGCTGACCACCCGTGCTGTCAAGACAGGTCCACCCACTGCATGGGCCATATTGATCTTGTCCATGCCCCGATCGGGAATCTCAACGCGAGTGTCTCGGGGGATAGAAAGCAGAGACAGTTTGCCTGCGGGATCAAAACGGGCCAGCATGATGGTGTCACTGCGCCCGGCCAGTTCCTCCTCACGAGTCTTGTTTTTGTTGGTGGGATCACTGTCATCGGCGCCCAGGATCAGAATATGCAGGGCATAGTCCAGTTGGGCATTCCGCAGATCATCGGGGCGAAACACTCCCATACCCTCGATCCAGGCATCTTCAGGCATAATGGGGCGGGGAAGCAGCAGGGCTGCCAGTGCCCCCAGCGCTCCGGCGGAAACGGCTGTAAAGCCCAGCATGGCCCAGAGCAACCATTGCCCCCAGCGCGTGCGATGGTGTGGGAAACGGTGATCGGGGTGAGGATAGAGGGGCATGCTGAGTGCAGAAGAAAAGTTGCTAGGCGACAGCGACCCCACCAGAGGAGGGTTACGGAATGTCAGAGATATTTTATCGCATACCTAGAGGAATTCTATGCAAGCTGTGATCCTGGCGGGTGGCAAGGGAACTCGTCTGCGCCCCTTTACTCTGCATCAACCCAAGCCATTGCTTCCGCTACTGGAGGTTCCCTTTCTAGAATGGATTCTGCAGCGCTGTGCAGCCGTCGGCATTGCAGATGTGCTGATCAGTGTGGGTTATCTGGGGAATCAGATCGAAGCTGCCCTGGGAGATGGTAGCCGCTGGGGCTTGAACATTCGCTATGTGGTGGAAACCAAACCCCTGGATACCGCTGGAGCTCTGGTGATGGCCCGTCAGCATTACAGTGGAGATCCTTGCTGGTGTTCAATGCTGACATTCTTACGGATCTGGATCTGGAGGCGTTGCTGAACTGGCACCACCAATCAGAAGCCGCGGTGACCCTGACTCTGACGCGGGTAGAAGATATTACCGCTTATGGACTGGTCGAAACGGATTCTGAACAGCGGATTCTCTCCTTTCGGGAAAAGCCGTCGGCTCTGGAGGCAGCCCAGATCACCACCAACACCATTAATGCAGGAACCTATGTTCTCAACCCCTCCATCTTTGAGTCCTATCCGGTGGGTGATCCCCTCAGTTTTGAGCGACATGTTTTTCCGAATGTGTTGCGGGCAGGGTTACCGATGCGCAGTTATGTGCACGAGGGGTACTGGCGAGATCTGGGCACACCCGCCAGCTACTACCAGGGGCAACTGGATATCCTCCTCGGTAAAATCAAAAACTTTCTAGTTGCTGAGGTGACGGAGCGGGAAGCGGGGATCTGGATCCACCCCACCGCTGAAGTGGAGACCGCGGCTCAACTCACGTCCCCCTGCTACGTGGGAGCCCATAGTCGTTTAGGTGCGGATGCCGTCTTGCCTGCAGGCACGATCGTGGGAGGCTACTGCTGGATCAATCGGCGCCTGGAACCCGGGGTCTATGCACCTGGCACGCTAGCAGTTTAGAGGGTTGAAGGAAAAAACGTTTTACATTCAGCACTCTCCAGCATGTTGCAGCCAGGACCAGAACTGGGGGGATGGCTCATGGATGACAATGCGGTTGCCATCAGGATCACAGCAGTCCACCTCCTTTCCATGCTCAGCATGCCGCTCAGGGGAAAGGTGCAGCCCCTGCAGACTCGGATTTTGTAAAAAAGCCTGTAGACTCTTCACCTGTAAACAGATGCTGATCGCCCCTGGTTGAGCGACAAAATCAGGATGGTGGCTGCGGTAGAGTCCAAGCCGAAGTCCAGAGAGCTGAAATTCAACATAGATCTCTGGGATCACAGCGACAGGCCCAGTTCCCAAGAGTTCCTGGTAAAAAGCCTGCAATCTGGACAGGTCAGGGGTTGCAATACTCACCAGCCCCAGAGTCATGGTCGTGGATTTCCCCCTCGAAGTTTACGTTTCTGAGAAATCGGCCTCGATCACCCCGCTCTCAGCCGACCCATTTGCTGCAGGGGCCACACTGGGACCACTGACCTGCACATTCCCGGAGGGAGACAGGACCTGGGGACGGAACTGGAAGAGGCTGTACACCGTGTTGCGGCGAATATTGGCCATCATGTCCAGGAACAGCTCAAAGCCCTCGTTTTTGTACTCGATCAGCGGATCCTTCTGACCATAGCCCCGTAAACCCACCGATTCCCGTAGGGCATCCATCTGTTGCAGGTGCTCCCGCCAGAGGGTGTCGATCTGCTGCAGCATAAAGAATTGCTCCGCCTGGCGCATCAGCCCTGGTTTAACGGTGTCGATAAAGGATTCCTGGGCATCGTAGGCAATGGTCACCTGTTCCTGCAGATGGGTTTTGATCTCTTCCGCAGCCATGTCCTGCAACGATTTTGCGGTCAGATCGCTAAGGAGTGGAACAAACTCTTTGGTTTTACTCACCAGTTTTTCCAGCTCCCATTCCTCTGGAGGGAGTTCAGGGTTGACGTAAGCATTGACGATCTCGGCCACAGTGGTGCTGGCGTACTCCAGGATCTTGGGTTTCAGGTTTTCCCCTTCCAGAATCCGCCGCCGCTCGGCGTAGATAGCCCGCCGCTGCTTGTTCATCACCTCGTCATACTCAAACACCTGCTTGCGGATGTCGTAGTAGTAGACCTCCACCTTGTTCTGGGCATTTTCCAGACTGCTGGTGAGCATGGGAGACTCAATCGGCATGTCTTCCTCGACGCGGAAGAAGTCCATGAGCTTGGACACCCGATCGCCCCCAAAGATCTTGAGCAACGGATCTTCCAGGCTGAGGAAAAAGCGGGTGGATCCCGGGTCTCCCTGACGTCCGGAGCGGCCCCGTAACTGGTTATCCACACGCCGGGACTCATGCCGTTCAGTGCCGATCACATGCAGCCCCCCCAATTTCACCACTTCATTGTGTTCTGCACTGGTAAAACTCTCGTACTCGCCTTTAATCAGGACGTAGACATCCCGCAACTGCAGGATCAGCGCATCCTGGACTGGAGCCTTTTCCGAGGCCACGGCAATCAGATCCTCCACCACTAGCTCTGGTAAACTGTTGGCCCCATACTTACTGACAGCGGCGGTGACCGCATCCTCCAACGCTTTGCGGGTGCTAGCAGAAAGTTCGCAGGGATAGAGAGAGGCTGCCGTTGCCCAGACTTTAGGCTTGGTGGCAGTGGGCGCAAATCCTCCTCCCCCCCCACGGGCAGAGGTGCGGACTCCGGCCATGGGCTGCTTGCTGTCCAGCTGTACCAGTTTGGGCATTAGGTATTCACGGATCTTGAGGCGAGCCATGTACTCGGCATTGCCCCCCAGAATAATATCCGTGCCTCGACCAGCCATGTTGGTGGCAATAGTCACGCTCCCCTTACGACCCGCCTGGGCCACGATCTCAGATTCCCGCTCCACGTTTTCGGGCTTGGCATTGAGCAGATTATGGGGGATTTCTTTCTCTTTCAGAATCCGTGACAAACGCTCCGATTTTTCTACACTCGTGGTCCCGACCAGCACCGGACGACCCCGTTCATGCATCTGGGCAATCTCTTCGGCCACCGAGATCCACTTACCCTGTTCAGATTTGTAAACCACATCGGGGGCATCCTTCCGACGGATGGAACGGTTGGTGGGGATCACCGTGACATCCATGTTGTAGGTCTTGCCGAATTCGGCTTCTTCGGTTTTGGCGGTGCCCGTCATCCCCGCCAGCTTGGGATAGAGCAGAAACAGATTTTGATAGGTAATGGTGGCCAGGGTTTGGCTTTCATTCTGGATCGGTAACCGTTCCTTAGCTTCCACCGCCTGGTGGAGTCCGTCTGACCAGCGGCGACCCTGCAGCACTCGGCCTGTAAACTCATCCACGATCACCACTTCGCTGTTGCGGACAATGTAGTTCACGTCTTTGGTAAACAGTTCTTTGGCTTTGACAGCATTAAAGACAAAGTGAGCCCAGGGATCCTTGGGATCAAAGAGATCCTGCACCTCTAGATTGTCTTCGGCGGCCTCAAAGCCTTCATCGGTAAGGATAATGTTGCGGGCTTTTTCATCGACCTCGTAGTGCTCTTCTTTATTCAGCTGCTGAGCCACTTCCGCTGCCCGCATATACTTCTCCGAGGGTCGCTCCACCTGCCCGGAAATAATCAGCGGGGTACGGGCTTCGTCGATCAAAATCGAATCCACCTCGTCAATAATGCAGTAGTTGAAGGGGCGCTGCATCAGATCGGCAGCACTGGTGGCCATATTGTCCCGCAGGTAGTCAAAGCCCAGTTCACTGTTGGTGCAGTAGGTGATATCGCAGCCGTAGTTACGCCGTTTTTCTTCAGGCGACATACCCGACTGGATCAGGCCAACGGTCAACCCCAGGAATCGGTGCACCTGTCCCATCCACTCCGCATCACGGCGGGCCAGATAGTCGTTCACCGTGACAATGTGAACTCCTTTTCCTGTCAGCCCATTCAGATACGCAGGCAGGGTAGAAACCAGGGTTTTCCCTTCCCCAGTTTTCATCTCAGCGATCTGACCTTCGTGCAGAACAATGCCCCCGATCATCTGGACATCGTAGTGGCGCAGGTTCAGAACCCGCTTACTGGCCTCCCGCACCACGGCAAAGGCTTCCGCCAGTAACTCATCCAACCCTTCTCCCTTCTCCAGGCGTTGTTTGAACTCAGCAGTTTTGCCTTTCAGCTGAGCATCCGAGAGTGAGGCAATCTCAATCTCAAGGGAGTTGATCAGTTTCACCGACGGGCGATACCGCTGTACCTTGCGGTCATTGGGATCCCCGAGGATCTTCTGCAGAGTTTGTAACATAATGTGGCCGAGCAGAGGGTGGACTGGCAAACTGGGACAACTTTACCATTCTAGTCCTGTGGGAGGGGTGACTTGACTTCCCACTCAGAACTTCAGGCGGGGATCGCGGCTTCGGGGGATGCTTCGCTGGCCTCCTGCCCCAGGCGGTTGAAGGCAAGCCGTTCGTGTTCTACGGTCACCATGATCGTATCGCCAGGATGGAACTTGTTTTCCAGCAGCTTGGTGGCCACAGGGTTCTCAATCTCCCGCTGAATGCAGCGCTTCAAGGGGCGGGCGCCGAAGACAGGATCGTATCCCACCTCGGCCATGTAGTCTTTGGCGGCCTCCGAGAGGACCAGTTTGATCTTTTGATCCGTGAGCAGTTGCTGGACCCGGTCCATCTGCAACTCAACGATCTGACGGATTTGCGCTTTGGTCAGGGCATGGAAGATGATCATTTCATCAACGCGGTTGAGAAATTCTGGGCGGAAGCTGTGCCGCAATAGATTCAGCACCTGAGTTCGCATTTCTTCATAGCGGCTGTCATCCCCCCCCACTTCTAGGATCATGTCGCTGCCAATATTGCTGGTCATGATAATGATCGTGTTTTTAAAGTCCACGGTGCGCCCATGGGAGTCGGTGATCCGACCATCATCCAGCACCTGCAGCAGAATATTGAAGACATCCGGATGGGCTTTTTCCACCTCATCGAACAGGACCACAGAATAGGGTCGCCGCCGCACCGCTTCAGATAGCTGTCCCCCCTCTTCGTAACCCACATAGCCAGGAGGTGCTCCCACCAGCCGCGAGACAGTGTGCTTTTCCATGTACTCCGACATGTCGATGCGCACCATGGCATCACTGGTGTCGAAGAGAAAACGTGCCAGCGCCCGTGCCAGTTCCGTTTTGCCCACCCCGGTGGGACCCAGGAAGAGGAAAGAACCAATCGGACGGCTGGGATCTTTCATGCCCGCGCGCGCACGGCGGATCGAGGCCGCGATCGCTGCCACCGCTTCCTCCTGTCCGATCACCTGAGTGTGGAGGTGATCTTCTAAATGCAGGAGTTTCTGCCGTTCAGATTCCAGGAGGTTCTGCACCGGGATGCCAGTCCAGCGAGATACCACTTCGGCAATATCTTCAGGGATCACCTGTTCTCGCAACAGGGGTTCCCCTTCCGCCTGCTGCTCCGCCAGCTTCACCTCTTTTTCCTGAATCCGGCGTTCCACCTCCATTAACTTGCCGAACTTGAGTTCTGCCGCTTTATTCAGGTCATAGCGTTGCTCGGCCTGCTCGATCTGAAGTTTGATGGCATCCCGCTCTGCCTTCAGGGTTTGCAGTTCCTCCAGTCCTTCTTTTTCGTACTGCCAGCGTGCATTCAGAGCCCGTTGACTTTCCGTGAGGTTGGCCAATTCCTGCTCAATTTTGTGCAACCGATCCTGAGAGGCGACATCATCCTCCTTCTCCAGGGAGAGTTGTTCCATCTGCAACTGCATGATCCGGCGATCAATTTCATCCAGCTCCACGGGCTTAGAGGTGATCTCCATCTTGAGCTTGGCGGCGGATTCATCCACTAGATCAATGGCTTTATCAGGCAGAAAGCGATCGGAGATGTAACGGTTAGAGAGCACAGCCGCCGCCACCAGAGCCCCATCGGCGATCTTGACCCCATGGTGCAGCTCATAGCGTTCCTTCAGGCCACGCAGGATCGAAATGGTATCTTCCACGGTGGGCTGATCCACATACACCTGCTGGAAACGGCGTTCCAGGGCGGCATCCTTTTCAATGTGCTGGCGGTATTCATCCAGGGTGGTGGCCCCAATGCAGCGCAGCTCCCCTCGGGCCAGCATCGGTTTGAGGAGATTACCCGCATCCATGGCTCCTTCTCCGGCCCCCGCCCCGACGACGGTGTGCAACTCATCGATAAACAGGACGATCTGACCTTGGGATTCGGTCACTTCCTTCAAAACTGCCTTCAGACGGTCTTCAAACTCGCCGCGATACTTGGCCCCCGCAATCAGGCTGCCCAGATCCAGGGAAATGACACGCCGATTTTTGAGGGATTCCGGCACATCACCGCGGTTGATCCGCTGAGCCAGCCCCTCGACAATCGCCGTCTTACCCACACCAGGTTCGCCAATCAGCACCGGGTTGTTTTTGGTACGGCGTGAGAGGACCTGGATCACTCGCCGAATTTCGTCATCGCGGCCAATCACAGGATCGAGTTTTCCTTCCCGAGCTGCTTCGGTCAGATCGCGGCCATAGCGCTCCAGGGCTTCGTAGCGGGCTTCCGGATTGCGATCCGTGACTTTTTGCCGCCCTCGCACCTCCTCAATGGCGTCCTGCAGGCGTTCTGCCGTGAGACCCAACGGAGCCAACACCCGCTTGCCAAATCGATCATCCCCCACCACCCCCAGGAGCAGGTGTTCCACCGAGATAAAGTCGTCGTTGTACTCTTTGCGAGCTTCTTCCGCCCGATCCAGAGTGGTTTCCAGACCGCGGCCCAGATAGAGTTGCTCGACCTTGGCGAGACGGGGCTGTGTTTTGATGAAGGCATCGGTTCGTTCTCGCACCTGGGAAGGATTCAGCTCGGCTCGCTGCAAAATTGTGGGCACCAGCCCCCCCTCCTGATCTAGCAGGGCAACCAGCAGGTGCTCGGTTTCCAGTTGTTGTTGCTTATAATCACGGGCCACATCCTGGGACTTAACAATTGCACTCCAGGCCTTATCCGTAAACTGATTCGGGTTCGTCGGCTGCATGAAGATCGGCTCGAAATCTTATGATCAGTATAACAATGTCAAATCACTTGAGTGTGGTGCGATCAAGGTGCGGATATCTCCAGCTCTGCGGGTGGCTTTTCTCCTCGAGAGAGGAACTGAGAAGGATAGCGACACAATCAGATGTTGAAGAGGGACAGGCTCCTTCTATGCTGGTGGTGAGATCCCTGCAGGAGGCGCGGCCCGGAAATGGATATCCAGACAATCAGCTCCCAACCTTTTGCGGACCAGAAGCCCGGTACCTCCGGTTTGCGCAAGAAGGTGCGTGTTTTCCAGCAACCCCACTACCTGGAAAATTTTGTCCAGGCGATTCTGGAGACCCTACCAGACTGTGTGGGACAAACCCTGGTGCTGGGGGGAGATGGTCGCTACTACAATCGTGAGGCCATCCAGATCATTCTGAAGATGGCGGCAGCCTTTGGGGTGCGGCGGATCCTGGTGGGTCAGGGGGGGATCCTCTCTACACCTGCAGCTTCCTGTCTGATCCGCAAATACCGGGCTTTTGGGGGCATCATTCTCTCGGCCAGCCACAATCCAGGTGGACCTGAGGAAGATTTTGGCATCAAGTACAACATCAGCAATGGCGGCCCTGCCCCCGAGAAAGTCACCGATGCCATCTACGAAAAGACCAAGCAGATCCAGTCCTATAAAATTCTGACAGCAGCCGATCTGAATCTGGACCGTCTGGGAAGCATGCAACTGGGATCCATGCAGGTGGAGGTGGTGGATTCGGTGACAGATTATGCCGATCTGATGCAGTCTTTATTTGATTTCAACCGCATTCAGGATTATCTGCAGTCCGGTTCTTTTCGGATGCGCTTCGACGCTCTGCATGCTGTTACCGGACCCTATGCCCAGCAGATCCTGGAGACTCGCCTGGGGGCACCTGCAGGAACCGTGCAGCAGGGCAGGCCACTGGAGGATTTTGGTGGGGGACATCCAGATCCGAATCTGGTCTACGCCCATGATCTGGTAGAGCAACTGTTTGGTGACAATGCCCCGGATTTTGGGGCGGCTTCGGATGGCGATGGGGATCGGAATATGATCCTGGGCCGCCGCTTTTTTGTGACACCTAGCGACAGTCTGGCGATTCTGGCTGCCAATGCCCATCGGGTGCCGGGGTACCAGAAGGGGTTAGCCGGGGTGGCGCGCTCGATGCCCACCAGTCAGGCGGTGGATCGGGTGGCAACGCGATTGGGGATCCCCTGTTTTGAAACCCCGACCGGCTGGAAGTTTTTTGGCAATCTCCTGGATGCAGGCCGCATTACCCTCTGTGGAGAAGAAAGTTTTGGCACCGGATCGGATCATGTGCGAGAGAAAGATGGTCTCTGGGCGGTACTCTTCTGGTTAAATATCTTAGCGGTGCGGCAGGAATCGGTGGAGCAGATCGTGCAACAGCACTGGCAGAGCTATGGCCGCAATGTGTATTCCCGCCATGACTATGAGGCTGTGGATTCTGGGGCGGCAGAAGAGCTGATGGATCAACTGCGGCAGAGGCTGGGATCCATGGTCGGCAAAACTTTTGGGGGCTATCAGGTGGCCCTGGCGGATGATTTTAGCTACACCGATCCGATCGATGGCAGCACAGCCGAGAAGCAGGGGATCCGGATTGGTTTTGGGGATGGCTCTCGCCTGATCTACCGTCTCTCCGGGACAGGGACGCAAGGGGCGACGCTGCGAGTGTATCTGGAAAAATATGAACCGGATCCGGCCAAGCAAATGCAGGACACTCAAGTCGCGCTGGCAGATTACATTCAGCTGGCGGATGAGATCGCCCAGATCCGGGCCCGCACCGGACGGGAAGAACCTACTGTGATCACATAACCTGCAACGGGGATAAGTTGCCCATTCAAGCTACTCAGTGATGGCTTTGTAAAACTCCCGGATCGCAGCAGGCTGCTGATCGGGTCGAACATAGTGGCATAGAAAGTCAGGATCCAATTCTGGGAAAAACTGACTTCGGGAGGTGGGTGCGTAGTTGGAGTCTTGCAGTTGAAGATCTGCAACGATCATTTTCCCAAAACCAGACTTCAGAAATGTTGAGGCCCTCGTAAACCTCGAGTTTGTTTAACCCTCCACTGCTGATGATCACT
>JAAUUJ010000094.1 GCA_012030715.1 Synechococcaceae cyanobacterium SM2_3_1 | reverse complement strand
GTTCCGTGGGGGAGAGTTCAGGAGAAGCCATAGCCATACCCTCAGGTCTACTGTCTTATTTCAGTCATGTTTCTCTCAGGACTGACAGCCGCAGCTGAGATCTCCCTCAATTGCTGATCTGCAGATCCCGGGCCATTGCCTTGAACATGCTCATGGTTTTACCTGGACGGCGGGTGGGGCGGGGGCGAGGGACTGCATTGACCTCGAAAGGAGTCTCCACCTGAACCGAGGCAGTGGATTGGGAACGGAGGGGCTGCTGGGACATAGCTCTAGAGGCAGGGGCAGATGCGGAGGAGGGCGGAGAAGACTCAACCGATGCTGGAGGCGATGGCACCTTCACTGGCGCAGGTTCCGCCGGATCAGAGCTTCTAAAGGCACCCGCAACAAAGTCCCACAATCCCCCTAAGAGAATGCCAATGAAATTAAAAGGAGCAAGGATGAATTTAAAAATACGTCCCATAGCCGAGAGTTCCCCGAGTAAGCAAAACAAAAGATTTTTTTAGCCTTCCCTATTTTGAACAGAAGTGGCAGCCCTGGCTATAGGCAAAACTACTATCTGCCCGACCTGGAGAGACCTACCCCGAAAAGTCTGGAAATCTCAGACCTTACTGTAGCGCAGCTAAAGAGGCCCCCTGATAGTAGTGCTTGAGGATCTGCTCATAGGACCACCCCTTTTGCGCCAGTCCTGCTGCTCCCCATTGACTCATCCCAATACCATGACCAAACCCACGCCCATTGATCTGGAAAGACAACGGTGCATTGGCCACCGGCACCAGGCTGGCTGTTGTGGAACTCCCCCCCACGGGAGATATGGAGAACATGGTGCTCTTCAGGCCCATCAGCTTGCGAAACTGATCTGCAGAAAGGGATTTATTGCCTCCTGATCCCGTGACTGCTACCGTCATGGCTCGTCCATAGGGGGAGCGCTGGACCACTTCTATGTTCAGGATCGATCCGACTCCTCCGATGTTTTGCTGGGCCAACTGCGCTGGGATCGTTTCAGACCAGTTAAAGACTGGGGCCTCCACGTCAAAATCAGGAACCCCCTTCAGATACGGGAGTGGCTCTGTCCAGACATTGGCCACATCTTCGGTATGCCCACCAGAGGAGGAGTGAAAAACGGCATTAATCACCTGTCCCTGGAACGTTAACACCTGATTTGAGGTCTCCTGGGAGGCCACTTGTGTCAAATTCGATTCAGAGCTTACCCCCTTATACACCTGCGCACTTTGATCATCCGCCAGATCAAAGGGCTGTTGCAGCCTGAGGTTGCGATGAAATAGGGCATAGCTACGAGCAGCCACCGCCTGTGCCTTCAGGGCTTCGGAAGGAAAACGATGACCCATCTCAGCCCCAACCACACTGGATACGTAGTCATCAATACCCACCTGATTGACGGCGATTAATCCTCCCTGGCCAGGGATCAGCTCCACCAGACCGCGGTACCAGTTTTGATGAATAAAGACCAGTCCATCAGGGGTCAGTGGTTGGAGGTAGAGACGATCATCCGTGGCGGATCCTAGCTGAATGCCTTCTCCACCCAGAGACGCCTTCAGGGGCTGCATCGCTTCCACATCCGCAATGGGGGTCCCTTCCTGGTTGAGAATGCGAGCATTCACCGAACTTCCCACCATGACATTGGGGACACCCACCTCAATGCCAATGCGCATCAGCACCCGTGCCTGGGCAGGGAAAGTTATCCACAACCAGATCCAGCAACTTAGACTAATCCAACGTAGCCAGGCAGAGAGTGGCCGATTTGATCCTGGGTTTGCAGCAGGTCTCAAGGTCACACACACGTCCTCAAAGGCCAACAACAGAGAACATAGACTGAGGCACAAAACCACTAAGCAAAGCTGGATCAGCTTCCTGAGCATGGCCCTTCCTCAAGGGGAAGCAGCCAAACAGTCCATCACTGACATTACCAAAAACCCAGCAAGGAAGCACCCCCAGGGATCAGATTGCCCTCCAAGCTCTAGCCAAAGGATCTGGGTTCAAAACAAAAGGGTCATAAAACTGAGGATTAAGATGGCTAACCCTGTCATGCCCAGAAAGAAACTTTTCAACCCGACGCTCAGGATTAAGAGCAATCCAACCAACCAGAGTGCTAGACAGGCCCAAAAAGGTCGATTCGTATAGCCTGAGACATTTACTGACTGGAAAAAGGGAAGCGCAAACAGGATCATTCCCCACAAGACACGAGGAACTCGCTGACTCAGGGTAACCCCGTAGTTGCGGGCAGACCCAAGAACCAAGACCAGATTCAAAGCGAGGGGAAGCACAACCCAGCCCGCCTGCCTTTGTAAAATATCTGACTCAGGGAAGAGAATTACAAATGTGCTGGCAGCCCAGAGCAGATAGATATAAAAAGATCTCTGGTAAAGCACCTGCAAAAAAGGTAAGTGAGAGGATAACCGCAGGTGGCCCGCGAGAAAACGTAAGGGACGGAGTCCAAGCTCCAGATACTGCATGACAGTACCCATATGATCAGTTTTAATCTTGGAGTCCCTCCCTTTTTGGGGGCGAGGTGAGTTAGTCATGAAGCGATTCTCAGAGTGCGGCAGTGGAAGTGACACAATAACTTCCTCACCCCATCGTGCCTCAAGACTCTACAGGAAACCTCCAGGAGGCATAAGTTTCTATCCCTGGAAGCAATCGCAAGGATCTGGCGAAGATTGCAAAAACAGAGCAGGAAAAGCAACCCACAAAGATTGAGGGCAGAAGATCTAGCAGAGATCCAGATCCAATGAATCGTAAGATGACGATCAACAGGCTCCCAGGTGAGATGAAATCATGACAGCAGCTCAAGATGAACTTAAGCAGGCAGCAGCCCAAGCTGCAGTTCAACGCATCCAGTCGGGAATGGTAGTGGGGCTGGGTACCGGATCCACGGCAGCTTTTGCTGTAAGCGCTTTGGCGAAACGGATGCAATCTGAGTCGATTTTGGTGGTGGGAGTTCCAACCTCTGCCCGAACTGCAGCTCAAGCAGAATCGTTGGGCATTCCTCTGGCCACCCTGGAAGAACAACCCCAACTGGATCTGGCCATTGATGGGGCCGATGAGATTGAAGAGGGATCTCTCCACTTGATCAAGGGGGCGGGCGGAGCACTCCTGCGGGAAAAATTAGTGGAGGCCAGCGCCAAAGAACTGATCATTGTTGCAGATGCATCCAAGACGGTGGTGCAATTGGGCACTCGCTTTCCCATTCCGGTGGAAATTGTCCGTTTTGGCTGGAAAAGTACCTTTAAGCGGCTGGAAGCCCTGGGATGCCACCCGGTTCTGCGAATGGATGCGGCAGGCAATCCCTTCATCACTGATGAACAACACTACATTCTGGATTGCAACTTTGGGGCTATTGCCAACCCGGCAGAACTGGCCGCTGCGATTAAAGGAACGGTTGGGGTGATTGAACATGGTCTGTTTATTGGTATGGCCACGTTGGCCTTAATTGCGACCCCCTCAGGTCTGGAAACCTTAACAGCACCTGCCATCAGCTGAATAGGGATCATCACCATATCTGGTGACAAGTGAAATTTATGCCCCCTGATCAGCACTACCCACGGTGGGTGTCAAGTTCTTACCTGTCTTAATTCATACAGAAAGAACACAACATCAACTCTGGATACCTGGTATTTCCAGGGCCAATCGGGTAAGGATAGTAGCAGTGAGGAGTCCAGATCCCCGAGGGGTATGCAGAAGATCACCTTGTTCTCACCTATATTCTGGCAAGGGACTGCAGCTGTAGCATTCCAAAGGTTATCTCCAGCTTCCGGCGTGGTGATGGCCCGAGGGTCGCTGATCGGATTGCTGGCCGTTCTGATTGCGAGCTGTGGAGATCTCCCTACCACCACCGGATCGTTGCCGATTCCTTCTGGCCTGGGACTGGAGACCGAGTCGCTTCCGGCCCCTCCCCCCACGGCAACTCCCCTAACCCTGACCCCCTCATTGCTTAGCGATTGGAATCTGGCTCCTCATGAACTGGTGTTACTGGTGCAGCGACGCGGGCGGGATCTGGTGGCTCAACTGCCAGCCGAGGCTGTAGCCCGTTGGTATAGCCCTGATCCAGATTGGCCGGGGATCGAAGGTATTGATCTCACCGTGACGATAGGAAGCTATCGGGAAACCGCAACAGCTCAGCTGCGATTGGGCCAGGCGGCTATATTCACCTTCGCCGATCCTCCCACGGGCACCGCTCAACTCACGGCACTGGCTTTTTCTGGCTCCACCACTGTGGCTCGCGGGGAAACGACCTTAACCATCCAGCCTCCTCAAACCGAAGCCGAGGCCCAGGCAACCGCTGAGATTTCGCCACTGCACCTGACCCCAGAAAATTTGCCGTTTTTACAACAGGTGCAAGTGGGGCCAGGGGAGCAGCCAGCCACCGATCTGGGAGGAGCCGTATTGGAACCGTTAGCTGTGAATCAGACGCTCACCTTCCTGGGAAGCAACCTGGATCAGGTCAGTGATGTGCTCTTTGCCGCCAATTTTCCTGCTTCTGTTGTTGCTGGGGTACCTCCCCTCTCGGGTGAGATCCTGGAACAATTCCCCACCCGCCTGACGGTGAAGCCCCCCCCGATCTGGCTTTAACAACAACCGCCATAACCGTCCAAAACAGCAGGGGCGCAGGTTTAGGCCGACTGGACATTACCTGGAAGCCCGCCCCCACCTCCCCCTCTCCCCCCTCCCTCTCTGACAACGCCCAACTTCTGGCGAGTGCAAACGCTCACGATTGACAGCAGTGCTGTGGTTAATCCAGGCTTGCCAGAGTCACCAAGGGCCGTGGCCGCTGCTCCCGAAGGGGGGTTCTACATTGCTGATCAGGAACGGCACCAGATCCTGTACCTCAGTCCTGAGGGCAAGTTGCAGATCTGGGCAGGAACGGGACAGCCCGGTTCTCAAGATGGTCCTGCTGCAGAGGCCCAGTTCCAGCGACCCGTGGGGTTGGCCCTTGATCGAGATGGCAGCTTACTGGTGGTGGATCAGGGCAATCATCAAATTCGCCGGATTAATCGCAGTGGTCAAGTCTCAACGGTGGCCGGGGCCCCTCTCCTGGATTTGTGGAGGGAGAACGATTCCGCGCCCGTTTTCGCACCCCTTCAGATCTGGTTGTCACCCCTGATGGCGGCATGCTGGTCGCCGATAGTGGCAATCACCGCATCCGCTATATTCAACCCACGGGAGACGTGATCACCCTGGCAGGATCTGGGCAGAAAGGGTTAAAGGACGGAGCAGCTCTGGAGGCGAGTTTTGATACCCCCACAGGCCTGGCCCTGGCCTCTGACGCCACTCTCTGGATTGCGGATCAGGGGAACCACCGCATTCGGCGATTAACATTAACCGAAGAAATCGAGACTGTGGCTGGCGGAGAGGCTGGATTTGCTGATGGGATCGGGGAAAAAGCCCGTTTTCAATTCCCCACAGAGCTGGAGATGGATGAAAAAGGGATCCTTTACATTACAGATCAGGGCAATCACCGCATCCGACGGCTGGGGCCAGAGAAAACCGTAACAACACTGGCGGGCACCGATGAGGCAGGTACTCGGGATGGATCCTCTGGACAGGCTCAGTTCCAAGAACCTGTGGGCCTCTGGTTGCTCGACGATGGCAGCCTGATTGTGGCGGATCAAGAAAGTGCTCGACTGCGCCAGATCACTCCCGTCCCAACCCAAATTGGGGGCCTGCCTGTGGCTCGCTGATCATCTTGCCATGTTAAGAATCCCACCCTGGCTAAACGCTATCAGTGATGTGTGGGTTCGGGTCGGTTTACGGCTTCCCTCCCCCCATGAGGTAAAGCAGCGCCATGCGAACCGCTACTCCATTGGTGACCTGCTGATCTATGAGATTAAGATTGGCGTCCTCCATGATCTCAGAAGTCAACTCCACACCGCGATTAACGGGGCCGGGGTGAAGCAGGCGGACCTGGGGGTGACAGAGGGCCAGCCGTTGCGGGGTCAAACCATACAGGCGATGATAGTCCCGTACACTGGGGATTAAATGCTGACTCATACGTTCCTGTTGCAGACGCAGGGCAATGATGAAGTGAGCATCCTTAGAGCTGGCTCCAGCTGCCAGTGCACTGTCACTCCCCAATCCGCCAAAGCCCTGGGCACCAGGGTCGGGGGACCCACTACATGCACCTCTGCTCCTGCTGCTTGCAGCCCCCAGATATTCGAGCGAGCCACCCGAGAATGGAGAATATCTCCAACAATTGTGATTTTTTTTCTATTGAGGAGTGCGGGGTGAGGATGGCCAGGATCCAGGTGAGAGCAGAGGGTGAACAGATCCAGTAGACCCTGGGTGGGATGCTCGTGCTGCCCATCTCCAGCATTGAGAACAGCCGTGGAAGATCCCAGCCGATCAATCTCACGGATCAGCATGTGTGGGACCCCCGCTTGCGCATGACGCACTACTAAAATATTGGCTCCCATGGCCAGGAAAGTGCGCACTGTATCCAGAATCGATTCTCCTTTGCTCAGGGAGGAGGTTCCAGGCGAAAAGTTCAAGACATCGGCAGAGAGACGCTTGGCCGCCAGTTCAAAGCTATTGCGGGTCCGGGTAGAGGGTTCAAAAAACAGGTTGGCCACCACCTTTCCTTGCAGAGTCGGCACTTTAGGGAGTTGGCGAGACAGAACTTCTCGAAAGCTGGCTGCCGTCTGAAGGACGAGACAATACTCCGGAAAGGTGAAGTCTGCTAGACCCACCACATGCTGTCTTTGCCAGGAATTCTCCATGCCTCTCACCTCCCTGATGCCCAACGATCCTCCCATACCTCCATGATCCTGGAGGCTCAAGGACTCTAGATCTATGGCATGCAGGCATGAAGCTGGTTGGTTCAGATCAGATGGCGATCCCAGGCCTGAAGGGTGGCTGAGAGATCCTTAGCTTTTGTACTTAACGCTGCAGCCATAGGGTTGGGTGGCCGGAGTACTCACAGCTTCCTCAGCCTGCAGTTCTTGCAGAGCAGTGCGAACATAGTTTTCAGCACTCTCAAGATCGGAAATCTGAGCAGAGGGGATGCTGTCAATCGCCCCCATGTACT
Organism: Synechococcaceae cyanobacterium SM2_3_1; assembly: GCA_012030715.1. Classification (GTDB taxonomy): domain Bacteria; phylum Cyanobacteriota; class Cyanobacteriia; order Thermostichales; family Thermostichaceae; genus JAAUUJ01. Next base: position 9,998 of record JAAUUJ010000094.1, on the reverse strand, counting down.
GGAGTCTGCCCTCCTCATCAATGACATACAGGTGAGGAGTGGTGCGAGCAGCGTAGAGTTGACCAATCTCTCCCTCTGGATCGAGGATCACAGCAGTCGGAGCCGCCTCTCTGGACTCAGTTAGCTCATTGGCTTCAGCGGCAGTGACGTAGCCCTGCTCTCCGGGGGCGGATGAAATCATGGATAACCAGACAAGGCCATCCGCCGTGCTTTCCTTTTGCAAGGCCTGCATATTACCAGAACTGTAGTGCTTGCCCACAAAAGGACATTGATGATTCGTCCATTCCAGAATCACCAGCTGACCAGCAAGTTCACTCAGGGTGATCGTATTCCCATTGGTATCTTGTGCTGTGAAATCAGGAGCCGGTTGCCCAATTTGCGGGGCCGCCAGACTCACGGAGGCAGCCATTCCCCAGAGGATTCCACTGATCAATCCCAGGTGCAGTCGCATTCCCTATCCTCCTGTGATGAGCTTGAGCAATTAAGCCAATGAGAACAATCCTTCATCAATCTTCATGACGAAGCTGTAATAGTCTGCAAGGAATTTAGCACAATCCCTGGGGTCAGGATCTGCGGTAAAACGACAGGATCCCGATTGTCCCCCGGGTAGAGCACATACAGGGGCACGCCACTGCGCCCAAACGCCTGCAGAGATTCGGTGATCTGAGCATCGTAGTTGGTCCAATCTGCCTTAAACAGGGCCACTCCGTGGCGGCCAAAGGCCTCGGCAATGGCGGGCTGACTAAACACCATGCGGTCATTCACCAGACAGGTGATGCACCATGCGGCGGAAAAGTTGACAAACACAGGCGTTTTGGCTCGCTGCAGCTGAGCGATTTGCTCGGGATTGAAGTCTTGCCAGGCCAGGTTGCTTTGCTGGATCTGAGGGTTTGTACCGACTGGAGTTGACGGGGAAGATGTGCCCTGTGGCAGTCCCTGTGTCAGAAAGACCGTGCCCAGGAGCGCCAGGACAGCACCGATTTGCCCCAGACGTTGCCAGCGCAGGGGTGCCCTCTGGATCTTCTGGAACAGCCAGACGCAAAAGGTGAGCAGGATCAGTCCGGAGGATGCTACCGTCAACCCCTGAGTGCCCGTCTGTAACACCAGAACCCAGACCAGCCAGGCCACTGTCCCATACACCGGAAATGCCAGCAGCTGTTGCAGGGTTTCCATCCACATCCCCGGTTTGGGTAACCGTTTCTGGGCAGCGGGGATCAGCGCCAGCAGGATATACGGAAAAGCCAGTCCCAGACCCAGCATTTGCAGAATCCCCATCAGGATCAGAGGAGGCTGGGTGAGGGCTGCACCCACTGCCGTAGCCATGAAGGGAGCGGTGCAGGGTGTCGCCACCACTGTGGCCAGGACCCCAGTGAAGAATTCCCCGCGATAACCCCGTTGATCCGTAAGATTCTGCCCAATGCCCATCCACGAGGCTCCAATGGTGAACATGCCCGACAGACTTAATCCCACCGCAAAAAGCAGGTAGGCCAGACAGAGGACAAAGGCAGGCGACTGCAGTTGAAATCCCCAGCCCACCTGTTGTCCCAGGGCCTTCAGCCCAATCAGGGCCATGCCTAAAGCCCCGACACTGGTGAGGATCCCGGCAGTAAACACCAGAGATTGCAGCCGCACCTGAACGGGACTGACTTCGGCCTTGCGGGCAATGCTGAGAGCCTTGAGGGAGAGGATCGGGAAGACACAGGGCATCAGGTTGAGGGTCAGGCCTCCCAGAAAAGCAAGCAGCAGAATCTGCACCAGGGGCAGACCTGTTCCCACAGCAGGTGGAGCAGCATGGGTAGCAGTTGCCGGAGTTATCGGGGTGGTAGCAACCCTCATTGCTGCATCAGGCCCAATCTCGAAAGCCTCGGTGAATATCTCTTCCCCCTGTTGCTCTTGGATCACAACGACTCCTGGCAGCTCCTCCACCTCAGGAAGGTATCCCCGCTCCAGCTGGATCTCAAGTCCCGCTGCAGAAAGCGTCCAGGGTTGAGGGGCAGCATTGCTAATCAGTCCGTCCTGGGCTGGGAAGAAGCGAACCTCTTCGACCTGATTGCGGGCAAGATCGGGAATCTCAAGTTGTAAAACAATCTGGGTGTCGGTCACCGCTGTGCTGACGGTCCAGGGAGAGGCAATGGGTAGTTTCTGGCGAGTGGCTTCAAATTGAGGTCCCCATTCCGGATCCGGGAGAACATTGCCGTAGAAGACTGGCAAATCCAATTGCAGGGAGGCGCTTTCTGGAATGCAGGCTGCTTCACACACTAGCCACTCCACTTCCGCTTGCAGGGAAACTTTCGGCTCACTGATCTCGTGGGGTGGAGTGATTTGGCTTAGCAGCAGGACCTGATCCTTATAGCCAAAATTCACCAGGGGCCCAACAGGGAAGTCCTCAGGATAAGGCCACTGGATCTCCCCCGCTTCAAACCCAGGAGGTAGAGACCATTCAATCCGGGTGGGGGCCCCTGAATCGCCGGGGTTTTGCCAGTAGGTGTGCCAGCCTGCTTGAATCTGCATATCCAGACCCACCCAAAAAGGTTCGCCAGGCTGGATCGCACTAAACTCACTCACCATCTGGGTCTGAACCCGTTGATCGGTAACTGCAGTAAGAGATTGAGTAGACGCAGGCAAGCTTCTCAGCCCCAGGGCTACCAGTATCAGGACCAGAGGCGCCATCCAGCCCAGGGTTCGTTTCAGCACATAACCTCCTCCAGGATTTGCTTAGCCACTCCACTCGCTGTTTTAACTCAGAACCTTCTCCACCTGTGATCATCTCTGATCAGTCTTAATGGCAGATGAGATCTGGAAGTTTCTCGAGAGAAACCTGAGAGAGGACTTCAATCTCCTGTAGAGATAAAAAAGGGCAGGCCAGATCAGTAGGATCACCATATTCAATCGCTGATGAAATTGATAGCGTATTGCTGAACTGATCAAAACTTCTTTCGGCCTGGGTTGAAAGATCATGTCTGCTGAATGGACCTTTGCGCTTCATGCCCTGAAGAAATACTGGGGCTATCCCTCCTTCAGACCTCCCCAGGATCAGGTGGTGAAGGCCCTGATTGCTAAGCAAGACACTTTTGTCTTTTTGCCCACTGGATATGGCAAATCCGTTTGTTTTCAGGTGCCAGCTCTACTGGGATCGGGGGTCACTCTGGTGATTTCACCTTTAATTGCCCTGATGGAAGATCAGGTACAGGATTTGCAAACCCGTGAGATTGCTGCTGCCGCTTTGCATGGTGAGTTATCAAAGCTTGAACGGAAACAGGTGCTTACCAACCTGGAGAGAAACCGACTGCGGCTTCTGTACCTGGCTCCCGAGACTTTATTCAGTGCAGCGGTCTGGACGCGCCTTCAGGATCCACGGGTAGGGATCAATGCGCTGATGATCGATGAGGCCCATACGCTGGTGCATTGGGGGGACTCTTTCCGACCGGACTACCGTCGCCTGGGCGCAGTCCGAGCTGGATTACACAAGCATTTTCCAGTGGCGGCATTCACAGCCACAGCCGATCCCTACACCCGCCAGGTGCTGCAACAGGTCTTGCAACTGCAGCAACCTCAGATCATTCAGGTAGATCCATTGCGAGCTAATTTGCATCTCCGCGTGGCCACCACCTGCACACCTGCGGATCGGAAGCGACGTTTACTCCATTACCTGCGGCAGCAGCCGGGAACGACTGGACTGATCTATGTGCGCACGCGGGTGGAGGCCCGATCTCTGCACAGTTGGTTACAAGAGCAGGGTTTTCAGACTGCTGCCTACCATGGAGGGCTAGCCTCAGAAAAACGGCGTGAACTTGAACAGGCATGGCTGGCGGGGGATTGCAAGTTTTTGATCTGTACCAATGCCTTTGGCATGGGCATCAACAAGGCTGATGTACGCTGGGTTGCCCACTACCAGGCCCCCATGAGTGTGACAGACTACATCCAGGAGGTGGGGCGCGGGGGTAGGGACGGCAAGGTATCCACCGCCTTCATGCTGGTGTCAGAACCCACTGGCTGGCTCGATCCTGGAGATCGGCAACGACAAGCGTTTTTCCTGTCTCAGAAACAGAAAATTCAGACCAAAGCCTCGCGGTTACTCCAATCCCTGCCAGCGGTTGGTCATCTGGATGAGTTGGTAGCAGCACAGGGGCGAGAGGTGAAAGTCGCACTGGCGCTTCTGCATCAAGCAGGCTGTCTGCAGTGGCAGGATCCGTTTCATTTCCAGCTAATGCAACGCCCTCAACATCTACCCGATCTCAGACCAAAGCATATGGATCGTCTTTTTGCAGATCCTCTTTATGCCATGGAGCATTTTATCCAATCCCGCGAGTGTCGCTGGCAGGCTTTGCTGCGTTGTTTTGGCTGTGAGGCTGGAGATCCATGTGGAAATTGTGATAATTGTCAGAGATCTTATGGGTCTTATTCTCGGTATAAAATATTTGGGATTGATCGCACTTCAACTTTGTAATCTCTGGATCATGTATACGCATCCAAACACCCGCCATCAACAGTGTATTTCCCAACATATTGCCTGACTTGATTTTTCCTGAATGGCTTGCTGCGGCAGAATGACCCTGATGCCACACTGGGGAAGTAAGCCACAAGTTGAGATTTACAGATGCAGATCACACCGGAACAAGTGACCGCAGGGCAGGCCATTTACACAAGGCCCGTGCTCTGGGTTTACGATTTCTGGTCCTAGGAGTTTCAAACTCTCTGATCTGGCGGTGCCCCACTCAATGTTTGCAGGATCACTACAATACCCACCTCACTGCCAACCACCTGGATGTGGGGGTAGGCACAGGGTACTTTCTGGATCAATGCAAGTTCCCCATATCAGCACCACGGATTCTGCTCATGGATCTCAACCGGAATGCACTTGAGGTAGCGGCGCAACGAATTTCTAGATATCACCCAGATACTTATCTTCACAATGTGCTGGATCCACTTCCGAATCTGGATGAAAAGGTAGACTCTGTGGGTCTCAATTATTTGATTCACTGTTTACCTGGAACCATGGCCACCAAAGCCCAGGTTTTTGATCATCTTTTGCCGTGGATGAATCCTGGAGCGACTCTCTTTGGCTCCACCCTCTTGTATGGCGGTGTGCCTCATGGTCCGATCGCAACAGGACTGATGAATTTCTACAACAGCAGAGGCATTTTCTCTAACCAGGGGGATGATCTAGAGCAGTTGCAGGTTGAGCTCAAGCGGCGCTTCCGCGAGGTTTCGATCAAAGTGGTGGGGTGTGCTGCTCTCTTTGCAGGTCAAAATTAGAAGAAAACTCCAGATCGGCGAATTTCTTCTTGACTCTGACCTAACGTCAGGCTTCTACCATGGATTCATACATGCGATGAAATACTCTCTGGGAGAGGATCTCATGGAATCCACAGGTATGAAAGTCGGCGATCTGGCGCAGCGGACCGGCATCTCGGTGCGAACCCTGCATTACTACGATGAAATCGGCCTGCTCTCTCCTTCGCAGCGAACGGGGAGTGGTTACCGATTGTATGGGGAAGGGGATGTCATGCGTCTTCAGCAAGTGCTTTCCCTACGGCAGATTGGCTTCTCACTTGATCAGATCCGCGCATGTCTGGATCAACAGGAATATTCTCTGGTGGAAGTTGTGAACAAGCAGCTTTCCCACCTCCAGAAACGGATCTGCGAGCAGCAACAACTTTGTCGGCAACAGGAGTCCATTGTCGCATCGCCTATCTATTCAGAAAGCAGTTACTTTACAGGAATTGATTCAACTAATCGAGGTCACGATGATGATGGAAAAATACTATACCCCTGAGCAACTGGACCAGTTGGCCACGCGCAGAGCAGAACTGGGTCAGGAAAGGATCCGAGAGGTAGAAGTGGAGTGGCAACACCTGATTGAGCGGGTGCGAATTAAGATGGTGGCGGGAGAGGATCCCAGCAGTGAATCCGTTCAGATCCTGGCAGAGCACTGGTTATCTCTGATTCAGGAGTTTACTGGGGGTGATCCTGGGATCTTGAAGTCATTGCAAAGCCTGTACCAGCAGGAAGGTGCCCCCCAGTCCAGTCAAGGCATGCTGGATTCTGCGGTGATGGAGTTTATGGGGAAGGCTCTGACAGTGCTGCGGTCCAGATCTCAATCTTGAGCTTGGGTGATGAGAGCCCAGGGACATAGTTCATCCGGGGAACGCATCCGTTGAGAATCATAAAGAATTAGGTCTCGCGTATCCAGGGAGGCGTGGGGGAGGACCATCCAGCTATACCCCGTCTCTGGATCAGATAAAAGCTGACTATCTCTACCGTTGAGCCACAGGTTCTCTTCCTCATCCCAGTAAAATTCCGCCTCAGGAGAGCCAAGGTAAGTGGAACCCATGACTACAGGCGACGCCGCTACACCAGTGATGGTGTTGTCTTGCACATATCCCAGCAGGCAGATAAGACAGTCTGAATGGGGATAGCCATAGTAACCCTGAACCTGGGATCCCTGCTTGCGCATCGCCAGACAAACGCCTGCCCCATCTCGCCAATCCTGGGGATCCGGTTGGCTGCACAGCTGATAAGTTCCATCCTGGAGTTCGGATAAAGAACCAGAAACTAAACTTGCTTCAGGAAGTAGGTTCCCTGGTTGTGCTTGAGCCTCAATCGTTGTCACAACTGCAATCATGAGTCCAAAGGAAATCAAATTTGCAGGGCTGCGCAGTGACAGAGTAGCCATTATCGCTTGCCTCCCTCAATTCAATATTGACTGGATCCATTGATTTACCTGATCCAGTCGAGCAATAATCCGGACAAAAGCATTTTCCACTCCTCTATTCCCAGTGTAACGAAAGGGAAAGGGGATCCAAAAGGTTACTGTGGTTAAGGGCGAGGCGTAGTGAAGAATTGAACCCTTTTTCATCCAAGCGACTTGAGCCTAGAGCCTGGTAAAGCAAGCCGATCAATGTAACAGAGTTTCTCTATTGAAGCTCTAGAAGTTGCAAATCCTTACCAGATCAACAAAGTCTTGCCAGGGTTGAGGATACTGGAAGTAAGATTGACATCCGTTGACAGGGAGAGAGATCAATGGAAGCTCGTTTATTGGATCCCCAGAGGTTTACCGAAAAGATCATGACCCTCTGGTTTGCTTTCCTCCTGGGAACTTTATTTCACACCCAACTGGCTCTCATGCCTTTGTTCCATGGCATTGATGTGGCTGAGTTTCATACCCACAGCTACCTGGATCTGGATGCAATTTACTGGTTGATGTTGATTTTCTTTACTGCGCCCATGCTTGCTGTTTTTGGGTCATTGTTTAATCCAACTTTGCGCTTCCTGCAGGTTCACTTTGGGTTGACTCTTCTGTATACAGTGTTAAATCTGGCTCATTTAATCTCAGATATCGTCGTTGAGGTGCCCCCCTATCAGATCACTCTGATTCCACACCTCAGGGTGAAAAGCCATCAATCACCCCCAGAGTTCCACGTCCCTGCTCAGTTTCTGCAACGATGACCTGCAGGGGATTAGCGGTCGCCCAGTAGATTCTGCAAACTTCCGGACATTGCTTGATCCCGTTGAGGATCTGAATTGGATAGGCATTTTGGAGTAGCACAATAAAAAAATCCCTCCCACTGGGTTGATGAGAGTTTTCTTAGACATCCGATCCTGTACCTCCTAACTTAAGGCAGGTATAGCGTCAGATCTTATTCACAGGGAGTGTCCTCTCGGCTGTTCTTCAGAGGCTCTGACTGTATAATTGGACAAATAACCTCTTGATCATGAACGATCGATTCTTGCTTCTCTTGTCCCAAAGATAAGAGCTGGCTTTTTAGTAATTGCAACTGATGAATCTGCTGATCAATGTGCTCCACCTTTTGTTGAATCTGGGTTCTGACTTCTGCACAGGGGAGTTCTCCATGATCATGAATCAAGAGAATATGTTTGATCTCTTCCAGGCTAAATCCAAGGCTTTGAGCCCGTTTTATAAATGCAAGCCGAGGTAAGATCTCTGGGGCAAACAGGCGAAACCCTCCGTCTGTACGACTTTGGGATTGGATCAGGCCGATATCTTCGTAGTAGCGGATTGTCTTCACTGGCACACCACTCTGAGCACAAATCTCCCCGATTTTCTTCATGCCTTTAGCAGGGGAAAACATGAGTAGACTCCTGTGAACTTGTCTTTGTTTCTCAAGCTAGCAGTAGCTGCAAAGAAGATCCCTTCTTCCAGGGCCAACTCAATGATCCTGGTCAGTCCCGCTTAAAGAAACAAGGTCAATGAGTTCAGACTCAGTCATTGCCAATGCGTCTGCCAGGTGCACCGGATCAACTCCACTGCTGCCTCGCTGTCTCTGCAACTTTATGGCTGCCTGACTGTGCCACCAGGCTCCTAAGCAACCCGCTCCGGCTGCTGAAACCCCCCTCGCCAACAATCCACCGATTAACCCTGTAAGGATATCTCCCGTTCCTCCCCGTGCCAGAGCTGGAGTGCTGCTGGGATTCACCCACACCTGTCCTTCAGGATCCGCAATCAGGGTTCTGGCCCCCTTCAGTAAGACGGTCACCTCAGCCTGCTGGGCGGCAATCTGGACTGCCGCAATCCGGTCATGGAGCGAGATCTCTGGAAAAAGCCGCTGAAACTCACCCAGATGGGGGGTCAGGACCGTAGGGGCAGATCTTTGCTGTAGCGTTTCGACTCCCAGATTGGCCAGACTATTGAGCCCATCCGCATCCAGCACCCAGGGAATGGACAGATCCAACTCACCAAGATGATGCAAAAGCGGGAGGCAATCCTGCGTCATGCCAGGACCCAAACCCAGCGCCGAGTAACGCTCCAGATCCAGTGAGTCTAGAGAAGCAATCCCACCTGTTTTCGTTTCAGGGCAGCCCACAATCAACGCCTCCGGCACCCATTGGAGTAATAAGGTTTTAATGGACTGGGGTACCGCCACCGATACCATGCCTACCCCACTCCCCCGCGCTCCCAGGGCAGTCAGGACGGCAGCTCCAGCAAAGGTTGTAGATCCGCAGATCAGCAGTAGGTGCCCCTGACGGTATTTGTAGGTCGTCACAGGACGCTGGGGGAAGTGAGAGCCCAGAAACGACCTTGAGATCAGGTGCGGCACTGATTCCTGGTGAAGAACCTGCTGGTAGGCAAAGGTGGGAATGCCGCAGTCAACTCGCTCCAGAACCCCCAGCCATTCCAGCCCCGGATCCTGCCACAACCCTCGCTTCCACAAACCCAGACAGTAAGTAGTGTGAGCCCGAATACAGGATTCTCCCAGCGGCCCCCCCCGATCGGGATCAAAGCCGGAGGGGACATCAATGCTGATCACGGGTAAACCGGAGGCATTCACCCACTGGACGGCGGTTGCCCAGGGATCCGCTAAAGGGCGACTAAGACCAATCCCAAACATGCCATCAATGAGAAGATCAGACTCCGCCAGATCCTCGACATGATCGACCCATTCCACCCCCAAGTGATCCAGATAGCGGGCATGATCAGCGGGTAAGGCTTTGAGATCCGGTTTTCCCAGCCATACCCGGAGTGTTCTTCCCTGCAGACGCAACTCCCGAGCAATCACCAGGGCATCCCCACCATTGTGACCGCCTCCAATCAACAGCCCCACTTGGGGAAAGGTAGTGATGGGGAACGCAAGCTTGATCCGGTCCGCTACCTTTGTGGCCACATGTTCCATCAAAGCGGCAACAGGCATCCCTGCGGCGAACAGGCACTGTTCAATGGCCTGCATCTGGGCGACAGACACCAGCAGCGTTTCAGGATCCCACAAGGGTTTAGACATCGTGCTCCCACAAAAATGGGACAAGTGTTACACCTGTCCCCATCAATCTCTTTTAACCTAACTCTATCTTTTAGAGGGCCAGGTTAAACCCGCTCAACACCAACTCGGAATTGGCCAGTAGCAGGTAAGCTACTACAGCGCCACCAACACCCCCGATCAGGAAGCCGCCCGCAAAGGCACTCCAGCCTTCCGAATCACCCACTGGGGTATCCTTCAACTCAGTCACGTAGCCATAGATCTGCAGGGCCATCGTCATCAGCA
>JAAUUJ010000093.1 GCA_012030715.1 Synechococcaceae cyanobacterium SM2_3_1 | reverse complement strand
GACCTTCGAAGCAGTCAGCATATAGTTATCAGACACTCTCGATCGGTTCGTGCGCTATATAAATAATCGCAACCGGAGCGACAATTAACATGTCTTCTGAACGTACGGCGGTCGAATCGTCGTCAGCCGACCAGGTTCCCAGTAATGACCCGTCGCCCGTCATGTCGCGTACCGACGTCCTGGCGCAGATCCGCTTCACCCGCCAGAACCTCGAGTCTCTCCGGGCCGAGTACGATCATCGACCTGCAGCCGCCGCCCTCAACCCCTGCGCCTGTGCAGCAAATTCCGCAACGACCGCTGGTGGCTCCAGTCCAGACTCCTCCTCCCCCGCTCCCCAGACCCGTTCAGCCTGCCCCAGCCAGACCAGAGCCTCCCACCACGACGCTGGAAGAGTTTCGGGATGGGTCACGGGAACGTCGGGAAAACCGCTAGCCTTGCTAACCTCCCTGGATCAGTTTTGCTAGAACCTGCTCATGGCTGAGACCACTGTCTACCCAGTTTTCCCCTTCCTGCAATCGTTCAGAGGTTGTAATCAGGAATAGGCTGGCAGGGGCTCCCAGGATCTCGCTGGCGGTTTGGACACAGTTCAGGTCTCTTCCTGTCAATTGACTAAACCAGGTGGACAACAGCCCGGCCTCAAGAAATCCCATGGGACGGCTACTGCCAACAGGACTGAGAGCATCAAAAGGGGAGTTCTTGATCTGCACCACCAGCAAACCCTGTTCCTTGTGGGTCCAGTCGAGATGGAGTGATCCCCAGCCGTGGGTTTTCCAGGCCTGCTGCAGGTTTTGGATAAACAGCCCCATTTCCAGTTCCGATAGGGATTTTGGTACAATTCCGTGAGTTCGGCTGCAAAACGGCGAAAAAATTCTTTGCCCCACATGCGTCCACAATGGCGCAACACTAGGCGCGCAGCCTGACCAGTTTCATAGTCCAGTCCGCTATAAATGCTCCGGATCAAAGGCTCGGGCAAAGCCAGCAGCCGATCCCCATGCCGACTTGTCAGTAACCCGGATTCTAGATCCCCCTGCACATAGGTATGTGGGGCATAGTAATTGGCCTGTAAAGGAGCGAGTGGATCAAGAACTGGAGGGGAAGGAGCCATCATTGCAACCTCAAAAAAACTGGATTAAAAAAGCAAGGTCACCTGGGCTTGAGTGACAAAGGGCTTGATAAATTCCAGCTGAGCTGGCGACAGATAGGTTTTCAGGGAAGCCTGCAGGGATCGAAAGGCTGCTTCGTACACCTGCTGCAGATTATAGAGGCGTACCTGCTCTTCCAACCATTCCAGCAACCCTTGTTTGAGAAGCTCTTCGTCCTGAAGTAACATGGCCATTGCTGCCTGTCTCAGGGTGAGAGCCAGATCCTGTTGACAGAGACTTAAAACATGGGGGGTTAACCCTGGTTCCTCGGACTGCAGCTGCCCAATCGCCGTTTGCAGAATCTGAGGTTCCTGAGCTCGCAGAGTCTGATAAATCGACTGACGCTGTGGCCATCCTTTGACAAAATGTTTGAGCTGGTCAAGCCCATCCGCCTGCAGGTAGCGAGCTTCTGCTTCGATCAAGACCTGTTCAATCGGACTGCCCATGGATTCTGATCTCCCTATGCCGAATATTCATTAAGAAACTGTCAAAACATGCTGAATAGATCAGAGAGGGTGGGAACGTTATCTTCCGCTGTCTCCAGTGCTTCGGAAGCAGTGAGATTGCTCAAAGCTTGTTCTGCCAGCGTCGCCGGATCTCCAGTCCAGGGGATAGAGGCCAGAAAGGTTCCCAGGGGGGAAAATTCCATCGGCCCGACAAAGTTAAGCTGGGGACGGTTATCCCAGTTCAGACTACTAAAAAAAGATTGTACAGAGGTTTCCAGAGCAGCCTTCATCTCAGAGCCTCTATCTTGGCGTTAGACCTGACTTGAGTTTTTGCTGAATCTCAGCAGCCGATGCTCCTTCATTTAACCAGAAGGCGGCAGCATCAATCCGATCTTTGCTTCCCAGCAGAAATTTACAGTAACTTTCTCCCATGGAGTAGCATTGGATTTCAATACAGTTGAGGGGACGCTCCACCAGAGAGGTAAAAAAGCCTGCAAAGAGTCCGGCATAGAGATGGCATACGGGTTTGCCCACGTTCCCAAGGGTACGGGCTACTGCAGAATCGTAGAGGTTGATGAAGATAAACCCCTGTTTACGCCCATCCAGATCCACATCCCAGCGACCCCATCCTTGAGAAGCCAGTGGCCACCACCAGGTTTCCAGCAGAAACATCACATTGCTCTGCTTCAACTTTTTACGATATTCGGCCTCATACCAGGTGGCAAAGTTGACTGCATCCTGCTTACCCCACTCCTGACCGACTGTGTACATCAGGGAAGCAGAGGCATCCCCCACCTCCTCCTCCAGACCCTGTTGCAATCCCAAAATAAAGTCCTCACTCACCAGAACATTGCGGTTCTTGTTCCAGTCCACCAGCGTTCCTTTGCGCCGATCAAACTGGAAGAAGTCTTCGTGAGCATAGTGGTTGTGACGTTGAGTGACAGGCTGAAGCCTGGCATCGTTGGGGGAAAAAGTAGTTGCTGTCATCGCTCAATTAGAAGCTAGTTTTGTAACATTTGTCCATACACTTTCATATCCTAACCTTCTCCCTCATGGATGCAGCAAGACTCTCAGAGATCACGATAGCGGCAGGGTCGGAGACTGCGCCCAAAAGGCAGCAACGAGAGGATCAACATCTTTACATGCTGTCGGGCAAAGGGGATCCCGATGATGCTGATGAACAAAATGACAGCCCAAAACAGATGATTAAGGGCCAGTTCCCAGCCTGCCACCAGGATCCAGACCAGGTTAAATAATGTGTTTAGCACCCCGCCTGCATTGGGTTCCTCCCCGATCTCCTGCCCAAAGGGAGTGAGCATGGCAAAGCCTAACTTAATCGCCTGGATCCCAAAGGGAATCCCAATAATAGTCAGGCAGAGGACCAACCCCCCCAACATATATCCCAGGGCGGCGATCAACCCTCCAAAGATCAGCCAGATGATGTTTCCCAGTAAACCCATGATGGTGCTCCCTCGATACGTGACTGCTAGCTACAACTATTCTGGCTGTAGTTCTGGACCGCAATATGTAGTAGGCACCTCAGCATATATGCTGAATTTCGAGGATCTTCAAGTAGATCATGCTACGTTAATCAGAGCTGAAGTATTGCCACAAGACCCCTAAAGATTCTAGATGCTGGTTAAACTAGTAGAGGTGGTTCTATGCTGACCATTGAAAATATCGTGAATCAGGCACTGGGCACTGGCCTGCTTTCCTCTCAAAAGGAATATGCCATCAACCTGCTGCTCCTGCGTAGACAGTTTACCTCTGAGGAAGTGAGTCTACTGCACAAACTGCTCAAAAAACTGGAGAAGGGTGAGGTATCCCGTTCCCCAACTACTCTAGCTCCCATCTTCACATACCGACTGATTCAGATCCGGCAAGAGAAGCACACCGTTGATCGTAGCGTTGCCTGAAAATCGGTTACTTTTGTCCAGAATCAACGGGGGGTGGTAACTGAGCGGCTTCATGCTCGGGCTGTGGGTTCTGCAGCAAAATGCTCATGATCAGACAGGCCACTCCCAGGTTAATGGCAACATCGGCGATATTGAAAACAGGAAAGTTGATCAGGGTGAAATTCAAGAAGTCAACCACATAACCTTGAATGAAGCGGTCGATGCCGTTACCCACTGCCCCTGCCAGGATCAATCCATACCCGGCCTGTTCCCATCCACTCATGCGAGGAACACGCAGGGCAAAAACGATCAATGCTACAGCCACCACCAGCGAGATCCACTTTAAAAACCCTCCGGACTGCTCAAATAGACTCCAGGCGGCACCCGTATTCTCGACGTAGGTGAGGTGAAAAACCTCCGGCCATATCTGTAGCTCAGGTCCCGGCATTAAAGTCTGTACCGCCCAGCGTTTTGTTAATTGATCGGCGATCACAGCCACCACTGCTGCCAACCAAAATCCGCTGTGTTTCATGCTACGCCCTCCTGAGAAACTGGGTTCATCCTAGACCCGACCTGGCGGTGAGGAAAGGGATAGTTCTACTCTAGTGTGGCGAGTGTCCTCCTTTCGGTGAGAATTGTCCCCGTTTCCAGATCCCTGAGGGTAACCAGGAGTTGCCGTTGCTCGTTAATCTCCACCCTTAATTCCAACCGATCCATACCTACCCTGCCAGGAGGGGCCAAGGCTGTTTGCCACTGAGCCTCTGGATTACGCGAAATACTGCGGAAGTCTGTCTGACGACTCAAACGACGACTGGTCATGCGTCCCTGCTCATCGTAGAACACCTCGGCCTGACTGGTTTCTGCCACCTCGCCAATATCCAGACGAATCTCAGACTGGTCATCGTGGGCAACCTGTAAAATTAACGGCTCCTCACCCCTACAGGGATAGGGGATCCCCTTCTCAAACAGGGAAATGAGCACATGGGCGTGGGCGTGGGGATCCCAGAGCCGCAGTGCGTAGCTGTGGTGGAGTACATCCTGAATCTGTAGATACTGACCCACCCGTAAAGCGCCATGGGCCACAGCTTCAAAAGGGCGATCAGACTGCACCCGTTGGGGTCCAAAGTAGCCCATGATTAAGGACTGCACTGCTGGGATCTGACTGGTGCCCCCCACCAGAATCACCTGATCGATTTCCGATCGCAAAACCCCGCGGTGCTGAGCCATAAGCACAACATCATCCAGACATTGCTGCACCTGGGCGAGCAATTGCTGTGACTCCAGGATCTGGTCAAAATTGTCGCGGGTCAAGAGCAGTTCATGCGCCATCAAGGTCTCGTCATCAAACCAACTTTCGCCCACCTGCTCCTGGCTAGAGAGTTGAATCTTCATCCGTTCTGCGATTTCAAGCAGATTTTGCCATCCCAATTCACCGATCTGGGAGCGGGTCACGCCCAACAGTTTCAGGTAGTACTCTCCAATCCAGGTGTCAATGTCCATGCCACCCACAAAGGCGTCTGATTTGGCAATCACCTCACACTGCCAGCGGCTTTCTCCCGGAGTGGGAGGTGTGGTGCGAACCAGACTCAGATCAAGGGTTCCCCCACCAAAATCTACCACCAGAATCTGAGCCCCCGGTTGATTGACGGCGTATCCCAGAGCCGCAGCGGTTGCTTCATCCACAAACCGAACTGGCGGCAAGTTGTGGCGTTCGACAACGTCTTGGATCCAGTCCAGATAGCGCTCAAATGCTCCGACGGGAGCAGTCATGATCAGTTCTGCGGGTTGGATCTTTGCGATCAGCAGCACCTGGAAGATCTGCTGCAAAAATAGTTCGGCAACCGTCTCTGGAGTGTAAACATGACCATCGAGTTGACGGGGAGGAGGAACAAAATCGGCCACCAGATCTCTTTTGAAGGAGTGAAACCATCGCTGGGGTTGGCTGGCTGCAAGCCGCTGAGCTCTGATTTCTTCCCCAACCACAATCTGGCTGGGACTGGCGATGAACAGTTGTGAGGGAATCACATGCACGGTGGTGTGGACGGCCTCAAAACTGCGGCTTAGGGCTGGGAAAAACAGAGTTTTGGGACAGTCATGGACAGGATCCCAGACGCTAACAACAGTATTCGTGGTTCCAAAGTCAATCGCAACAGTGGTCATGGGTATCCCTTGGGCAAGGTCCGGCTTACTTTGGCGGGGCTAAGAATGGTAGTTCCCTTTCGGTAGCCGACAAACCGGATGTAAACTGTTTCTCCTAATCCTAGATCAGTTGTATCGGGATGATGTAAGGCAGGATCAAAAGCGACCTGTTCCCATGGTGAACCAATCGCTTCAATTCCCCAGGTGTGCAGAAGTTGATCAAGGGAGCGAAAAAGGGCTGTGAGATTCCTGGCGGGGAGCTGAGGATTGGCATCCGCCATGTGGCGGGCTGTCGGGTATTGGGTAAGGAGGGTTTGCAGTTGCTGGAATGTCTGTTGTTGGAGATAGTCATGGGCTGCTGGCGAGGATTTCTGGGTCAGGCCGTGGAATTGCTGATCCTCATGGGCAAGAGATGGATCCTCAGGATGAATCAAGTGAAAACGAAATAACAACTGCTCCAGTGACCATCCCAACGCAGCTGCCAGAGAATGTAACTGTGAGAGCTTCAGGGACTGAAGATGGCCCTGTCGCACATTGTCAAGACTTCTGCGTCCCATCCCCGCCTGTTGCTGTAACTTTGACCAGGACCCTATACCCAGATCTTGCATACGTTGACGAATCGATTCCTCAAATGGTGTCATAGTTAACACAGAAAAACAGGTTGGAAGTGAGGAAACTGCGACGAAGGCATGCGCCTTCAAAGAATGGCATCCAGGAAGGATTGATGTAAGATGTTCAGCCGATCCAGGGATGAGCTGACAACAATGTAGCCAACAACGCCATCCTGTAAAGCGGAGGTTTGAGAAATCAGAATCCCCTCCTGACTACGAGAGAATGACAAATTGAGGCGAGTCATGGTGTCGATCAAAGTAGAATAACTCACCGGAGAGCTTAACTGTGCTGTTCCGCTCAGTATACTAAAGGATTGAAAATAGGAACGACCTAACACCCTAGTTGCAAATTCATGCACATGAGTCCCACCTGTTCTGCGGGCATTCAACTCCAACACATAAATATGATTATGTGAATCGATCAGTGCATCAATATCAAAATAGCCTACATATCCATGTCCTTGTAGCTCTTCCCCTACCTTCTTCGCAAAGGTATACAATGACGGATACCATTCATCATGATATAGATCAGGTGTAAGAATAATACCTGAAAATAGGTTGTTATCAAATCTTTGATCGCAGACATAGGTAACCTGAACAGAAGAGGTCTCGGGTGGCACAAAAACCTCTATAGAAGGAAATCGACTTGATTCAATAAACTCCTCTACGATCAGTTGTTCATAGCAGTAATTTCCGATCAGGCTATCTGCTAGTTTTCTTTCTATCCCGTGATGAACTAGATCTTGTGGATAGAGATAGACCTGCCCAAGGCCAAGACAACCATCATCCACTTTAACTACACATCTCTTACGTTTCTTTAAGAGTAGCGAGGCTATATAAATTACATCCTGTTTTGACTTGCATATATAGTATTTCGGCAGCCTAATATCACTGGCGAGATCTAAACTAGCAACAAAGTTTCTAAAGCCAAATTTTGAGTCTACATAATGAGTTATCCACAGGCTTTCTTGGTTAGGGCTTTCAGGTGTATACACAGTCAAGCCAATTTTTTCTCGCAAATGACTGACAAGCTGATAAAACTCATTCGTGTTTGCATATGGAATTAACTGAATCTTTTTACTCGCTCCTGCCCACTTGTCTATCGCTGCAATAATATGATTTTCATGAATAATATCCGCGCACAGATATTGAGTAGGAATAGAAGGACTTAGATATTTTGTCCCTGCATACCCTATCTCACTTAATAAGTCATGGTGGCAAATTGGCAAGCTACCGATCACGAGTTTTTCACTGTTGAGCCAAAGCAATGCGCGGTCAGAACTGCAATGAATTCTACGCAAGAGACTCGCATGAGTGAGTTTATTACTTATGCTGTTTAGAAAGCTAGCATAAGCTTCAGAAGTGTTTGCAAGAACAACAAGAGGAGATGAGTCTAGCATAGAATTCAAGATCAATTTTAGTTGTCCTGACTGTCTTCCTCATCTCTAGCAAGGTCGGCTTTCCATGAGGTTTTATCTCTCATGCTTTTAGCTTTAGACTGAAGATCCTGGAAGAAATCACTCTCGACAATTTCCTGAACTTGCTTATGCCGCTTATCCTCATCAATAAGGATCTTCAGCTCTTCGATCTTACCCTTCAGGTTTTCTTCCCTTGATTTTACTTTCGTGACCATGATGTCGAAGACCTGAGCAAGTGTGGTGATTTCATCTGACACAGTAGAGTTTGACGAGCGAGAAAGATCCTGCTCATAATCACCTTCACCAATACGCTCAGCCATCTTTTTTAATCGATTTAATGGTTGAGTAAAGACACCGGAAAGGATGTATACCAGAACAAAAAGAACTGAATAAGTAACCCCGAAAGAAAGGAGGACACGATCACGAATTGCCTGCTGAAGCGAAAGCACATAATCAGATTGGATATCAACTCCCAACAGGGCGACGACATCCCCAGAATTGTCTTTCAAAGCGGTATAAGAGGACATCCAGGATCCAAAAGAGTCGGAGTAAAGCCCTGGGCGCTCTACAAGATTCCCACTTTCCCAAGCTTGAACCGAATACTCACTCGGACTGTCGGATTCGAGAAATCCATAAGATTTATCCGGGTTATGGATAGACCACAGATCAACGAGGGCAATAATTTCATACTCTTCAGTAGGAGGGGAGATCTCCACACCGATTTCTCCATCAGGCAACTCTACCTGTCTTCTGACTTGATCCAGGTTTTCGGCCAGCAGATAGGTGTAGGGCCAGGCTCGGGGCTCAACACTCTGAACAACCTCAAACCATTCCAATTGGCTTTCATAGCGAGGATCATCAGAAAAGGCTTCTTGGTTAGGCTCACCCTCTTCATATAAGGCAAGCAGTTCTGAAACATTGATTCCTTCTGCAGCCCCTTGCAATGTTGCGTTCAGTTCATCTCGAACTTTCTGAATTGCTCTCTGGGTGGTGAAGCTATAGAACCAGTAAAACGCTGCTGCAAATACAGCTGAGAAGATCAGCGTAAACCCGATGAGAAGCTTGACCCTCAGACTGATAAATAAAGAATTACTAGGTGCAACCAGGCTGCTTCCACTCGACGGGGTATTCTTGTCATTAGCAGTCTTTTTCATGTTTTCTGTATTAGCCATGATTACGCCGGAAGACCTAGACAAGAATATTATAATGTGGCCAATTATTTTATGCAAGCCATCGTTAATCCAAAAGCAGTTTTAAAAATCGAGTCTATCAAGAACACTCTTGCCTTTTTGACGTCTCTTTAGCCTCCAATTCAGTAGACTTTCATCATAGTATTTTCTTGTTTGAAATATTGATAGTATCGCGATAGTTGAAGCCAGGATTGCTAAAAATAGAGTGTAGCGGTTGATATCGCTAATGTTATATATCTTCCTAGGAAATCATAAGTCCTGTCAGTGAAGCACCAGCAATTCCACCGAGAGCAATAAGATAGCTATCCATAAATAGGCTAACTCGCCCTCTTCTTTCCTCAGGTACAAAACCCTGAAAAGTCTTGCGAGCAGTTTCATCAATACTGTAAAGGGGTAGTTTCTGGACAACAAGCCCAGTAATTGTTCCTGTGATTCCTGAGGTAATCGCTGAGATCGTAGAGCCTATCGCTGCAGAGACAGGTGAAATTAGCAATATGTTTTTCATGTCGATAGAGCTGATGATCTTTTGAGCAAGAAATACTTGGATTAATGTATACAGAGTAAATCTGGCCAAAGTAAAAAGACTATAAAATGTTTGATAATTGAGAGGATCTGTGATTAGCGTACCGGAGACAAATAAGAATCTGAATTCGACCACTTGATCAGCAATAAGCACCATCAATAAAGAAATGGATAGAAATCTAAATGCGGGAATCTCGATGATGAAGTTCCACCCTTCCGATAAGGTTTCTTTGATGCCACTGACTTTCTGGGTAGACTTTCTAAGTTTAACTTGACTTAAACCAAGCTGAACGCAAGAGAAAACAACGATATAGATAAAAATATTGAACGTGATTAGATTTGCTATCGATAATCCCATGCCACTGATCAGCCTTGGGCCCGTAGCAGCTGCACCAATGCCGATCAGATTTCCCAGGAAGCCGAAAGCAGCAATTTTGGGAAAAGCTTTTTTTGCCTCTGACATGGAAAATAAGTCATTTCCCAGGATCCATAGAAAGGTAGGGAAAAAAGTGAACTGCTGTTGAGAAAGCAAGTAAAACAGTGAGAGATGGAGCCATTGAGGAGCATTAAATGCAATTAGTAACCGTAAGGCAAGAAAAGCAACAGCTAATGTGACGCTGATCGCCTTCATTAAGAAAATACGGTTAAATCGATCTACAAGTAACGACTGTAGTCCGGTTGTGAAAATGAGTAATATTCCATCGGCAACCCAAACAATCAAAATTTGAGAAATTCCTACACCACTGAGGAAGTTGCTAACTGATGAGATCTCAGAAATCTTTTGAGCAATTGCATTAAACATTAAAATGCTTCCTAAGATCAGGAGTAATGATCCTTCTCCTTTGCTTAAGGTAAAGTATTGGCTAACCGGACCTGGGGCTTGAGGATCAGTTTTTAGATTCGCAGAAAGCGGAGGGTGCCCAGATTGAGATAAGCTGGACTGCGTTGCTTCTTTGTGTCGATGAGATCCTTGACTTGCCCTACTCTCGTCGGCCTCGATTTTCCTCCTTGCCAGCTCTCCTAAATTCTTTAAGAGATCTGTTGTCTCAGAATTTGTATCAGGAATAACCGACTTTAAGTCGTCGAGGATGTCTTCGAAGCTATCTTGTTTTTTCCCTGTCGCCGTCTGGTTATCTTCAGTCTTTTCCAGATCTCGAAAGGCATCGGAGAGATCGAATGGATCTCGATGATAAACTTGTGTTTGGGGAGACGGTTCAAAGCGAACCTGCCAATCAGGTATTTTTTCCCCTGGATGGATTCCGACAATCTCGATCCACTCTATTCCTTCGAGTGTGTAGAAGCGAATGCGACGACGAATCAGGGTAACAATGACACTTTGATCAATCTGGGTTGTGGGAAGGTACTCCAGGGTAATGCGGATAGTTGAATCAGTAACTGCGGTTCCTCGAGAGTTAAATTGTGGCTGGAAAGTGCGTCCCTCAGATCAGCACTGATCTCGAACAGGTTGAATATAGAGGCCATTGGCTTCTTCTCCTGACGAGCTTCTAGGCAGTGATCATACTCGGATGCAGTCTAGAGATCTTTGAGAGCATCCCATATCTGAGAAGATTGGCGTTTCCGAGGCTGAGGAGCCAGGCGTGGACAAAAAAAGCTTTCCCTTCTCTCTCAAGTCGAGTGAGAAAACCGCCCGCCACCAGCCGCTCCAGGATCACCTCAACCCGCGCAGCCTCAGAGCCGAGTTTACCGATCACATCGTCTAATGATACCTCACCTCTACGTGTGATCCAATTTACTAAGTTTCGCTCCTGATCCCCGAGTAGGAGGGTGTCGGTAGGCACAAATCCCGTTGATTCGTTGCCAGAGGTAGAATGAGGCCCCAGAGACTTTTGACTGTCCTTGGCATCCGACGGCACGTTCTGGGAAGAACTCCAGGACTTTTGTAAACGCTTAAGATAGTCAAACAGATCATTCATAAATGGAGAGATCTTTATTCAGATCTCAATATATAAGGTTCAGCGTCATGTTGAAAGTCAAAACTGCCCAGAAGTACAGCAGGCTTGATCGTGAGTGTATGACCAGCTACAGGTTCTGTATTCTCAGGCACGACAAGTCCACTTGAGTTGCGGGCAGCGTAGGATGAGTAAACTCTCTGGCAAAGCAAAATAAACTGGATCTAGAAGCCTGGGGCAACTCAATCAGCGTTGGAAGGTAATCTAGCCTTTTTTGAGCAGGAGGTTAGCAACTGTTCTGATCTGCTCTGACCAGGGATGATCCGGGTAATGAAGGGAAAAAACACCCGTTCCTGCCAGCAGCAGCATCTCTTTGGCAAACGGAAATAATCCCCCCACCGGAACCCCAAAGGCAGTTTCTGCTTTGAATCTGATATCTTTCAGGTCATAGTCTGCCGGGATCTGGTTAATGAGAAGATAAATGGTAGGAACTCCAAGATTGCGCGCCAGATCAAGAACGACTGCTGTTCCCTGAAATGATTGATGGTTGATATCGGTCAGTAGAAGCAATGTGTGCGAGAGGCTTAACATCAATAAACTTTCTTCATTGATCCCTGGATGGGTATCGATCAGTAAATAATCCAGGCCTAATTTTAAAGCAAGCTCATAGATCCCTGCTCCGAGGCGGCCTAGATCAAACCCCAAACGCAGCATGCGAGCTATTTCTCCAACTCTGGGACCGGAAGGAATCAGAAAAATACGACCGCTCAGCAGTGTAACTTCACCCGAGCCCACCTTGATGGCTCCACCGACATCATGGGCGATATCTTCAATGGGTAGTTTGCCCCAGAGGTAGTGATTCAGCATGGGCTGTAGTTCGTCAACATCACAGCCAAACAGACTAAGCACTCCTGGTGAATGGAGATCGGTGTCAATAATCCCGACCCGGCGCCCCTGTTGAGCAATCTCAGTTGCCAGACTGGCAGTAATATTTGACTTGCCCGTTCCGAAGCGGAAAGAATGGATCAGGATAATTTTTGTCATAGCCAGTTGACTACGGTGAGCTCCTTACTCATGGGTCAAGATCTGGGACCTGTTCCTGATTCTCGCAAAGGTGGGATTCATCACCCTCCTCAGAGTCGGCATGATCCCAATCAACTTTCCCCAATTCATAGCTAGTCCCATCCGCTCTCTGGAATTCCACCCCACCAATGACAACTGTATATTCTCCTCTTAACTTTTGGGTCTGGATCTGTTCTTCCAATTCCGCAAGGGTGCCTTTCCAGACATGCTCGAACCGTTTGGTCAGATCGTTGCCCAGAGCCGCGGGGCGATCGCCGAAGATCTGGAGGGCATCCTCAAAAAAGCAGGCAGTCGGTAGGGGCTCTCGTAATAGATGAGGGTATGAGGGGATAGCTGGTCGACCAGAAAAAACCGTTGTCGCGCACCTGATTTGCGAGGTGGAAAACCGCGAAAGGTAAAGCTATGTAAAGGCAAGCCGGAAAGCACAAGGGCCATGACAAAGGCGGTGGCCCCCGGAATCATCGTGAAGTCCAGATCCTCCTGGATCAAGCTGCGCACCAGCCGAAATCCTGGATCTGAGATCCCTGGTGTCCCGGCATCACTGACCACTGCGATGGATTTTCCCTGCTGAAGATAGGTGATCAGCTGGGATAGCCGTTGCTGCTCGTTATGATCATGAAAGGAAATCAGGGGTTTCTTGATCTCAAAATGCTTGAGCAACTGGCCTGTTTTGCGAGTATCTTCACTGGCAATCAGATCAACAGTCTTGAGGGTTTCCAGGGCCCGGAGGGTAATATCTCCTAAATTTCCAATGGGAGTAGCAACAAGATAAAGCATGGGGTGGGATCAGGTTAGGCAAACGAGATAGGGGCGACTGCTTGACTGCCCATCATGCGTTTAGGGTAAAGCTCACAAGGTCCAATCCTGAATGCAGCAGCTATCTATCGATGGCTTTGCCCAGGTTAGCAAAAAGCAGCCTCCTCTTCTAGAGAAAGCTACTTATGAACTCAGGGGGTATGGATTGGGGAGTTGGATCAGAAGCTGTTGCTATTCTGGACACAGCTCAAGGGTTGAGAAACCGATGCAGAACAGGTGTAGTTGCCGTTCTGGAGGGTATTGATCGTGGTAGTGAACCCAGACCCGCGTACCCCCTGGGTGACGACAGTGCCCCCCTGTCCGGTGCTAGGGTTCAAAAAGCGGGTTGTGCCTCCAAAATTACCTGTGGATGCCTCATAGCCTCCTGCACGGAAGACTCTTGCCCCATTGGTGGGATTGAATCCTCCTGCAACTCGCCCCGCGTTGCCAGTGTCAGGGTTATACCCCCCCAGATTGAAGCGGTAATAGGGTGACGCCTCTGCTGCAGGGGCTAGCAGTGAGAGAATGGCGATGCCTGAAAGCAGTGCTACTGAAATGGGTTGCATAGGATCTTTCCTCAACCTCGACATCTTGATCCTGGCTTTTCTCTCCCCCGATGAGGAGTGTAGATGGTCCTGTTCCATGTATGACTGGAGTCATGGGAGGCTGGTTACTACAGGGAGCAGCATGGAGAGGATAAACAACCTGTTCAAGTACGTCTGGACCTGTTCAAGAGTGTCCCCAAGCCAAACCCAATCACGAGCCCAGAAAGATGCCCCATGACACTGATCTGAGGAACACTCAGGTCAAAAATGGTCTGCAGCAGAATGATCAGCAGGATAGACCGCAACCGCCTGAGGGCAACGGGAGAATGGGTTTGCCGCCAGAGGTGCAGGAGGATGGCCGCTGTTGCTCCCAGCAATCCCATAATACAGGCGGAAGCCCCTACCACCAGGGCCAGTTCAGACAGTTGGGTGACTTGCAGGAGTGTCAGGATGGCCATGGATCCTACCCCTGCTCCCCAGTAGAGCAAGAGGTAACGCCCCGCACCCAGAGAAGTCTCTACAAAGGGTCCCAAGATTAACAGGGCCAGGACATTAAGGAGCAGATGTAGGGGGCCAGAGTGCAGGACATTGGCAGTGATCAGTCTCCACCATTCGCCAGCGAGGACATTAGGAACCGCAAGTGCCCCCAGACGGAGCAGAGCTTCCGTTTGACTTTCACCTCCCCACCAAAGTTGGCAACCAAAAACCAGAATGTTCAGACTCATAAGCGCCAATGTCGGTCTTGAAGCTATCCAGTTCACATCCAGCACTGGCATGGGTTCCGAATGGCTGAGGGTTTGGCTGAGATGGAAAAGAATCTGACGAGAGTTGGGGGTTAAAATCTGATCTGAGCTCGGGGCTATACGGGACAACCGCTGCTGAATGCCCTTCTGTAACGAGGGACTCAGGGAAGGGTGTGTATCCAGAAGGGACTGCAGTTGCGTTTGAGCTAATTCAGGTAATCCTCCTGCCCAGAGAGAGGTGGCTCCCCAGAACTGCTTTACCGGATCTGGAAGATGATTGAGATCCTGCTTTAAAAGCTTTTCGACGGTCACCATTTGCCCCGTAAACGCCAAGACAAATAACTGAGCTAAGCGGAGAAGGGTAGGGTTTTCTGCCTGTTCCAGTCCTCCTCTCCAGGTGTCATAGGCCTGCAATAAGCTGTTTAAGTCCCCAGTTTCGCCCAGGGCCCGCAGGTAAGCCAGCACCAGACTGGGATCATGTCGCTGCTGTGGCTGGAGCATCAGGGGTTGGGCCCAGTTCAGCAGAGGGTTCCAGGTTCCCATCACCCGATAGAGGGCAACGATCACCATTTGCTCCCAGGGGGTAGGTACAGTGGTTGATTGCTGGTAGTTGCACAAGATGTTTTCAGCTGCAGCAGTATCTTTGGAGGCGGCTAAAGCAAGAGCTCTGACCAGGTGGGGATACCAGCGCAGTTGATAGAGTCGGTAGATCCAATGAAATGAGTGCACGAGGGAATCTGCTTCCGGGTAATGCTCTGTGGAAATCAGCTCTCCCACTTTCCGAAACAGTAAACTGGGCAGGACCAGCAACAGGATCCAAAAGCAGCCGCCCACCAGGCCAGCGATATCTGGAACCAGCCAGGTACCTCCCAGGGTGATCCCTAAAACTAAACCTGGGATGAGTACAAGGGCCTGCTGGAGTTGATAACCCTGGGCGAGGGCTCGGATCAAATTGATACCACAGCTAAAGCTGATCATCCAGATCAAAAGCTGATTCAGATCCATGCAGCTGACCTGACGAGAGGGCTAGGCAACAGGTGAACGGGGTTCAGCTCTGGGATCCCTCAGGTTCACTGACGTTGACAGACCCAGATGATGAGCGACTGGCCTCTGTGGCCTCTTCATGGGTGACGGTTGCTTGCAGATCCTGAAGCGAGGTCAACTCGGTTTCTGCGTCTATCTCCAGCTCAGGGACTGGGGTTGCAAAGGATTGCCGTAGCCAGAGAGGAGCAATAAAGGTGGTCACGATCACCATCACAATGATACTGACATCTAGTGAGTCTGACAGCACTCCTGTCGCGGCCCCAACTCCTGCAAAGACCAGCCCCACCTCCCCGCGCGGGATCATCCCCACCCCAATGGCATAGCGGTTAATGCCCGGCTTCCCAAAGACACCGAGGCCCGCTACCAGTTTGCCCAGAATGGCCACCACTATCAGAAAGGCAGCGATGATCAGGCCGTCGCGGTTACTGGGAATGGCTGGGTTCAACACCGCCAGGTTGGTTTTGGCCCCCACACAGACAAAAAAGATCGGCGTCAGAAAATCGGAGATCGGTCGGTTTTGTTCTTCGATCTCGCCCCGTAGCTCCGTTTCCCCCAGGATCAGGCCTGCAGCAAAAGCCCCCAGGATCGCCTCCAGCTGAATGACCTGTGCCACATAGGCCAGCATAAAGGTCGCAATCAGTGCCGGGATCAGGGGATTACCGCGGCTGCGTAAGCGTTCGATTAAGCCCACCGTGTAGGGACTCAACAGGCGGCCCAGGACAATTGCCCCCACCAGAAAGGCTACAGCACTGACAATGATGATGCTAATATCCGTCATCTGCACTTCGCCCGTTTTGGCCAGGCCTGCCACCACCGCCAGGATCACAATGCCGAGAATGTCGTCCAGAACTGCAGCACCAATGATCACCTGTCCTTCAGCAGAAGAAAGTTTTTGCATCTCCGCCAGCACCCGTGCCGTGATCCCGATACTCGTGGCTGTGAGGGCCGCACCTGCAAAGACTGCAGCGATCACGGGGATTGAGAAGAAATAGATCAACCCCAGAGTTCCCAGGACAAACGGGAGAATCACTCCAATCAAGGCCACAGAGGCTGCCTGAGGACCGACTCGCAGCAGTTCCCCCAGATCCGATTCCAGGCCGATCTCAAAGAGGAGAATGATCACCCCCAACTCTGAGAGCACATCAATGATCTGACTCTGGTTGGCAAAGACCGCGGCCATGGTTTCTGGCCCCAAGCCCGAGGTGGAAGCAATCCACTCCATTAGGCGGGAGGAAGCGGCCATTTCCACCAGATCAGCACCGGCAGTTCCTTCCTGAAACACCAGCAGACTGAGCAGGGAAGACCCCACCAGCACGCCCCCGATCAGTTCCCCCAACACAGAAGGGAAGCCAATGCGGATGGACACTTCCCCGGCAATGCGGCTGGTCAGATGAATGGTCACCAGCGCCAGCAAGACCGCAATCAGGATCAGGGGTCCCAGGGAAACTGACTCTGCCTCAGGGGGCACAGAGGATGTCGCCAGATTGATCAGCACAGGATGCAACACAAAGCTCAGTTCATTGAGAAAAAAACACCTTCACATCACTTTATTACAGGCTGGATGTTGATGCTGTTCAGAAGGGGATAAAGCGTACTCTGTTCTCTGATTCCGCAGGTTTGTCATCAGCTCAAACCCCAATCTTGATCCTCAAGGCGTGCAATCTCGGGCTGTGAACCCTGAAGGATCTGTTGCAGTCTCAAATCTAGAACAAACAACACATTAACCTGACCATGTCAAGGAGACAGGGATGGATCCCACTCATGCCAAAGCCCATTTTTTTCGCCGTGCTAGTTATGGAGCCACCTGGGCTGAGCTCAACAGTTCCCAAACCCTGCAGACTACCTCCAAACCTGGCTGGATCAACCCC
>JAAUUJ010000092.1 GCA_012030715.1 Synechococcaceae cyanobacterium SM2_3_1 | reverse complement strand
TCCGGAATTCCATCATTCCCCTTGGTTCAGAAGTGAGCTGAGATGGGTAAGAAGCTCAGGGATGTTGGTTTGGAGCGTGAGCCAGACCCGCTGGGTATCTACGCCGTCGTAGTCGTGGATCAATTTATCCCGCATTCCCGCCATGGCTGACCATGGTATCTCTGGATGTTCGGAGCGGAATTCTTTGGAAAGGTGTTTGACAGCTTCCCCCAGGATAGAGATCTGGTAGAGTACAGCAGACTGAGTCTTAATGTCAGTTTCAAAGGTTGCTTGATCCATGCCTTGGATGAATTCCAGGGAAAGTTGGGCAGCCAAACGAATATCCAGCAACGAAGCCTGTTCACGCGGGTTCATAGACATCGGTGTAGATGACTTGAGCTGAGTCGAGAATGTTGCGACGACGAATGGGATTACGACTGTTTTCGATCACTTTTTTCTCAATCAGATCAACCTCCCGTCCGGTTATCGATTCCAATTCCTGTTGCATGGTGACCAGATCTAGCAGTGTCCAGGTGGGGTGGGTGAAAACTGACCAGGACATCGATGTCGCTATCGGGCCGAAAGTCCTCTCGGAGAATGGATCCGAAGAGTGCTAATTCGGTGATCTGCCATCTGTGACAGAAGGAATTAATGTCATCGGTGGAGAGATTGAGGTGGTTTGTCGGAAGCATAGGGTTCATTCGACGCTGAATACTTTCTTGACATACTCCCCGGCCTAAAGGCGCGAGGATTCAAACAGCCTCACGGACTGTTCTTTCTGGCTCAGCCACAACACTTAAATCAACAGATCTCCCTATCAACCCAGAGGTGTTCATGTCCCCAGACGTTTTGACTGTTTCCAGCCCCGTTCCCATATGCCCTACGGTACGGATTTACTCCATGCAAAAGGTTTTTGATTGGCGACACTTGTTTGAGTGCCATCACTGTTTTACGAGTTATCGTGGCTCGTTGCCCCTAAAGTTCCCAACTCAAAGTGTGTCTCTGTTTCACGATGTTGGAGGAGTTGCACCCCGGCGCATCAATTATAACAAAGCCGTCCTAGAAGGACGGGGCTTTAGACCCAGGTTTTCGGTAAGTCTTATGCAAGTTCTATGCAGCTTTGTTGACGGTTAAGGCAAGTATCAGGTCGTGTTGTTGATAACATGAATGGCTTAGAATAGGCTCCAGGAGCGGGATCTAGGTAAAGCCCATGACGAGAGTCGAACTCGTGACCTCCCCCTTACCAAGGGGGTGCTCTACCACTGAGCCACATGGGCAATTGAATTGGTGGTGGGCCGAGTTGGATTTGAACCAACGTAGGCGTAAGCCAACGGATTTACAGTCCGTCCCCTTTAACCCCTCGGGCATCGACCCATTATTTGAGTGCTTGATTAGCTTAGCAAATCTCGGCTCAAGTGCAAATCACTTTACAGGATCTTCCCATTAACAGCGCTAGCCCCTAGAGTTGGACATAACGATCGGCCAGGGGTTTAAGAACCTCCTGATCGAGAAGAAAGTGACCTAATTCGTGAGCAATTGTGAATCGCTGTCGTTTCCAGTGGTGGCTAAGGTTAACTCCTTTGATCTATTCCTGTTCTTCGCTGCGGCGATCTTTGACCAGCAAGGCCACCTCTGCCTCACTAAATTGAGGAGGGATCTCAGCAGCTGTCTCTGGCAGGGAAAGTAATTTCTCATCAGGAATCAGTCCGATGAGAGAGACTCCTAGCACCTGTGCAATATCCACCAGCATATGCAGGGCTACTCAGTGCCAAACCTTTTGCTGAAGCGCTCAAATCAGAGCAGGAGGAACTGAAGTAAACCTTTCAAGTGGAATGCAAAAGCTGGACTAAAGAACAGGAGGATCATCAACGGGCAGTGAAAGCACGGCAGAAACACGAGGAAAAACAATGGGCCGCGCAAGAGGAGGGACTGACAGAACGGGAGAAGCGTTTTGCCGATCTCAAAGCTAAAGTGGAAGCCATGCCTGAGGAACGGGAGGCTACCTTGAAAAAAATCAGGAAGGCAATTGAAGGGACATCTAACATGACCGAGTTTCAAGTGCTACGGGAGATTGCGCTGGAGCAGGCCAAGCAAGCTAATGGAAAGTAGGGCCAATGTTGGCGATCACTGTTCAGGGCAACTCTGGATGGGATCTCTTGGCACTGATCGCCATTACTGAATTACCTCAAATCAAATGTCATAGGAGCATCAAGGGTATGGATATCACTGAGCTGATTCAACAGCAAAATCGCTTGCTACAACAGCTACTGGATCACTTCACACTCAAGGAGCAGGGACAACTGGGCTTTGGCGCTGCCCCTCAGCCTGCCATCATCTACTGCAACCGCACCCAATGTCCTCCCTACTATTGGTATCGGCGGGTGAATGGAGAGAACCAGGGGATCGGGGAAGGATCTCTGACAGGCTATCTGCGGAAGCTGGAGTTTGTGATCACAGAACGGCGGGGAAAAGAAACCCGCAAGCTGCATGCAACCATCGAAGCGGATCAAACGTGGATTCTGGAATGTTCGGAAACGGCAGTTTTTGCCAAGGGCTTGTTAGCGGCGGTGGCTGCCCTCAGTCCTGATCAATTGCGTCAGCCGATCCAGATCGTGCCGTTGCCTGGAGAGGATGAAAAGGTGCTCTTTTGCCAGATCTGGTGGAACGGTTCCCCGGTCGAGGCCAAACAATGGAATAGTGAAACGGACTTCGAACCCATTGCCTATCTTGCCTTTCAGCATGTCAAGGGCCACAGTCCCCCTGCCACCAATGCGGAGCGGGTGCGAGAGGCTAGAGAAACGGTGGGGCTGGGGCAGGAGGAGATCCGTGAAATTCTGATCAACGAGTACAGTGTCAAGCACCCGGATCAGCTCAGTCCGCGGCAATGCGAAGAATTGATCCAGAAGCTTCTGACTCATCACTACCCCATCTCGGCTGCACCCACCTGAAAGATTGACGAGTATCAGGAATATGGGGTAAAGTGCGGTTAAATTAATTTAGTTTGATCTCAAGCACAGTTGAGGCATAAAAGTGTACGTTCCGGCTCCCCTATTTTTTTACTTTAGCAGCCCCTGGCATTTGCCGGGGCTAAGGGAGCTGCACGAGCGCTAGTCAACCTGCTCTGTAAGAATCGCCCGAAGCCCTGAGCCCACAAAGCTTGGGGTTTCTTTTATGGGGTGGTTCCTGCTCACATCCAACTTAAGGATCAGTGTTTATGGTTACGAAAACAGAAAACTGTCATATTCAGGAGACCTCCCCCTTGATTTCCCCGGAAGCGGTTAAGCAAAAACTGCCGCTCACAGATACGGCCATGGATGTTGTTCTGCAGGCCCGTCACGCTATTCGCCAGGTGATTCACGGGGTTGATCGCCAGAGACTGGTGGTGATTGTCGGTCCTTGCTCTATCCATGATCCCGATGCAGCCTTTGAGTACGCACAACGGCTCAAGCAAGTTGCCGAGAATACTCAGAATCAGCTGATCATTGTGATGCGCACTTATTTCGAGAAGCCCCGCACCACGGTGGGCTGGAAAGGCCTGATCAACGACCCCCATCTAGATGGGTCCTGCGATATTCCCACCGGGCTGGAACTGGCTCGCTCGATCCTGTTAGAAATTAATGCCATGGGGCTGGCCTGTGCGACAGAAGTTCTCGATCCGGTTACCCCCCAGTACATTGCAGATCTGGTGAGCTGGGCGGCGATCGGGGCGCGCACCATTGAGAGCCAGACCCACCGTGAGATGGCCAGTGGTCTTTCCATGCCCATCGGCTTTAAGAATGGGACGGACGGACGCCTGGATATTGCTCTCAACGCCATTATTTCCGCCAGCCATCCCCACAGTTTTCTGGGCATTAATCAGCAGGGATTAACCTGCATGGTCAAGACCACGGGGAACCCCGATCGGCATCTGGTGTTGCGGGGCGGGAGCGAAGGCACTAACTATGGACCTGAGGATGTGGCTAACGCTGCTGCTCTCATGTCCGAGCAGGGCATCAAGCGTCCGATCATGGTGGATTGCTCCCACGGCAACTCCAACAAAGACTACACCCTTCAGGGGAGAGTATGCCGTGAGGTGATTCAGCAGTATGTGCAGGGACAACCAGCCATTATCGGGGTGATGCTGGAGAGCAATCTCAATCCCGGTCAGCAATCCTGGCAGGAGGGCTGCAAGTTAAAGCATGGGGTGTCGATTACCGATGGCTGTATTGGCTGGGAGGAAACCGAAACCCTGTTGAGAGAGATGGCTGAGAAGATTGAATATCAAAGATCTCCGATGCTCTCTGTCTAACGCTCCGGAGTCCATAGGGGTTGCGAGCCCTGTCCCCAAAAACCGTCAAATTTCGTAACCCTTACATACCCCAAAACCTTGGTTTGGCAGGATAAACGTAACCCCCGAGCATTGTTGAGCGGCGGTAAGCTGAGTCGAATTCTTTCAGAGATAGTAGGCGGGGAGACTGCACCCTCGACAAGCACTGAACAGGTACCACAAAGGCTGTTGCCACCACAGTTCCGTGTTTCTGCTTTGCCGTTGTAAACGGGGATATCGTGCTTGGTAAGCTCGTCGCGCAGGTTAGCACCCCGATCACATCCAAATGTTTTACCCTGAGCCGTTACGTTGGGCATATACCTTTCCCCAATGCGTCAGTGTTCTTGCTTGCTCCAGAACCGTTTAAATGAACAACACCCAACAAATTTTATAGTCAAGCCCAGACATGTGCCTGCGTCGTTCATAAATGGTGATGTTGAAGTTCTGCATGGGCATTGTAGACTGCCTGAACGTTATACCAATTGAGAAAGAAGATCCTGCATAACTCCAGAGCCAGTTGAGGCTTTCCCTGATCTATCAACCATTGCAGTAAAGGAGCCACCCTTTTCTCATTTAGCCATCCCCCCAGGGACAGAATGCCCCAGAGAATGCGGTGCAACGCAGTCATTTGAATCATCAGGCGAACTTCCCAGGTGGGGTGTTTTTGCCAGAAGAGTACCCCCATGCGACCCCGCTGTCGCTCCCGTTCAATTAAGGCTGGGATCTGGTTGAGATGAAAGGGAGGGTGCCAATGATAGCCGACAGCCTCAGGACATTTGATCATGCGCAATCCCAGAGTTTTCAGGCGCACCCCTAATTCCAGGTCTTCCCAGCCGTAAAGCTGAAAACGGGTATCGAATGGACCCTCCGCAGACTCAGCCGCCTGATCCAGCCAGTGACGAGCAATGGCAACGTTGCCTGTGGCGAAAAAAGCGTTGGAAAAGTCTGTCGGTTTAAACGGCTCCTGTGCAGGGAACTCAAAGTTGTGGGTATTGATCACCCGGCCATAGGAAAAGAGTTTGGCATCCCCAGGATCGGTGGGGTCAGCAGTCACTCCATGCAGGGCAAGGAGGCGGGCATGCGAGGCGAGAAATGTCGAGGTCACCACCAGATCACTATCGATGAAAATAATCACCGATCCCTGCGCCTGGGATAAGCCTAAGTTGCGCGCTGCTGCCGGACCACGATGCTCCTGCTGGATCAATCGCAGTTGAGGAAGCGGAGCTTCTCTCTCCAACCAGGGCACTGTCGCGTCGCTAGAGCCGTCATCCACCACAATCACTTCGTAGCTGCTGTACTCCCCAGGGGCTTGCCGTTTCAGGGCCCCCAAACATTTCTGAAGAATGGGGAAGCGATTGTAGGTTGGAATGATCACACTCAAGCGGTACATAGCTCTGCCCTTTCAGAAGTGCGCTAGTCCAGCAAAGTCGAACGGGAGGATTCCAGACGGGACCACAAGTGCTTAATCATGTCAAATGCCTCCACTGGACTCAGTTTCCCGTTCCCTTGCAGAGCACAGATAATGGAGACTCGTTGGGCAAACTCCTGCAGGTTGGCGCTGAAAATCACCTGCGGAAAGGTGGCCTCTTGAGAGGACGTGGAGTGTATGGGGTAAAGAAACTGCTCCTTGGCGTGGGTATCCTCTTGGGGTGCGTCCGGTTCGGTCACTGCCATGCCTCCACCTGTTCAGCCCTCGCGTCTGATCCGAGATCAGTTTAACGTTCATCTCCGCACCGCTGCGGACCGAAGTTAGGGTCTCAAAGGAACAGGGGAAACCGATGGCGGGAGAGAAGGTCGCAAGCTGCTGAGAAATCCGGTTAGGCTACTCTTCGTCCGAAGCAGAGGAGGTGGAGGAAGACTCATCATCACGAGGAGGAGAGGACTGCCGTCGCCGTTGATTGCGGGAACGGCTTTTCTGGAACTGGCGGGCGTACTCTCGGTTCCTCTCCGCTTTTTCCCGTTTCAGGTTGCGCTTTTTTGCCATGCCTACTTCCTAAAGAACAATGGGGCGGTGAAGAATACTTAGTAGCCACTGGCGACCCCGGCGTCCAGCTTTTCAAGCGTATCAGATTCTACCACGATCTGTCCCGACTCGAAAGACTAGCTCCCCCAGCTGCCCACCAGCATGATCGATCCCATCACCAGAAATCCTACCCCTGCTGTGATCTTGATCAAATGAGGGGGAAACTTCTCGGCAAGCCACTTGCCCGCCCACACTCCGATCAAAGAGGTGAGGAGCAAGGCCAGAGCCGCTCCCGCAAACGTTGACAATGGATGACCAGACTGGACCGTCAGCAGCATGGTAGCCAACTGGGTTTTATCGCCCATCTCCGCCAGAAAGATCGAGCCAAAACTTAAAAAGCCTAGCCGCCAGAGCGTATTCTGCGAGTCAACCATGATCAGACAGGTCTCCGAACTCTTCATCCTTGATCACTGTAGATTCCCGACGTTCGTGCCATTGACTCCAGAGAACATAGAGGCCAATCCCGATAAATCCGACGGCAGCACCTCTCTGCAGCATCTGTGTGGGAATGATCTGGGCAACCCCTTCCCCCAGCAGCACACTGACCAGGCTGGCGGCAATCAACGCACTGGCGGATCCCCAGAAGATCACCCAGGGGGATTTGGATTGAGCTGACATGAGCATGGTAGCCATCTGGGTTTTGTCCCCCATTTCAGCCACAAAGACGGTCAAAAAAGTCAGGAACACAGCCTGCCAGATGGTCAGTTCCAGCAGGACAGGATCGGGGTCCGGGTCTACCTGGACAAGGTCCGTGGAAAACTCTATTGACTCAGGCTCGAGGGCCAATAGAACCTGGCCGGAAGGCTGAACCAGCTCAGCGGCATTGTCTGGAGAGGACCAGGCAGGAGAGCTAAAACCCAGGATCAGAGGAAGGATCAGGAGTAGGGGCAACAACGGGCGCAGGTAGCGAGCCATGAGCAGCATCAGGTCAAGCGTCTCCTATATACCGTAACAGGGTTCCCCGTTGACCCAGAATAAAGCCTCGACCCGGTTGCGGAAAGGTGATCGCATAAAAGTTGGCAGGAACTTTGCTTAATTTGCGCGCTTTTTCCCAGGTTTGGCCCTGGTCAGGGCTGTGCAGCAGGGTCCCTCCGCCCCCAACCACCCAGAGATCGTGATCATTTTGGAAGGCTGCCCCCAGATAGCCAAAACTGAGAGTTTGTCCAGGTCGCACCGGTTTACTCCATTGCCCGGACATGTAGTCTTCCGTAAAGGCAATTTCAGCTCCCTGATTCAGTTTCCAGGCTGTGCCATCTGGTCCAAAGCCCATGTTCTGAATCCGACGGGAACTATCGCGGTTAAAGGGTTGCCAGCTGCCGGAGGAGGGGGCGTAAAGGAAATAGAAACTGCCCCGAGAGGAAACGGCTAAATAGGATCCATCCTCAGGATTGCGGTCAATGTTGCGTAACAGACCAATCGCGTCATCCACCTGGGAGTGCCAGTAGGCTCCGGCATCTTCGGTCCGGTAGATGGCTCCAATATTTGTGACCAATTCAGCTGTCTCAGGTCCCAGGGCTGTGATCATCAGAGGTTCTCCTGGCAACTGACTGCTGAGGAGAATTTGAGACCAGGTATCTCCACCATTATTGGTATGCAGCATCACCTTGGGCTCCCCCACGATCCAACCTTCCGAGCCGGAAAAACTTATGGCGCTGAGGTAGTAGTCGGGATTGCTGGATTGAATCCGCCGCTCCTGCCAGTTGATCCCACCATCACGGGTTTCCAGCAGGGTGCCCTTATCCCCCACAATCCAGCCCCGATCTGGGTCAGACTCCGTAAACGCGATATCAAGCAAAATATTGTCCGTGGGCACTTCCACCACCTGCCAGGGAATCATGCGCATGGCAGGCATACGGGCGGCCATCAGCAGCAGCGAAAGCAGGATCACCATTACTCGAAGCATCAGTCCACCATCCTCAGGAACATTGGAAACATGAGATCAGCTCGATCTATTCAACGAAGTAAAAACTCATGAGAAAGAGAAAAGCAAGTGCCAAGCCCAAGAAAATAAGAATACTTTTGGCGGCAGGGGTCATGAGGTTAACACCAAGCCCGTAGTTCAGATTTTCTTTGAACCCGGAGGGTTTTCCTTGAGCACCCACTGACTCAAATTGCCTGGAGGAGGCTCCACATACCGGACATCTCCAGGAGGAAGGCAGATCTTCAAAGGGAACCCCAGCGGGGATCTGGGCTTGAGCATCGCCACGGGTGGGCTCATAAACATAACCGCAGGACTTGCATTCGTAGCGTTGCATCCGGGCCGGATCAGCAAACTCCGCATCAATGGCATCTTCTGCCAGCTCAATCACAGGTGGCTCATCGGCACGATCAGTGGTGGGCTCGAAATCCTGAGAAGCCATGGCGCAACTCTTTCTCCAAGGGTATGTGACCCATTATGAGTGTCTTCGTTACAAAAATCTACCTGGGGCGGGGGAAGCCTGTGGACTCGTTTAAGATTAAGTGTCTCTCTCTATATGCTCAGGCTTGGGGTATGCAGTTATGGCGATTAAGGATCAACCTCAACCCTCCCGACCGCAGCAAATTGGCAACCTTTTACTTCTGATTGCAGGTGTTGTGCTGTTGCTCAATCTGGTTGTGCCCTTTTTCACGGGCCCCTCTATTCCCAAAGTCCCCTACAGTCTCTTCCTGAGTCAGGTGGAGGATGATCTGGTGGCTCGAGCCTCTCTGGGACAGGATCAGATTCGCTATCAACTCAAGTCTCAGGGGGAAGAACCGGGCACAATTCTGGCCACCACCCCCATTTTTGATCTGGAGCTGCCCAACAAGCTAGAAAGTCATGGAGTTGAATTCGCTGCCTCCCCTCCCCCTCAGAACCGCTGGGTTGGCAATCTTCTCAGCTGGGTGATCCCGCCGCTCATCTTTGTGGCCATCTGGCAGTTTTTTATCGGTCGCCGGGCAGGACCCCAGGGGGCTCTTTCCATCAACAAAAGTCGGGCCAAGGTGTATGTGGAAAATGAAGCCACTCGCGTCACCTTTGCCGATGTTGCCGGAGTCGAAGAAGCCAAGGCAGAACTGGCGGAAGTGGTGGAGTTTCTCAAGACCCCGCAGCGATTTACCCAGATCGGGGCTCGTATACCGAAGGGTGTGCTATTGGTGGGCCCTCCTGGTACCGGTAAAACCCTGCTGGCCAAGGCTGTCGCCGGTGAGGCCGGTGTGGCGTTCTTCAGCATTTCCGGTTCAGAATTTGTGGAATTATTTGTGGGGGCGGGTGCAGCCCGAGTTCGTGATCTGTTTGATCAGGCGAAACGCAAGGCTCCCTGCATTATTTTCATTGACGAGCTGGATGCAATTGGCAAGTCCCGAGGTGGTTCCGGTTTTTATGGCGGTAATGACGAACGGGAGCAAACTCTGAACCAGTTACTGACGGAGATGGATGGGTTTGGGGCTGGGGAAGGCACCGTCATCGTTCTGGCGGCAACCAACCGTCCCGAAACGCTTGATCCGGCCCTGCTGCGTCCCGGACGCTTTGATCGGCAGGTGCTGGTGGATCGACCGGATCTGCTGGGTCGCCGCGAAATTTTGAACATCTATGCCGGAAAAGTCAAGCTGGATCCTGGAGTCGATCTCCAGGTCATCGCTGCCCAAACCTCGGGCTTTGCAGGTGCCGATCTGGCCAATCTGGTGAATGAAGCCGCGTTGCTGGCTGCTCGCAATCGGCGAGAAATGGTCACCCAGGCGGATCTGAGTGAGGCCATTGAGCGTGTAGTGGCAGGGCTGGAAAAGAAAAGTCGCGTCCTCAATCCCAAAGAAAAGCGAATTGTGGCTTACCACGAGGTGGGACACGCTCTGGTGGGGGCTGTGATGCCCGGTGGGGATCGAGTGGCCAAGATCTCGATTGTGCCCCGAGGGATGTCGGCATTGGGGTATACGTTGCAGCTGCCCACAGAAGATCGGTTTCTGGCGGATGAGACAGAATTACGAGGGCAAATTGCCACCTTATTGGGAGGACGTTCCGCAGAAGAGCTAGTGTTTGGCAATATCACCACCGGAGCGGCCAATGACCTGCAACGAGCTACCGATCTGGCGGAGCGGATGGTCACCACCTACGGCATGAGTCAAATTCTGGGCCCGCTAGCCTACGATCGTGGACAACAGTCACAATTCCTGGCGAATGGCATGCCTACCCCCAGGCGTAATGTCAGTGATCAAACGGCTAGAGCCATTGATGCAGAAGTGAGAGAGATTGTGGAAACAGCTCACCAGCAGGCCCTGACGATTCTTGGCAACAACCGTGAGCTGCTGGAGACCATGGCTCTGAGCTTGCTCGGCCAAGAGGTGATTGAAGGCGATGCCCTACGCAGTTTTTTAGAACGGGCCAAACCCTTAGTGGACGAGACACCTGAACCTTTGACTTTGTAGGACTGCTAGGCAGATTGAGGGAAGGATTCATCTCCCCAAAGACCGCCTTCTGCCTTGACAGATCCTTCAATCAGCGCCTCAATCAGCTGATCCATGGCGTCATGATCTTCGGGAGTGCAGGGATAGTTCTGCATGATCAGTGTTAGCTTCCGATCCTGCTCCAGGGAGAGGTAGCCCGATTCTAAAGCAGTATTGACAATTGCTTGAATTTTCATAGCCTGATTCATCACTGTGTGTATTGATCATTTCATGGGCTACGGAGAGGAAGTGTGACCTGGATCACAAACTCAGTGAATATTTACTTGCCCCCTGTCTCTAAGACTACTGCGGGTCGGATGATTGGCCAGTCTTGCGTATGCAATTGCGCTGAATCGCGCAGAGTCCTGAGCAAGGAAACGTAGGTCATGAGGCTCAGTTCATTTCATACTGAGGAAGGAAAGTGTTGTTCCCCTATCCATCTTCTGCAGGCGAGGTGTTGCAATGAATATTGAGATGATCGTCAGCGAGGTGCTGCAAACCAGAGTTCTAACCCATCGGCAGCAGCGTCACATTAATGCTCTGCTCCTCAAAGCTCAGTATTGCGAATCTGACTTTGCTGCTCTTAATCAGCTTTACGCAGCGATGGACGAGGGCACCGTGGTTTCAGGAGGAGACAGTTTGGCTCCGGTGTTTGCGAGTTAAATCCGTGATGTCGCTCAGAATTCTTGTAACAGGATCCGTTCTCGGGTTTGCACCCGCAGGCAATGTTGGGCTGGACGCAAAGTATCGTTCAGGGGATAAAGTCCCAACACCTGACCTGAGTCATCCAGGATAAACAGGACCGCCTGCTGCCGCAGATCCACCGCCATCAATGCCTTTTGAGCCAGTGTCTTCAGGGTACTGACAGTTTCGCCGCCAAAATCAACTGTAAGGTAGGGAGATCCTGCTGTATTGGGACTTTCCTTGCGGATCATGCGCAGGACAAATCCCCGCACCAGTTGCAGGCCCGTACCATCCACCACTACCACCTGACGGAACTGAGAGTAGCGACCAAACTCCAGCTCTAGTGCTTGCGCAGCTTCTTTCGACTGACTGGAGGTGGTCCGGTTGGTGAGAATCACCGCCTGCAATGATCCCTGCGGGAATTGATCTAGCTGGATTAACTCATCATTAATGCTAGTGACCTGTCCTGAGACTGGATGCATCAAAGCGCTGAGGCAGGTATGGGTTTCTGCCGCACGGGCAGGCAGCAGGCTGAACGCCACCGTTGACAACAACGTGATCAGGCCAACGCTGGAGGCGCAACTAACGTCCATGCCAGTTAAAACCAGGGGGTGCAGTGACAATTTCACCGAAAAGATCATAGGGCTCTGCCCGAGTAATAGTAACCGGAACCAGGCTGTTCAGGGATCCGTAACCCTCAACGTAGATCACCCCATCCACCTCCGGCGCAAAGCGGGGCGAACGGCCAATAAATACCCTTGACGCACTGTTTTCCTGCTCTAACAGGACGGGCACCGTCTTCCCCACCTCAGCCCGATTGCCGCGAAAGCTGATCCCCTGTTGCAGACGCATGATCTGATCACGGCGAGCCTGCATCACTTCAAGGGGAATTTGATCAGGCAAGATGGCGGCAGGTGTTCCTGGTTCTGCTGAGAAGGTGAAAACCCCGACATGATCAAATTGGTGCTGTTCCAGGAAGTTGCACAAATGCTGGAAATGCTCTTCTGTCTCGCCAGGGAAGCCCACAATGAAAGTGGAACGCAGGACAGCCTGAGGGAGGGCCTGACGCAGCCGTTCAATGATCTCATCGTTGACGCGACCCAGCCAAGGACGACGCATAGCTCTCAGCATCTGAGGATGGCTGTGTTGCAGGGGCAGATCCAGGTAAGGGAGCATGTTGGGGGTTTCTGCAATCGCGGCCAGAACCTCAGGGGTAAGTCCGGTGGGATAGGCATAGAGCATGCGGATCCAGGGAATCGGCACCTGCCCCAGGGCCCGAATTAATTGCGCCAGTTTGGGCTCGCCGTAGAGATCCACTCCGTAGTTGGTGGTGATCTGGGAGATCAGGACCAATTCTTGAACCCCTTCCGCCGCCAGCTGCTCAGCTTCCGCCAGGATCGATTCCAGAGAGCGGGAGCGTTGATTTCCGCGTAAATGAGGGATGATACAAAAGGCGCAGCGGTAATCACAGCCCTCGGCAATGCGTAGATAGGCCACGGGAGCATGGGTGGTACGAATCCGAGGTACATGCTCGTCGGCGATGTAATCCAGATTGGCAGTAACGGCATTGACCCGCTCTCCCTGTTCGACCCGCTGCAGCACCTCCAGGATCTGGTGATAGTCTCCGGTGCCCACCACAGCCACCGCCTCCGGGATCTCCTCCAGCAATTCCTGTTGAAAATGCTGCGCCAGACAACCCGAGATCACAATCCTTTTCCCCTGCACCGCCAGATCCATGAGCGTCTGAACCGATTCCCGCCGTGCTGCCTCAATAAAGCTACAGGTATTGACAATCACATAATCGGCTGCGGCTTCATCCTCCTCAATCCGGTACCCCCCCGCACTGAGGATCCCAAGTATGTGTTCTGTATCCACTCGATTTTTCTCACACCCCAGATGCAGAACCGCAATTCCCCTTGGCTCGGAGGGTGATTGCCGTGGGAACAGGGACGAGGCAAGTACAGCAGAGGACATAGATGCAGGAAGAATAAACCTTTACTATTTTATACATTTCCCTCAGGCCCCTCCACTGCGGTCAAGGCTGCGGTACTGGATCGCTTCCGCCAGGTATTGAGGCTGCAGGTCTGCTGAGTCTGCCAGGTCTGCAATGGTACGGGCCACTTTCAGAATCCGATCACTGCCCCGAGCCGACAGTCCCAGTTTGCGGATCGCTCCTTCCATAATTCGCTGAGACGGGGCATCCAGCTTACACCACTCTCGGATCTGAGGGGCTTGCATATGGGCATTGCAGTGAATCTGAGGATTTGATTGCAAGCGTTGCTGTTGCCGTTGACGGGCGGAGAGGACTCTTTCCCGCACCCGGTCAGAGCGTTCTCCCGAATCTACAGCAACGATTTCCTCAGGGTTGAGTCGGTTAACGCGCACATGCAGATCAATCCGATCCAGGAGGGGGCCAGACAGTTTAGACCAGTAGCGATCCCGTTGCTGGGGGGTACAGGTACAGGCATGTACAGGATCACCATAAAAACCACAGGGACAGGGATTGGTGGAAGCGATTAGGGTAACCTGAGCCGGAAATTCCAGTGAAAGCTTGGCTCTGGAAATGGAAACCACTCCGTCCTCAAGGGGCTGACGCAGAACCTCCAGCACCTCGCGCTTAAATTCGGTTAATTCATCCAGGTAGAGCACCCCCCGATGAGCCAGCGAAATCTCCCCGGGACGAGGATAGGATCCACCTCCCACCAGTGCCACTGCAGAAGCCGAGTGATGCGGAGAACGAAAAGGCCGCGTGGTAATCAGTCCCATCGGAC
Source organism: Synechococcaceae cyanobacterium SM2_3_1 (assembly GCA_012030715.1). Taxonomy (GTDB): domain Bacteria; phylum Cyanobacteriota; class Cyanobacteriia; order Thermostichales; family Thermostichaceae; genus JAAUUJ01. The sequence continues at coordinate 3,192 of JAAUUJ010000092.1, read as the reverse complement.
CTCCCGCCTGCAAGCCCTGTCGCAATAGCCCCGCAGCTGAATAGATCTGGGTAATTTCCAGAACCTCTTCCCACTGCAGAGCGGGCAGGATCCCGGGTAAGCGTTTAGCCAGCATCGTTTTCCCAGCCCCTGGGCTCCCCACAAGCAAGAGATTATGTCCACCTGCAGCAGCAATCTCTAAGGCCCGCCGGGCATGATGCTGTCCTTTTACATCCGCCAGATCCAGCTGGGCTTGATGGGGCACACTGGCCTGCAGAATTGCATCAGCTTCCACCTGAGTGGGCATCACTTGAACAGGATCCTGCAACCAGGTCACCACCTCCGCCAGGGTTTGAAAGCCGTAGACCTGTATTCCTTCCACGGCAGCCCCTTCCAGGGTATTCGGTTCGGGCACCACCAGTTGGGTAAACCCCATGCGCCGAGCAGCTGCAGCCACCGGTAATACTCCCATCACGGGACGCAAGCTGCCATCCAGAGACAGCTCCCCCATAAACAGGATCCTGTCCAGATCCCTGGACTCCACCTGATCCGCTGCGGCCAGGATGCCCATGGCGATGGGGAGATCAAAGCTGGGGCCTTCTTTGCGTAGATCTGCGGGGGCCAGACTGATCACAACCTTGCGCATGGGAAAGGCAAAGCCTGAGTTTTTGATGGCAGCTCTCACCCGTTCCTTCGATTCTTGAATTGCGGTATCCGGCAGCCCCACCATGACCACCTGGGGTAATCCACCTCCAACATCCACCTCCACCGCTGTTCGCAGAGCTTTCAACCCCAGAAGCGTCGCTGACCATACTTTTGCAAACATGGCAGAGGATCTAAAGAATGCTTTAATCCTGCCAGAAGCGCTTTAGAAGATCCACTGACCCGCCATTAAATTTCAATTGAGCAGCAGTGTTTCAGCCTCAGGAGGTCAAGATGATCTGGGCCTCTACCGGTGATGTTGAACCTGAGTTAGCTCTGCAGGGTGGCATCCTGCTTGTCCTGCAGCAGTTGCAGGGAGTGAAGTGCTGCTGCCGCCACACTGGGGTGAGGATCCTTTGCTATATAGGTGAGGGCTGACAAACTCTTTTCCGAGGGTAGATTACCTAAAGCTTGTGCCAGCCGTTGCCTTACCAGCCAATCTTCTGACTGGGCAAAGCTGAGGATCTTTTCCAGACACCGGATATCTCCAATCTCGCCCAGAGCTGCAATTGCCGCCTGTTGCATCAGGGTGTCATTGGTTTGCAGCGCCTGCATCAGGACTTCATAGCCCCGCGGATCTTTCAAGTTCCCCAGCGAGACGGCAGCGCTGAAGCGCACCAACCACTCCACATCTTCATAAAACGCTCGCACCAGCGACTCAAAGGCGCGTGGATCCTCCAGATACCCCAGGGCTCCTGCCGCATCGGCTCGGATCCCGTAGTCACTGTCTGTATTCAATATCTCCAGAAGCTTGGGCAGGGAGGCTGCCGACTGCTTGACCCCCAGCGCAAACACGGCCATGGAGCGCACCTGCAGATTGTCATCATTAAGGACCTTCAGAATCAGGGGCACGGCCTCTTCATCCGCGACATGGCGCAGAGAAGCCAGGGCCACCATTCGATCCGCAGAATTTGGGCTTTCCAGCCGCTCGGCAATGGTGTCTAGGCTGAGGTGAGTTTCGGTTGACATAGAGGTCTTAATAGTTGTTTACACTTACTCCTCAATGCTAGCGCAGTTGTCAGGCTAAACGAAAGCGGTTGGGTTTTCCCAGATTTATGGGCGTCTGCATAGCCGATCCTCAGATAATTGGGTATGTTAATGAGCGAAGCTGCTTAGTGCTTGAGGATCTCTAGCAATGGTCAACCGCAGATCTTTGCCTTTTATCGCCACTGCTTGTCTGTTGGGGGGTGCATCTCTACTGGTTACTCCCCAGTTTGTCTCTGCTCAGGCCCGTGTGCCTGCAGCTGAAGCAGCAGTTGAGCTGTTGTTACCCGAGGGAGCTACGGTTCAGGGATCCCGACGCCTGAACGCCTCTCAGGCTGAAGTCCTGGTGGAAATGCGGGGAGAAGTGAGTCCGATTGTGATGGCCGAGATTGCTCCGGGTCGCTGGCAACAGGATATGCAGGCCACCCTTAACCGGGGAGCCGAGGAGATGCAGCGGTTGGCTCAGTCCAGTCAACTGCCTGGTATTCCGGCCTTTGGGCAGACCACCGGAGAATCCCTGCTGCAGACCAGTACTTCTGCCACCACCCTGATCGAACCCTCTGATCCTGAAGCTGAAACTCAGCGGGCCCTGGGGCAGTCAGGCCGGAGTAATCCTTTCGTTCCCCTGGATAGATTTGAAGCGCCGGTGGATATCGCTGACGACATCCCCGTTCCTGATACGTTGCCGGCCCTGCCCCCTATTGATGATCTGGATTTCCCCTCCCCGGATACCACCGCTGCCCTGGATGAACCCCAGGAGGATCCGGCTCGCTTTGCCCGCAGTGTTGAAGTTTCGGGAATTGTCAGCATTGATGGCGAAAGCTTCGCATTGATGTCGGCTTCCGGTGCGGTTCCTGCGGTCGTTCAACCGGGCCAGAATTTTGAATCAGCCAGTGTCAGTTCCATTTCTGCACAGGAAAAAGAAGTGGTTCTGATGGAAGGGGGCGAAGTGGTCACCAAGGCCGTGGGCAACGGATCCTAGATCTGAAATTGATCCTGCAGCGCAGTGATCCTTTCCCGTTCCTGATTTGACCATTCCGTTTCTTGCCAGGTCATGTCCAGCAATTCTGCGGCAGATTGAGTCAGTGAGTCGATAATTTGTTCATATTGGAGGGGTTGAGGGGTGATCTGCTGCAATCCCTTGATTTTTTCTGACGAACCTGGCAGAACCTGTTCCCAGAGCTCCACATCTGGGCAAAGCAGAAGGATGCCCTGCTGTAAGACCACCTGTTGCTTCCAGAGCTGGGCACTGCCAATGATCTTGAGCTGCTTGAACGTCAGATCTGCGGAGGTGGAGGTGGCAAAACAGCTGGCACGATGATGATAGGTCCTGCACATTTCATCCCGAGGGTGGGAAGCAGAAGCTCCCATAGGATCCAGTTGGACACCGAGATTCCTGAGCCCCTTCCAGAGGAACTGACAGAGATAGGCATACACCTCACGCCGAGAACGGGGCTCCAGATTTAGGCACGATTAAACTGTAGGTTAGCTCTGCCCTTTTGTAGTAACTGGCCTGGTGCAAAACCG
>JAAUUJ010000285.1 GCA_012030715.1 Synechococcaceae cyanobacterium SM2_3_1 | reverse complement strand
GCAAAACGTCTGGCGCTGCTGGCAGCTTATCTCGAAGATCGCCCTATCTACCTCTTTGATGAATGGGCCGCTGATCAAGATCCCCTCTTTCGAGAAGTCTTTTATACCCATTTACTGACTCAGCTCAAGGACCAGGGAAAAACAGTCCTGGTGATCAGTCATGATGATCATTACTTTCATGTCGCAGACCGGATCATTAAGCTGAATTACGGCCAGATTGAATCTGAACAAGCTCTCGCTTAAAATCAAGTCTTAAGATTTATAAATTTATGCAGATCAATGGGTCAATATTTGAAAGGCAAGATAGCATTATTTCACAAATGAAAGCATCTTCTAAAAAATTCTGGGGAGTCATGATAGCATTGTTCTGCACTTTCCTACTGATGGGAAACGATCATGATGGAACGCCCCGCTAGTATCACCGTCATTGCCATCCTCCAGATCCTGGGTGCTGGCTTTACTGTACTTGTGGCTCTCCTGGGACTTTTATTTGGAGCCTCGGTGTCCGTGATTGGTTCATCTGGTGAAGCAACAGTTGCAGGAGGCTTCATCGCAGCAATTTCTCTCTTTACCCTGCTTTTGGGAGTCCTTTCTTTGATCCTAGCCATCGGTCTTCTGCAGATGCAGGGATGGGCCTGGGTTGGGACGTTGATTGTTCAAGGGATCAGCATTGTTCTGGGGTTATTCAACCTCATGAATGGAGAGGGCACAACGGTTGTCGGGATCCTCATTTCGGGTCTGATCATCTCTGTACTCTTGCAGCCCAATGTCAAACGGGCCTTCCGGGTGTGAATCTGTTCTCGATTGCCAGTCCAGAAGCACGGGGTTGGAATGGAACCCAGCCATCAATCGTTTCCTGCGGGGGAGTTGAGTGCATAGTAGGGCACCCGCTCGTGTTGAAAGCAGTTCAGATGGCCAGCCCGCATCCATTTAACCAAGGTCCGTTGCGCTCGCCGCTTGGAAATATTGACCAGCTGGCAGTACTGCGGCAGCGTAATACGGGGGTGCTCGGCCAGGTAGTTAAATAAAGCTTGTTCCAGCTGATTTTCAGGTGCTACGGGGGGTTGAGCAGATCGCTTAGCCAGGAGTTTGATCATCTGGGGACTGGCTTCCAGCGTTGAGGAAGCTTGCCTCAAATAAACCTTGCCTCTTCCATAAGCATCCTCCAGAACGGCATGGGGTTTTTGGGAGGAATCAGGAACCTCGACCACCATGATCTCCTGCCCCTGGAGCACGACGATCTGGGTCTGAATCGGAACAGGGGGATCACACCAGAACTGGGCTGCCTGTTCCACCTGAGCATGGATCTGATCGATATTCGCCACACCCACCGCCTCCCCGGCATCCGTAACCCCCAGGATCAGGACCCCACCTGCAGTGTTTGCCAACGCCGAGAGGGTGCGAGTCAGTTTGCTCAGGGAAGGCAATTCCCGTTTGAACTCCACCTGTTCCGCTTCACCTCTGGCAATCAAGCTCAGCAAATGATCGGGATTCATGCTTGCATTAGGCTTCCTGAGCAGATTTTAGTCTTCTGGGTTTCCAGATCACCATGGCAGTGGCAATCAAGAACTTAACCAGCGTATCTCCGGCGGTCAACTGCCACAATTCCTGCTGCGATAGCACACCGTAAAAGGCAATAAAGGTAAACAAGATTGAGTCTAGAGGGATCGAAACCGCATTACTGGAGAGCACCTTCATCGGCCAGGAACGCTGGATCAACCGCTGATAGATTTCAGTATCCGTTCCTTCCGCCAGAGCAATGGCCAGAAACGAGGCTGTAATGATCCGCAACGGCACACCCAGCAAAAAAGACATGATCGTATTCATGACCAGAGCCACCCCGATGGCCATGTAAGCGTACTGCCTTCCCGACTCGTGGATCCGATCCCTTTGGGTGAATGTAATACCAAAAACCAGAGTACCCACGGCTGTTTGCAGGGGACCAAATGGGATAAACCAGTCAGCGGTGTAGTTGGCCAGCAGGGTTGCCAGCACATAGATGGCAATATTTAAGGGCATAACTCAGAAAGTGCAGAACAAATTCTTTGGCAACAAGTTCTGTGGGAGGATCACCATCCTCTTAACAACTTGAGACCATATTTTAGCCCGATCGCTGGCTGCTGGCTTCCGGGATCAAGGATTCAGGATTTTACGGATCTGTTTGAGTTCATTGGCAATAATCGCCAGCCCCCGATTGGACCGCTCGATCTCATGGAGCAGCTTATTGAGCTTGCTGTCGAGATTATGCACGGTACTCTCCTGCTTTTGCAGCTGGCCGTTCACCTCTGACAACCGACTTACCACTTCCCGATGGATCAGGTTTTCAGTTCCCTGAATAAAGAGCGTCTCTAGCGAGGTGATCTTGCCAAGCAGAAGCTGGAGAGTAGGCTCAGATGCGGCTTCTGCATCAGCCGAGGGAGTCACCTGCAGGGTTTTCTGGATGCGTTCTATCAGGGACTCGGCCTCGAAAGGCTTTTCGATAAAATCAAAACCGACAAAGGGCTCGGGAATTCGGGAGGTCACCTGCTCTTTTAACCCCGACATCATGATGATCGGAGTATTTTTGAGAGCTTCCTCCCGCCGGATCGCCTGCATCGTGTCATAGCCATCCATCTTGGGCATGACAAAGTCGAGAAGAATCAGATCCGGTCGGTGCCGCCGCGCAACATCCAAACCAACAATGCCGTCCTTCGCTTCCAGAACTTCAAACTGGTCAGCCAAGATGCTGGCGACCATCTTGCGGATCATAATACTGTCATCGATGACCAGCACAGTGTTGGCTGCCATTCTACCGCTCCCTCTGTCTCCACATACAGTGATGAAAGGCACGACCACGTGAAGCAACCCAGGGCCGATTCACGCTATCCACAGGGCATGTAGCCTGGCGAACCTCAAGAACACTCTTAAAGGGCATCCTCGCGCCAGATGCTGACTGTAGGCACAATAGCAAAAATCGCCCTCCTCTAGGAGATTGCATGAAACTTCTCCTGCCCTTGAAATACCCCGATGGCATGCAGGAAACATAGAGAATCCCCTATGATG
>JAAUUJ010000284.1 GCA_012030715.1 Synechococcaceae cyanobacterium SM2_3_1 | reverse complement strand
GGATTGGCAGCAGCTTTGTCCTGCGGTTGTGCCTCTCTGGCCTGGGGTTTTATTGGATCATGAACCCGCAGCAAGGATCGGAGGAGCAGGTGTTGAGTCTGGCCATGGCGGTGACTGGCTTCCTGATCACAAGGCTATTTTTCATTCGGTCTCTCTCACCACAGAAACGAGCCTAATCCAAAACTAGTATCAGATTCTGATGAGCTCAGAAGGACAGTGCATTGCAAAGGTTGGTAGAATCAGATTTATTCAATCAGTTAACAGGAAAGGATTGAAGATGAATCACACACAGATCATGGAAGAGATCTTAGATAATATTTATAATTCCTTTAATCCTCAACCCTTGCCCGCTGGAGATCCTGCATATGTTGACTGCAAAGAAGTGAGAGGTGATGTTGACATAGTCACAGATTTGGGTAAGCGAATCCATCGTTCTAAGGACATTACCTGTTATCTTTATGCTGGTTATCGTGGTAGTGGAAAAACAACAGAACTTAATCGTCTAAAGGCTTATTTAGAAAGTAAAAAGTTCCATGTTGTCTATTTTGATGCAGATATAGAAGATATCAGCACTCAGGATGTAGAATATGAAGACATCCTCCTCGCTTGCACACGTCACATTGTTGAACAGATCAAGGAAGTAGATCCGAAACCAATTTCTGATTGGCTAAATGATCAATGGAATAGTCTTAAAGAATTTTTTGATCAACAAGTGAAGCTCAATGATCTTAAAATCGAAGCCCAGATACAATATTTTACTAAGCTTACTGCAACAATTCGTACAGAGCCAAGTCAACGCCAGAGAATTCGCGAGAAAGTCAAACCACATACAGAAACACTAATCTCTGCACTCAATAAATTCATTGATGCTGCAAAAGATAAGTTACCTGAGGAAAGGAAACAGTTAATTGTGATAGTTGACAGCCTGGACCGAATCGTACCCAACTTTAAAGATAATGGTCGCAGTAATCATGATGAGATCTTTCTAGATCGCCATGAACAACTTAAAGCATTAAGGTGCCATGTTCTCTATACAGTTCCTATTTCCATGGTTTACTCTAAAAGCTCTACTGAAGTGAAAGATAACTATAACTTTACTCAGATTCTACCTTCAATCATGGTTAAATCTTCTGATCAAGAGAGCTATCAGCCAGGTCTTGACAAGCTTAAAGAGGCTATTCATCAAAGAGTAAAACCACATTCTGGGGAGTTAGATCTAGAAACTCAAATATTTGAGTCTAAAGAAATACTGGAAAGAATGTGCCTCATGAGCGGAGGTTACATGAGAGATCTAATCCAGTTAGCCCAAGAAGCTGTCAATCGCACAGATGAGTTGCCTATTCAAGAAAAGGCTGTCCAAAGAGCAATTGATGAATTAAGGAGTGTTTATCAGCGTGCTGTTGAGGAACCTCAGTGGGAGGCACTAGCGTATGTTCACCTTACAAAAGAAATCAAAAACGAAAATTTTTATCGAAGCCTCCTATTTAATCGCTGTTTATTAGAATATCGTAAATCAGCAGAACACAGCAAAAATGCAAGTACATGGTATGATGTTCACCCTATTCTACTCAATACTCCCAAGCTTGAAAAAGCAATAGAAACTTTAAAGGGTTAGATATCTGATGGCAACTAAGAAACTATCAATCAACAAATCAACAGATCAAAATTTTATACTTCCAAGTTTTGATTTGACACCAGTAGATTTTATTGAGAGGTCTAATGAATCAGAAGAGACCTATAGAAGCCTATTGAGATCACTAAAGCGAAAGAAGGGATTTGGCCTGTTTTTCGCAGTAGATATTAACGAGACGAAGAGAGAAGAGGTTGCCAATAAAGTAAAAAATGATTTACCCAATAAGAATATCTGTTCTATTTTACTTGATGAAAAATCAATAAGATTGTTTGATCTTGTTAGTGATTTATATAAACAAGATTCTCCTGACATTATTATTATTAAGGGTTTAGAAAAAGCCTTATATAGTTATGAGGACACAAAGCTCAATTTCGAGGGGTGGGGATATAAGGATCTAGCTTATAGCTGGAAAGATGTGCCTCCTATTTTAAGTCACTTAAATCAGCAACGGGAACGATTTGCATCTGAATTTCCTTGTATTTTTCTTTTCCTGATTCCTCCTTGGTGCATTAATTATCTTGTTCGGCGAGCCCTGATTTTTTTGATTGGCGCTCAGGTGTATTTCAGTTTCCTTTAACAGACGATGAGATCCTCAAACAAGCAAGCAAGATAAAAATCAATAATTATAAGGAAGTACATGATCTCAGTCCTCATGAAATAAATCAAGGGATTATAGAAATACAAGGATTGATCGAATCCTCAAAAGACGCAAAAATACGTGCTGAATTATTTATCAAAAAAGGAGAGATTCTTTTGGGTGAGGGTTCCTATGAACAAGCTTTAGGTTGTTGGGACCAAGCATTGGAATTAGCTCATGATGATTATAATATTTTGTTGCCTTTAGGTCGAACATTACTACTTAATGAGAGGCCAGACCGAGCGATAATTGTATTTCAAGAGACTTTGAAACTGTACGAAACTCCTGAGGTTTATCTTCAATATGGAATCTCTTTATTATACCTTGGGCGTATTGATGAAGCCCTAGCATGTTTTGAAAGAGGACTAACTCTCAAACCTGAGAATTCTGCTCTGTGGCGATTGCATGGAGTAACTTTAGGTAACTTAGGAAGACATGAAGAAGCTTTAGCAAGCTTTGACAGAGGATTAAGTCTTAAATCTGATGACCCTGATCTGTGGAGATTGCATGGAGCAACGTTATTAAATTTAGGCCGATATGAGGAGGGATTGATTAGTTGTTGTAAAGGGCTAGAATTTAAACATGATGATCTCAATCTATTAACAACATATGGGGATATTTTATTCAATATGGATCGCTATGTGGAAGCTAAACAGGCTCTTAGAGACGCTGTTCAAGTCAGTCCAATGATGGAACTGCACGAGTTTTATTGGCTAAGCTACAATATATTCACAATGAGCAAGAAGATGCGATCAATAGTTTTAAAGTCTTATTAAATCTTGAATTTGATCGAGG
>JAAUUJ010000283.1 GCA_012030715.1 Synechococcaceae cyanobacterium SM2_3_1 | reverse complement strand
GTTTTCCTTTCGCTAACCATCTGTACATTTCACGCATTGAGAGGCTCTTATGCAGACCCTACCCAAAGAAAAGCGCTACGAAACCCTGTCCTACTCCCCCCCCCTGACCGATTTTCAGATCACCAAACAGATCCAGTACATTCTCGACAAAGGGTTTATTCCTGCCATCGAGTTTAGTGAGTCCTCCGATCCGGCCATGCACTTCTGGACGCTGTGGAAGCTGCCCCTGTTTTCGGCCCGCAGCCCTCAGGAAGTCCTCTCTGAAGTCCAGTCCTGCCGCAGCAACTATCCCAACTGCTTTATTAAAGTGGTGGGATTTGACAACGTGCAGCAGTGCCAGGTGATGAGCTTCATCGTGCACAAACCCAGCGGCATTCGTTAGGGATGACGGATCCCTAGGGTGTTGGTGTCCAGTCTGGCTCCCCTGAGGGGGAGTTTTTTTTGCTCTGGGAAGAAGATCTAGAGCATCTGGGCTTCAGCCAATTTTGACTGGTACTTGCGGGCCCGTTCCTCGGCTTCCTCCATCACCTGAGGCAGGTTTTCCAGGATCTCGCCGGGATATTTCTCCAGCACACGGGTACTGAGGGAGATACGCCCCTTCTGGGGATCAAGGTCCAGGATCACGGCTTTCAGAGGTTGGTTGAGGTGAAAGGACTCCTCCAGGGAATGAATAAACTTCTGGCTAATTTGCTTAATGTGCAGTAGAGCAGAAGTGCCATCCAGATCCACAAACAGTCCAAAGGGTTTGATGCCGCGGATCAGGCCTTCCACCACCTGACCGACTGCAAACTCTCGCACGCTGGAGGCCTGGGTCACCATCCGCTGGGAAAGTACCAGCTTATTCTTTTCTGGATTCACTTCTAATAGTCCTGCAGTGAGCACCTGACCCACCAATCTTTTGAGATCGTCCCCTACATTCAGGTGGGAGCGCGGAATAAAACCACGCAGTCCCTGCACATCCACCAGCACGCCCCCTTTGTTCAGACCTGTGACCCGCACGTCTAGAGTTTGGTTATCTTCTTGCTGTTGGGCTAACTGTTCCCACACGATTTTGGCCAGCAAGCGTCGCCGGGAGAGCATCACCTGCCCATCCAGATTTTGCTCCCGAATGATCAGAAATTCTGCCTCGCTGTGCAGAGGTAGCAGGGTTTCTAAGTCCTCCCGATTGTTGACCTCATAGGGGGCAACTTCTCGCAGCGGCAGTAGGGCTGGAGATTTAGCCCCAATATCCACATACACCCCGCGGCTGTCATGTTCAAAAATCCGGCCCCGCACCACCTGTCCTGCTTGAAATGGAATGTAATGCTCCTCGAGGGCTTGAGCAAAATCATCCATTGAGAAGGAGCTAACAGCAGTCTGTGAACGGCGGGGTACTTTTGCATTCATGGTCAACGGTAGTCTTTAACTTTAGAGGTCTTGACTCAATGTAACTCAAGCGGATCCCTTTCGTGACTGAGGGCTGGGCTGGACTGGCAGCCGCTGAGCCTCATGGATCCAGCGCACCACCTGACTGGCGGAGGGGCAAAGATCACGCCGACGCATCATCATGACCTGGAGGCGTAACAGGTGCTGGTGCAGCTGGGCGGGGGAAGACTGACTCAGTTGTTCTACAGATTGAATACCGACATGCAGTAACAAGCCACTGTAAGTACATCCGACTGCAGGCACGCGGGCCAGATCCGCCAGCGAGATCCATTTCAATAGCTGTCGTTGGGGAATTAGCAACCGGGCCGCCAGGGTTTCGATCAGGAGGGTGTCCTGGGTCAGCTGCCACAGTTGCAACGTTGTTGTTAAGCCTGCTCGCTGCAAAAGCTGTTGATCCCGCAGCGAAAGCCCTGGCAGCTGAGCCAGAGGCCAGTTCTGGGGAGTCAGGGCAGACTCATCTGCAGACATGATCGGTTCCGGGGTGGAGCTACTGTTCAGAGCCTAGCATCTCCATCCTGTTTCAGATGGGGTAGAACAAAGGCGGATGGTACCGCTATCTTCGGGAGAGCGCTTGATGAAAATCCTGGTCCTCAACGCTGGCTCCAGCAGTCAAAAGAGCTGTCTCTACGATCTTGAGACGGATCCCACCCTCTTGGAGCCTCCGCACCCGCTTTGGGAGGGCAAAATCGACTGGAGTCGCCAGCAGGGGATGGCGGAAATGATGGTCAAGGGTCAGGGAGAAAAGGTAGGAACCGATCTGCCTGCCCAAACCCGTCAGGAAGCGGTTAAATCGATGCTCCAAACCCTGGTGCAGGGACCAACAGCGGTGCTGGAACGTCTGGACCAGATCGATGTAGTTGGTCATCGGGTGGTGCACGGAGGGCAATCCTACAGCCAACCCACCTGGGTAACAGAGGATGTCAAGTCAACCATTGCTGATCTGGCCACACTGGCCCCCGCCCATAATCCTGCCAATTTAGAAGGGATGGAAACCATGGCGGACCTGCTGCCCACCCTGCCTCAGGTGGCGGTGTTTGATACCGCTTTTCACAGGCATTTGCCCCTGGCGGCGGCTGTGTATCCCGGCCCCTACCGTTGGTTTGAACAGGGGATCCGTCGCTACGGGTTTCACGGCATCAGTCATGAGTACTGTGCTCAACGGGCTGCCCAGATCCTGAAACGGGAGCTACAGAGTCTGAAACTGATTACCTGTCATTTGGGCAATGGCTGTTCCCTGGCAGCTGTTCAGGGGGGCGTGAGTATCCACACCACCATGGGATTTACTCCCCTGGAGGGATTGATGATGGGCACCCGCTCTGGATCGGTGGATCCGGGGATTTTGATTTACCTGTTGCGAGCAGAAGGATTGACGGCAGCAGATCTGGATACGCTCCTCAATCGCCACTCCGGTCTGAAGGGGATATCAGGTCGATCGGGGGATATGCGCTCGATTCTTGAGGCCCGCGCTGCAGGAGATCAACGGGCCCACCTAGCCTTTGAGATCTACATCCACCGACTCCGTTGTGAACTGGGAGCCATGCTCACCAGCCTGGGGGGATTGGATGCCGTGGTGTTACGGGGGGGGTGGGGGAAATGCGGCTGCGGTGCGGGAAGCGGCCTGTGCTGGTCTGAAATTTATGGGGATGCAGCTGG
>JAAUUJ010000282.1 GCA_012030715.1 Synechococcaceae cyanobacterium SM2_3_1 | reverse complement strand
GATTGACTCACAGGATTTTGAGACCACCGTCAGTCGTGAACCTGGGGCGATTGCCTATGTGCCGCTGAATGCCCCAGAGTTTGATGGTGTTCCCTACTAACATTGGAACATGATACCTACGACCGTTTAGTTCAAGCAGGATCTGTGAGCTACCTTTACGACGGCATGAATCGGAGAGTAAAGTCAATTGGTCAGATAGAGCGGAATTTCTTAGTAGCGCCCGCAATGGGTTCCGGCATGGAGTCATTACATCAGATAGTAGATGGATCAGGAACAGTTGCAGCAGAATATGTCTATGCTGGGGAGATGCCTCTACTAAGATTGGAAGATAGTAGTAGAGATTATTACCTTAGAGATTCTATAGGCTCAGTGATTGGTTTAGTTGATGAAAATTCTCAGTTAGTAGCTGACTTCCAGTATGATGGATTTGGCAACTTAAGGAGTCAATCTGAACTTGGGATTCCTACTGAAACAAGTGGAGATTTCCGATTCCATGGACAGTGGTTAGAACAAAGCACAGGCCTTTATCAGATGAGAGCACGGAACTATGATCCGATTAGTGGGAGGTTCCTGAGTAGAGATCCTGCCGGAATTAACTTGAATCAGCCTGAGGATCTAAATACTTATATGTTCAGCAGAAACAACCCGTTCTTCTATATAGATCCTGAAGGCACGATATCATTCAGTATTAGTGAGTTAAATGTTTGTCAATTAATCAATGATATTCTTCAAGCAGTGAAGACAGAGACAGTTGATCAGTTGAGAGAACGGGCTATTGAGGGTTTAGGGGAATCAGTTACAAGTGTTTTCTTGAAAGTCATGTCAGCCTATCTCCCCACTAACACAATTGAAAATCCATTGCTAGATAACATTGCTAACAATGTTCTGGGTGGAGCTAATACACCAAATGGTAACAACTGGGATATTTTTGAATGGATGGCAGCTGATGCTATATGTTTTGTCTTAGGTGATGTAGGGGAAACTCTATTTTTTCAAGTGCCGTTTGTGGGGGGAAGTGGAAAACCATTCGATAATGGCTTCGGTTGCGCTGTAGCAGAAGTAGGAATAAATCTTGCTAACTATGGTGGGAGGAGTAGCCTTGACTATGTTATCTCACAAATACCACCAAAAAGGATTGGAGAACTTGGTGAAACTGGGAAAGGCTTACTAAGTGGTGACTTTAAGTATGCCGCTAAGAACCTTTATGAAAGATATGTTAATCCAGGAAATCAGGATACTCAGTGGGATAACGCGGTTAACTTTGCTAAGCGTTTTCAGTGGGTTCCTGCCAATTTATTTTTAGTGTTCATTGAGGGAGCTCAGGGTGGAAATTATGAACAAAGAGTAATAGCTAAAGGAGCTACTGATAATGTGATCACTGTTGTTGTTTCACTCCAAAATTAATCCATTCTCGTGAAAGATATAGAAGTATGACCAATACTGTTGATGAACAAAATGATCTGGTATTGCTTGACTATGTCAAGGCTGGTGATCTTGTAAATGTCAAGGCTTGGATTCACGCAAATAAAAGTCTTGACTCTATGTCGCATATGGGATATCCATCGTTGGATGCTGCTGTCCAATCTGGCAGCAAAGAGATTGTTCAGTTTTTGTTAGAATCAGGATTTAAGGTTGATTTTCTACATCCATTATATGAAGCTATAATGTTAAATAGTATTGAGATGGTTCAATTATTGATTGAATATGGTGCTGATATAGAACGCTGTTGGGATGAGGGAATTACCCCAATCCTAGCAGCAGTAGTATCAGGAAATTCTGAGATTGTTAGAATACTTGTTGAAGCAGGTGCAGATGTTAACAAAACGGATAAATATGGTATTTCTCCGATTATGGAAGCTGCTCAAATGGGTAGACAAGAAGTATATGAATATCTAGTTCCTTATGTTTCATCTGATGAGTATGAGTTATCACGAGTTGCAAGATTAATTGGTGCAGCAGGCAAAGGGCAGCTTAGTATGATCCAGAGATTAATTGAAGATGGGTTGGATGTAGATAGTAGTGATCTAACTTATTTGGATGGTGAAACACCTTTACATGCGGCTCTTGTTTCTGGACAATACTCAACAGCTAAAGCATTGCTCGAATTGGGTGCAAATATAGAAGCTAGAGATTTTCTTGGGTTAACATACCTTATGGTTGCTGCTCAAGAACATAATGCTGACATCGTTCAACTTTTGATTGAACAAGGATCGAACGTTAATGCCCGAGACAATAATGGAAATACCGCAATTATGCTTGCTATAGGAGCGAGAGCATACACGGATTTACAAAGGAGAGCACGGATATTGACTACTAATCTATTATTGAAATCTGGCGCAGCCCTTGATGCAGTGAATGCCTTCGGCCAAACGGCTATCGACTTGGCTAGAGAATCAGAAGATTCAGAATTGATAAAGTTGTTAATGAAACAAAGTAACTATTGAGAAACTCTCGATGCCAAGATTTCAAGTCTATCAATACAAGTGGGCCTCTTGATAAGCTAAGGGTATGACTGTGAGTGAGAAAGGGACTCTGGTTTGGCGACCGACAGAGGATCAGGCCGGGGAATATCTGACGATTTTGAGGGTGAAGGATGACCGGGGTGGAGTGGCGCTGCAGGCCTTCAATATCACGGTGGAGCAGGGGAATCGAGATCCGCTCTTTACCTCTGTGCTGCCCGACAATGCCCAACCCCAGGTAGGTAAACTCTTCCAGTATCAGGCAGAGGCCATCGATCCGGATGGAGATACTCTCACCTACTCACTGGTGGTGGATCCACGGATCCCGTCTGAGTCTCCTAGCAATGCCAGCATTGACAGTGCCACAGGTGTAGTGAGTTGGACGCCTACTGCCCAGCAAGAGGGTGGATCGATTCAGTACATCTATGCGGATGAACCAACTCCCTGGCGGATCACGGTGCTAGCAGAGGATGGCCGTGGGGGAGAAGCGCTGCAAGAACTCTTCCTGCGGGTAGATCCGGCTGCCTCTAACCGGACACCCATGATTGAATCACAACCCCGCACCATTGCTCGTCTGGGCAATACCTACTCCTATCAGGTGCAAGTTGTGGATCCCGATGGAG
>JAAUUJ010000281.1 GCA_012030715.1 Synechococcaceae cyanobacterium SM2_3_1 | reverse complement strand
CCACAACTGGAGGCAGCTCCCGGAAACCAGAACTGCCGATCCGGATGGAGGTGGGAATAGACACTGCCATTCGGGGTTTGAATCCGACCAGTGCTGGTGCCCTTAAAAATTAGCGTGGTCCCCAGTGACGTACTGATCTGTCCGGCGGCAATCGCTCCGGTGGCCAGTTGGGCAGCACATCCATCGGTACAACCCGCCACCAGCAGGAGTGACCCCGGTAACCCCCACCCCGAAGCAACGGTCCCCAGGGGTGTGCCTGGCGAGACGACCCGAGGAAACTGTTGCAGATCCAGTTCGTGCTCAAGTAACCAGGCTGCTGGCCACTGATAATGCTCCAGATCAAAGCCGGATTTTAAGGCTGAGGTGTGATCGGTCACGAATAACTCTGCGCCCAATGACTGCAAGAGAACATCTGTAGGATGGGCCAGAATGCTAGATCGGGAACGCTCGGGCTGGGATTGCTGCCACCATACCCAGCGGCATAAGCCCCAACTGCTGGGAATCCCTAACTGTTGAGCCTGTACATGGCCCCGAGGATCGTTGTACAACCAGGCGTGCTCCAGCGGTTCACCTGAGGGATCCAGGGCCAGAATCGTGCCAGAGGTACTGCAAACACTCAACGCGACAGGGTGGTGGCTGGAGGGCAATTGCTGGATGAGCTGATCCAGGAGGTTCCGCAGAGTTTGCCGCCAAATTTTTGGATTGGTTTCCGATCCTGCCCAACTCAATGCAGAACTGGCAACCCGTGCCCCATTTTCATCACAAGCGAGCGCCCGCATCCCGGACGTTCCCAGGTCAATCCCCAGGAACACAGCGCTCATGCAGAGACAGGGAGCGACATCAAGGACAGCACCCAGGCTAGTCGACGGCTTTGATCTCACCGCTACTGATCTTGTCAATAATCGATTCCAGGAGAGCATGCTCCTCAGGGGTGACCTCCTTATCGGCCACCACGGCATTCATGATCTGCTGTTGTTCGGCCCGCGTCAGTACTTTGTCGGCAAGGGCTCGGTCTACTAACTCTCTCAGGTCGGAAAACTCCACAACGCCGCTCCTGATCAATCTAGGCACTTCACTTAGCAAAATATCATGATCGTATCTCTGCACCCAAGCCAGACGCAGGGAGGATCATGCTGAACGAGAAACCCTAGCGCAGGGCTTGTTTCACAGCAACAGGGGCAGGGGGTGCTGATTCTCCAGAGGCAGTTTCATCTTCCCCTAGTCCGGGTTTCAGATCATCGAATCGCCAGATGCCCCGTCCCTGACTTTGAGCGACTTCCAGGGCCTCCTGCAAAATCGCCTCATACTTGAGAGGAACTTCAGCCTCTTCAGGTAGGGCAAATCCCCGCAGCAACATTTCCTGATTCACCAGCGTCTGTCCCCGCCAGACGTAAGCTGCCATCAGACCTTCTGGGGACACATAGCGTGGATCCATCTCCAGATAGACTTCCTTATGATTCAAGGTGTCCTGCAGATACTGACCTGCTTCATAAACCTGCAGAGGCACCAGACCAGAGATACTGGTCCAAGCAGGGTTGATGGCAGGTAAAGCCTCTAGCCCGATCATTTCCACATAGCGCAGATGCCCTTCCCCCTCGACCTGAACCACAAGTGTGTCATAGTTGACCACCTGGATCACCTGAGCCCGTTTCATGCTTCGGAGGGCAGGCTGCTGAGCTCGGCTTAAGGCCCAGGTGGGTAGCGCTGTCGCCGCGACTGACAGAGCCACCAGGACGAGCGAGTTTCCAAAGCGGTGGGCAGGGGGAAAAGACAGTTTCATCGCAGGTGATCCTCCAGATGCAGACAAGCGTTCCAGGGTTACTCATATGCAACTTTACAAAAAACCTGGGCCAGGTGGGCGACCAGTCACTCAACTTGACCCCAATTTTTGAGAGCAGTGGTGCAAACCCTTGTGCAGCTCTTCTCTAGTGACTGGATCCTTTCAGAACTAACCTTTTGCCAATGGGTACACTTGGGATCGAGTTTCTGCTTCTGCCATGACCGATCCTGCTCCCGCCTCAGATCTGGACGCTGCCTGGAAGGAAACGCTGGATCTGTATTTCGAGCTGTTCCTGACCTTCTTCTTCCCAGAAGCTCATGCCGCCATTAACTGGGAGCGGTCGGTTGAGTTTCTGGACAAAGAGTTTCAGGATTTGATTCCTGAAGCGGAGATCGGTCGCCGCTATGCTGACAAACTGGTGAAAGCCTGGCTCAGTAACGGAGAAGAAGCGTTCATCTTGATCCATCTAGAGGTGCAATCTCAGGAGGATAGTGGCTTTACCGAGAGAATGTTTGTGTATCACTACCGGATCTTTGATTACTACCATAAGCGGGTCATGAGTCTGGCTGTGCTGGGGGATGAGAGGAGTAGCTGGAGACCGGATCGGTATACCTACACCCTGGCTGGATGTGAATTAAGTTTGAGATTTCCGATTGTCAAGCTGATCGACTTTGAGCAGAGATGGTCGGAGCTAGAGGCGAGTAACAACCCGATGGCGGTGGTAGTTATGGCTCACCTGAGATCGCGAACCACCAAATCCGATGCTCAGGCAAGAAAGCAGTGGAAATGGATCCTGACCAGGAGACTATATGAGCGGGGCTACAGTCGGGAGGATGTGATCCGGTTAGTGCGGGTGATCGATCGGCTGATGACATTGCCCCCAGAACTTAAGCGACAATTTAGAGAAGAGTTAGATCAGTATGAGAGGGAGGGGCAAATGCCACTGATCAGTAGTATGGAAGAACTGGCCAGGGAAGAAGGGATCCAGATTGGTAAACAGGAGGGGATCCAGATTGGCGAACAGCGTGGGATCCAGATTGGTAAACAGGAGGGGATCCAGGAGGTTGCAGTGAATATGCTGCGTCAGGGGATGTCTATGGAGGTTGTAGCCAGCCTCACCAACCTATCCCCAGATCAAGTCCAGCAATTACGGGCCCAGCTCGAAGCACAATGATTTTCTGATGCCTTTAGATTGAGAGCCGCCAATACCTACACTGGGATCGAGTTTCTGCTTCTGCCATGACCGATCCTGCTCCCGCCTCAGATCTGGACGCTGCCTGGAAGGAAACGCTGGATCTGTATTTCGAGCTGTTCCTGACCTTCTTCTTCCCAGAAGCTCATG
>JAAUUJ010000280.1 GCA_012030715.1 Synechococcaceae cyanobacterium SM2_3_1 | reverse complement strand
TGGTAGGGTTCTGCTGCTTCCCACCCATGCTCGCAAATAATTGGATATCCATCGATTAGAGTAGTAACACGCTTGACATTTGATATCCAGACTGGCAACGGGACTTTCGGATCCATATTGTAAATAAGAAAATGAATATAGGGTAGATGGACTGCCAAGGCAAGTATACGGGTCCAATGTCCCCACCCTCTGGAGTTTACTGCGATCTGAATAGTTGATGTATTCAGCATACTAATCTGAGACTAATCAATTTATTTAATTTACATATGTACCTGACAGAAGATTATGATCACATTCCTCAAATTCTTCATCATTTCCAACATATTCTACAACTACTTTCAGTGTGAATGGCGTAGTTGATGGCAATGCAGCGATCGGAGCTCTAACTGTCAGACCAATTTCACTAGAAATTAGTGTTTCGCCCTCAAAAAGATATGAATTGAAATCATTTACAGGTATTTGTGGGTTAGATATTTCGTTACAACTGCCGCCAAGCAAATCGATCATATCTGGGTCTGATCCTGAAAGAATATTAAATTCATCAGAAAGTGGTGTCACACCGTTACAGAAAACAAGATTTCCACCTTGAGGTCGATTTGTGATAGTTATTTCCTCTGAAAAGCCATCAATAACGCAACTGATCCAAGGCTTAAATTCATCTGCTCTAGTAACAGTGTCTTCTTGAAACAGTGGAATTGTAGTATCTGGCCTCTCAGTTCCTGCACAACCACGTCCAGTGCTACTAGATATTACTCCATAGAGAACAGGAGGATCAGATAGAGAAATGACTGGTCCTCCGCTATCCCCCTCACAACTAACTGCAGCGTAACCATAGGCCGGAAACCGATCTATTGTGCCGAATGTATTCTTTACCTTAACAAGTCCTCTATTAAATAGAACAGCTTCTTGAAGCACATTATTATAAACTGGTGTAATTGTAGTTGGGCCCATCCAAGCATTCTCACTTCCTCAAATTCAAGAGGCCTCCTGTCAGAAATACTAATTGTTGGATATCCTACTTCTTGAGATAACTCAATAAGCCCTATGTCTGCATACTCAAACCCAGGAACTAGCGCTGGCCCATACTCAGGGTGGATGTAAACATCTTCGATTGAGATAACCTGGCCTACAGAAGAATCAAGGGCTGTGCGTCCCAGTACAATTCTACGACCTTCTAAAGGTCGATCTAAGCAATGAGCTGCGGTAAGAACCCATTTAGACTCAATGAGTGCACCTCCACAATCAACTATAGTATTTGAGCTGGGTAATAAGAGACCAGCCATGAAAGGATAGCTTGATGGAATAACATCATCTCCTCCTACGATAAGCTCGGAACTCTCATCCGATATTGATGATGAAACTCTAATACTAGAAGGTACGGATTGACAAGCAAAACTGCCAGTTCCTATTACGCCAATTATGACTATTATTACTAATGCAAAATTGTCATTTATTGATTTCATGTCTATCCCTTTCAAACCTGAGATTTAGTCATTTACTGAGCCATCTGAAAATCTTTCTGCAACATAGTTAAAGCAACTCATCACTCCTTCCAAGTTACTAAATTCAGCCTGATCTCCCAAGCCTAATTTGCAATCAACATCATCAGAGTTATATGGTTCTTTTGCAATTGGACTGATTATCCATAGAACACCTTCAGTAGTACAGTTTTCAGCTCTTGGAACCGTATAGTCTGACATTTCATTTCGCCACCTAAAAGGAACTTGATCATCAATAAGATTATAGTCACAGGGGAATTCGCCATGCTTTTCGCGGTATTGATAAGATGCACTCTGAACAGTAGTAAACCTATAAATAAGTAAATTTCTAACTTTAACAACTGGATCTTCTTTTCGATTACTAGTGCCCATCAAAACTATACTGAACATTGAATTAATGACAAAGATAAGTCCAAATGCTATACAACTTCTCTGCAACCCTCCCAATAATTTAGTCCCATCATTTTTCCGTATTATGAAAGTTAAATAGACAACTATTTCGATAAGTAAATGTATGCTGAGTATAACTGGAAGTATTACAAATACTATTTTTATTATTGTGAGATCATAGATCTGGCTAGTTAAATTAATAAATCTGTTTGAGGAAAGAATAGGTACTACCGTATAATAGTAATACGTGATGGCAATAATATTAATTCCTATTACACTTAGGTACAATATTTTTTTAATGATGCTTTCTAATCTATCGTTCATTTGATGGCCTCATTCTAAAGATCTATTGCTATTAACTGTTCTAAGGTAACTGATATACATAAGCTTTTCCATCGCCTGATGATCCAATGATTGAATAGTTCTCTCTAATATGTAATGAAGTACCAAAGTAGGCTCCATCTCCTCCTGGGCTATTGATGGTGTATTTTTCACCTGTATTTATATCGAATAAATAAACAGCGCCTTTATTGTTATTTGCTCCTGGAGCTCCCACCATAATATATTTATCAGATACTGCTACAGTCCCTCCAAAAGCATCAGTTTTTCCTGGATATTCATCTGGTATGGTCTGTAATAGTAATCCTGTCGATGAGTTATATAAATATACTGTTTCGTTAACACCTTTCAATGCAGAACCAACAATCAGATATTGATCTGATAAGTTTAGTGAGATACCAAAACCACTAGATCCAGTTGGGGCAGAAACAGATCTAATAAAGTTGCCATTTGTACTGCTATACATATGTACAGCTTCAGTGCTGCTAATGGCAATTAAATTATCATTGCTTGCTAGCCCCCAAGCAAATCTATCATTAGATAGTTGACCTGGATAGTTAATTACCTTTGTAATTCCTCCAGTATCTCTATTAAACAAATATGCTTCTCCTACGCTACCCCTTGCTACACTACCAACTAATAAACTAGTACTTGATATGATTACTGAGCTACCAAAAAAGGTCACCATTAAAGTCTGTATTGAGAGGAGAAGGATTATCGATGGATCTAATTAAGCTGCCAGTATTACTATTAAAACTGATGAGCAGCTCCAATACGTTGTGAACCATTATTCTTCCCTGGTTCTCCTATCAACGCTTGACCTCTTGATAGTAAACAGAATATCCAAACATAACCTGCCACAGTTGCATTTGGGCTAGCTAGCGATATTCCAGATC
>JAAUUJ010000091.1 GCA_012030715.1 Synechococcaceae cyanobacterium SM2_3_1 | reverse complement strand
ATCAGATTCTTATGAAAGGAGTTTTGACTGTAGTGCACCCCTAAATTAGGACAGTGCTTTCAGTATTTCAAGGATCTCATCCTTCATACCATACTTCTCTTCAGCTTTTCAATCCATTGCTGCTCGTATTCAGTAGGGGTGAGATAACCCAGGGATGATTTGAACTCAGGGGAGTATTGCCGACGGTGGATAGTCATAGGTGCCCTTTCCTCTAGAACAGGATACGACTCTTAGCTCTGTGTCCGAAATCAGGGGCGCATTACCCTTTTCTTAGGGAGAAGGAGTTACGCTGCAGGGTATCTGCTGATCTGATCGGGCATGATTCCACTGTCTTCCTCTCATCGTGTCGCGATCCTCTGTCACCAGGGTCTATCAGGCCCCACCGGAAAAACAGGGCTCTCACTTCTCAGATATGGTCCCTACCCGGTGGTGGCGGTGATTGATCAGGAGTGGGTGGGGCAATCCCTGGCTCAGGTGACGGGGATCTTGCGAGAAGTGCCGATTGTGGCCTCGGTCAAAGCAGCCCTGAATTATCAGCCAGAGGTGCTGGTGATTGGGATTGCTCCCTCTGGGGGTGGATTGCCTGATCCCTGGAAAGCTGAAATTGCCGAAGCTTTGGAGGCGGGTCTCTCCCTGGTTAATGGTCTGCACACGCCCTTGAGACACGATCCCCTCCTGCAAGCGCAGGTCCAGCAACAGCAATGGATCTGGGATGTTCGCCAGGAACCCGAAAATCTCCAAATTGGTCAGGCAAGGGCCCAGAGTCTGGCCTGTCGTCGGGTGCTGACCGTGGGTACCGATATGAGTGTGGGCAAGATGTCCACCAGTCTAGAGTTGCATCGGTGGTGTCAACACCAGGGATGGCGATCCAAATTTCTGGCGACAGGGCAAACGGGGCTGATGTTGTTGCAGGAGGGCATTGCGCTGGATGCAGTACGGGTTGATTTTGCCGCAGGTGCCGTAGAGGCCATGGTAATGCAGGCGGGATCTGATCAGGATGTGATCTTTGTGGAGGGGCAGGGATCGTTGCTCCATCCGGGGTCGACGGCCACCCTCCCACTCCTGCGGGGGACCCAACCCACCCACCTGGTACTCGTACATCGGGCCGGACAAACCCATATCCATCATGTGCCTCACATTTCTATCCCTCCGCTGCCTCAGGTGATCCACCTCTATGAACAGGTGGCAGGGGCAGCAGGAGCCTTTGCTGAAGTGAAGGTGGTGGGAATTGCTCTGAATACACGACACCTGCCGGAAGTAAGGGCACGGGAAGCCCTGGATCAGGCAGCGCAGGAAACCGGACTGCCCTGTACGGATCCGATCCGCTTTGATCTGGGAGTGCTTGGGGCTGCCATCATGACATAAGCCTGTGCTTCACTGGAGGAAAGTCGGCCTGCTGGATGTTCTGCCTGTAGGGTATGCCTCCTCAACACCCTCCCATTCCTGAGATCAGTGCAGAGCAATTGCGGCGGCTCTCACCAGCAGCCTTTGCCTACATTGGAGATGCTCTCTATGAGCTCCATTGCCGTCAGATCTATCTGTACCCACCATTGCGTCAGGAGACCTATCACCGTCGGGTGGTGGAACGGGTTAAAGGGACGGCCCAGGCAGCGCTCCTGGATCGACTCAGCCCGCATCTACTTCCCGAAGAGCAGGCCATTGTGAACTGGGGACGCAATGGTTGTGGAAAAGCTCCCCGACATCTCTCAGCGCAAGTTTATCGACATGCCAGTGGATTGGAAACCCTGCTGGGATACTTGCACTTAACAGATCCAGAACGATTGCATTGTCTCCTCAACCTCTGTGATCAACTGGTGCTGGAAAATTCTGATAGCATACCCTCTGACCCTGCCTGAAGGGATGCTTTTCCCATGCTGATCTGCGGGACCACTCAACTGCTGGGACTGATTGGTGATCCGGTGGCCCACAGCCTGTCTCCAGTGATACACAATGCTGCGCTGCAGTCGCTAGGACAGGATTGGGTCTACCTTCCCTTTCCGGTGAAGGCCGATCATCTGCCAGAGGCATTGGCTGGCTTGTGGGTCCTGGGGGTGCAAGGAGTGAATGTGACGATTCCGCACAAACAGGCGGTGATTCCGCACATGCAGGAGGTGGCCGAAGATGCGCGGGCGATCGGGGCGGTGAATACGATTTTGCGAACGGAGCGGGGATGGGCAGGTGCCAACACCGATGTGCTGGGCTTCATGGCTCCCCTTCTAGAGTTACGGCAGGAGGAGACTGGCAAAACCGCAACGATTCTTGGATCAGGAGGATCCGCCAGAGCTGTGATCCAGGGATGTTCTCGCTTAGGATTTAGTCAGATCCAGGTGGTGGGACGCTCACCCCGCAAGCTTGCTGATCTACAGGCGACCTGGCCTCAAATTCAAACCTGCGATTGGCAGCAACTGGATCCGCATCTCCCCGACACTGATCTGTTGGTGAACACCACCCCTGTGGGCATGGATCCCCAACCCCAGGAGCAACCGCTTTCCCCCCTCACCTCTGAGCAGATCCAGCTTCTGCCTGAGCATGCTGTTGTTTACGACCTGATCTACACCCCCAATCCCACCGAGTTAGTCCGCCTGAGTCGAGAAAGAAACCTGATCGGACTGGATGGACTGGAAATGCTGATCCAGCAGGGGGCTGCATCCCTTGCGATCTGGTTGCAAACCCCTTCCATTCCTGTGGCGAAGATGCGTCAGGCGGCTCGTCAGCAGCTGGGGTTGGCGTAGTGACTGGAGTTACTTACCCGCAAGTCCGTCCATTTGTTTGGCTAAATTAAAATCCAGTTCTGTAATACCGCCAGCATCATGACTGACCAGATTGACAGTCACACGGTTGTAGACATTGGTCCATTCGGGATGATGTCCCATCGTTTCAGCAACGAGAGCAGCACTCGCCATCCAACCAAAGGCACTGACAAAAGAATCAAATTGAAACTGTTTGTGTAACTTTCCGTCCTCAAGAGACCAGCCAGCCAGTTGGTTGAGCTTTGATTGGATCTCTGCTTCCGTCAATTTTACCGGGCTAGACATAAGAACCTCTGGTCTACAACTACTCCTTATTGTAATTGCCAAACCCATGGGCGCGAGTTCCTCAGCCCTTGAGCTCCTGAAAGCAGAATGATCACGGGGTGGACAGCAGGCCGATTGACAGTTGAGAAAATGGCACACCCTCTCCTGATTGAGATCTCGTTTCTGGCTAGACTGTTTTTATGTGAATACACTGAAATCCATGCAGACAGCTCAACCTCCTCTGAAGTTTCTCTCGCCAAGTTTTCAGCCCTGGCTACTCAGGCCCGTCCAAGTCCTCTCACAGCTCTGGCTATCTCGATGGCGACATATTCAAGAGATCCAGGTGGAAAACGCTGAGATTCTGGCAGACCTGTATCAGCAATTTCAACAGGGGCAAACACGATTTTTGATCGCCTTCCGACACCCGACCATTGAAGATCCCATTTGTCTGGAGCAGATCCTGGCGAACCACCTACCTCACACTGCCGCTCAAGCAAAAATACCCCTGCAACAGCCCCTGCATGCGCACTTCATTTACGACCGGGGGATCCCGCTCTGGCAGGAGCAACGGTGGGATGGTTACTGCCTCGGGTAGGAGCGATCCCCATGTATCGGGGCAAGCTGGATCGAAAAGGCTTGCGTGTAGCACGGCAACTGTTCTGTAGCGGTCAATTTCCTCTAGCCATCGCTCCAGAAGGAGCCATTAACGGTCACAGCCGCATTATGAATCCGCTGGAGCCGGGAGCTGCACAACTGGCCTTCTGGTGCCGTGAAGATTTGCAAGACCAGTCCCAAACCCAGCGAGTCATGATCCTGCCGATTGGGATTCAGTATCACTATCTGCGGGATCCGTTGCCTGAGATCCAAAAGCTCCTGACCAAGCTGGAAAACGCTACAGGAATCACCCCTCCTTCTCCACCAGCAGCTTCACCCCCAGAGCGAATTTTCAAGCTGTCTCAGCAGCTGCTGACCAAGATGGAAAGCTACTATCAAACCTTTCATCCAGGGGCCTGGCAAAAGTCCAGCTCAAAGCTAGAGTCAACTTCCAAGAATGAAGCGATCTTCACTTACACCGATCCTGAACTTCAGCAGCGTTTACATCGCTTACTGGAAGCTGCTCTCCTTGTGGCAGAAGCTGATTTTCAACTTTCCGATCGGGGGGATCTGATGAGCCGTTGCCACGCCATTGAACAGGCAGCCTGGGAGCGGATCTATCGGGATGATCTGGAGATAGGAGCGTTATCAGCAGTGGATCGGGCGCTGGCGGATCGGATTGCCCAGGAGGCCAGTTCCACCCTCTGGCATTTGCGGTTAGTGGAGATCTTTAATGGGGTGCAGGGGCGAAATCTGAGTCAGGGGGTGACTGTGGACCGTCTGGCTGAGACTGTCCTGCATCTTTGGGATGTTGTCAACCGCATGCAAAGTGAGACCTCCCTGCCGAAGGATCACCGCTATTGGGTCCCCGTCGTGCTGAGATACGGATCGGTCAGCCCTTATCTGTGGAGGACTACTGGCCCCAGTATCAACACCAGCGCCGCCAGGCTGTGCAAAACTTAACGACTGACCTGCAAAAGGCTCTGGAAGGGCTCCTGGAGTAATTCCATGGGGGCAGATCAAGCTTAAGGTTTTTGTAATCTTCTATAATCACCTGTAGGAATCGGTACGTGCAGGAACTGCCAGCAAGAGGACTTTCTCTTCACCTATGTCGTCTTCTCTCAACCCCCCCACGACTCAACTTTCCATCAAGCTGCTGCTTTTTGTGGTCAGTCGGTCGCAATCGGATGAGTTAGCCAGGCAGATCCAGGCCCACATGGATCATCTCAGGGGTGAATACCCCTCTCACCTTGAGGTGTTGGAGATTGGCGACCGTGCCTATCTGGCAGAACATTACAAGTTGGTGGCTACTCCAGCCCTTGTGAAAACTTTTCCTGGGCCGCCTCAGGTGCTGGCCGGTGAAGACCTGACGACTCAACTAGAAGTGTGGTGGACCCGTTGGCAACGGCAAATGGCTCTAGCTGTACAACAGGAGGAAGCTGCTGCCGATCTGCAGGTCGGTCTCTCAGCCTCGGCGACCGAGCTCAAACTGTCTGAGGAACTATTCCTGCTGCGGCAGGAGTGTAATCGGCTGCAGGAACAGATTTATTTTAAGGACCGAATGCTGGCCATGTTGGTGCATGATCTGCGCAGCCCCCTGACCGCGACATCGCTAGTGGTGGAAACGCTCCAGCAACAGGAATCTTTAGGACCTCAGCTAACTGAACAACTGCTGGAACAGGCTCGTCAGCAGATCCGGAAGATGGACGGCATGATTGCCGATATTCTGGAGGCTGCTCATGGAACCTCTGCTTCCCTTGTGATCCGGGCTACGGAGATGCAGGTAGAGGAACTGATGCAATCGGTGATTACTGACTTTGAATCTCGCTTCCAGATGAAGCAGCTGATTGTGAATACCGAAGTCCCTGCCAATTTACCCAGTGTGCACGCGGATCCAGACAAAATTCGGCAAGTGCTGGGAAATCTGGTTGACAATGCCGTTAAATATACTCCCGTGGGGGGGCATATCTGGATTAGGGCACTGCACCGTACGACCCAGAAGGTCCAGATCACGGTCAGTGATGATGGCCCTGGCATTCCGGAGGAGGATCAGGAGAAGATCTTTAGTGATTCTGTGCGGTTGGTGCGGGACCAAAACCAGGAGGGGTATGGGATCGGGCTATCCCTCTGTCGGCGCATCGTCCGCGCCCACTATGGGCAAATCTGGGTAGATTCCAAATCAGGCCAGGGCAGTAGTTTTCACTTCAGCTTACCCGTCTACCGTGCCTACTGAGCCCCAGGTCCGCTCCGAAGGTTGCGGTGCATCGGAAGCCTGGATACGGATGCGATGGGGGTCCTGTTGATCCACAGGCTTGAGCAACTCTCGGGCTGAGAGACCCCGCACAACAATATCCTCCCCCTGCCAGCGAGCTTCCACAATACCGGTATCGGCCCACTGTTGCCAGCGAGGATCGGTGGTGATGGCGGCAGGCAGGAGGACCTGAACGGCAGGAGGTAAGGGCCCGGGCCGCCGCTGCGCTTCACCAGGTTCAATCACTTCTCCTTCATAGCGGATATCTGCGGGGGGAGACCCCTGATCAAGCTGCAACTGACTTTTGGGCAGTTCTAACACCTGTCCAGGGGAGGGGGTATGGACGTGATAGCGGCTGCATAAGGATGGCAGGTTAGCCAGATCGCCAAGGTCAGTCGGGGAGGCATGACTGAGCACCAGATGTTGAGGCCGTAGAGTATGAATAATCTGAATCAAACTCTGGCTATCGCAATGACTATGCCAGGGAAGGGTTTCCACCTGCACCTGATCCTGTAGGAGAGGCGGCCAGGTATGCAGCGGAACAGCCAAATCCACTTCAGGAAGCTGCAGGAGGTGAAGCGGGCGATCCCATATCCGGGATTGAAATAGATCCCAGTAGGGTTGCCACTGATGAGAAGCAGCCCTGGCATGACAGAACAGGATGGCGGGTTGCCTGGCAATGAATTCTAGATCGTTGACAGGGGGAAGGGGCTGAACCTGAGGGTAGAGACGGGTCTCCCAGAACAGGGCTTGATACTGGGCAAAATTTTGCACTGGTTTGGGAAACTCGGGTAGCAATTCCATGTAGGTTTGACATGCCTGCTCCAGCACAGGATCCACCCAGAGGATCCATTCCGCTCCAGATTGAGTGAACCGATGGTGAGTTTTAAGCAGAAACAAGAGTTCCTGACCCAAGCCCAAGCAGGGCACAGGTAACACCACCACTCCGCTCTGCTCCAGAATCTGGGCCAATCCTTCTACCAGGCGTTGTTCCTGATGACGGCGGGCGGGAAACCGAGTCGTTCCCAGGGTTCCCTCCAGGAGAAGAACATCTGGTTGCCAATGGCGCAAAGAATCTAGATCCAGTCCTTCGCAAAAGCGGGTGGATCCGAGAGAACAGTCGCCAGTGTACATCAGGGTCTGGGGGAGTTCCGCTACCCGTGAGTGCAGGACCGTCACTGCGGCACCCGGTAAATGCCCGGCCCGAAAGAAACTGAGACTTAGATCCGGTTTCACCTCAACGGAACGGTTAAAGGGAAGGCAATGCATGGGGGGGAGTTCCAGTGGTTCCTGCCAGCTTCCGGCCAATAAGCGATAGGTAAGCAGGGTGCTGTAGATGGGGATGTGTGGATACTGTTGATGGAATTGGGGCAGGGCGGAAAGGTGATCCCAATGGCCATGGCTGCAAATGACCAAATCAGGCGGACGGGGGATCGCTTTTAGGTTTTCGATCTGAGACAAGCCACAGTCAAGCAGGACTGCATACCCACCAATCTCCACCCAATAACTACAGCCCTGCTGGCGCGGATCACTGGCCAGGGGAATCAGAGTCATCGATTCAGAGGGGAAATCGGACCTAGATAAGCGCTTTACCGACATGGAAGGAAGGTCAGTCAGTACATTCAACTTACTCTACCTGTTGGAGTTGCGATTAAATGCTTTATCCCCTAAGTCACTCTTGTTCTGATAACCTACTACCGCAATCAACACGATGAATACCTCCCTCCACTACCAAAAACTTGGGACCACACCAACAGCACTATCTCACTTGTGTCGAAATGCTCAGCTCAAAGAGCTAGCCCTATTCGGATCCATCCTCCACCATGACTTTCGACCAGACAGCGGCATTGATATCATGGTCACTGTTGACCCCAATCAAAAAATTAGTCTTCTGGAAGTTGAACCCTTCGTCCGAGATGCCCTGATCCGCCTCAACCCCAAGATTGCCCCTAACCCCGATCAGTAATCAGGGGGCAAATCATGACCTCATTTGATCCAGGTGCTGACGGAGCCAGCGACAAAACTCCATTTCCACAGTCATGGCATCCTGCTCTCGTGCACGCATCAACCATTCCGGTAGAATACCTTTGACATCGATCCTGGGAAAGTAACGACTTTGCTCTTGGCGGAGATAGTTTTCTCCTTCTAGCCAGTAGAGATCCAGTTCCTGTGGGATAGGTCGATAGATCCAGACCTCAGGCACTTGCAAGGGCAGATAGAGCTGGATATCGGTGACGCTCCAGATCTTAAGAGCTTAGGTGTCCAGGATCCTCAGCCTAACGCAGCCATTTTTGGCTCCCCAACTCTAGATCTGTCGAGGCCCGACTGCAGGTAAACTTTGAGAGACTTCGCCCGTGGGGAGTATCTTCCCAGCCTCCCAGCGCAAGGCACCTTTTAGTGGAGATCAGACTGTGATTCGGGAAATGTATGCAAGAGCACGCAAACTGCACGAGGCGGGTCGGTTAAAGGAGGCGTTGCCCCTCTACCGCACACTGGTGAAATTGCAACCAGATTCCAGTCTTTATTTTAATAGCCTGGGGAATGCGCTTCAAGATCTGAATCAGCTTGAAGAAGCTGCCACTGCCTATACCCAGGCCATCCACCTGGATCCAAGCAATGCCAGTGGCCACAACAACCTGGGCAATACCCTGAAACGCAACGGACGCTATGCAGAAGCCATTCAACATTACGAAACCGCGCTTTCCCTGCAGCCCCATTATCCTCAGGCTCTCAATAATCTGGCCTGCACTCTAAAGGATTTGGGACAGCTCTCTGCCGCCCTGGATACCCTGCGCAAGGCAATTGAACTAGATCCAAACTATTTTAATGCTCATTTAAATTTAGCCCGCTTTCTTAAGGATACCCAGGAATGGCAAGCAGCCCTGACTGAATACCGTCGCGCTTTGGAGTTGCGCCCTGGTCATTACTTGGTTCATAAGGAGCTGGGGGATCTGTATATGGACATGGAACAGTGGGA
Source organism: Synechococcaceae cyanobacterium SM2_3_1 (assembly GCA_012030715.1). Lineage (GTDB taxonomy): Bacteria > Cyanobacteriota > Cyanobacteriia > Thermostichales > Thermostichaceae > JAAUUJ01. The sequence goes on along the minus strand of JAAUUJ010000091.1, from coordinate 9,023 downwards.
AGAGGCCCATGCTGTTTATCGCCAAGCAGCCCTGCTTTCCCCAGAGAAACCGGAGATCCATAATCGCGTGGGGCATGTCCTGGAAGCCATGGGACAGACCAAGGAAGCTGCTGCCAGTTTTCTGCTCACTACCCAACTGGATCCAGAAAATGCTCTGGCCTACGTCAACCTGGGACGAACCCTGTTAGTGCAGCAAAAACTCAATGCGGCCATTGAGGCCTATGAAACGGCGCTGAAATACGATCCTGGCAATCAAAAGATCCAGCTGCAACTGAGGCGGGCTCGCAGTCGGCAGATCAAATCCTGGCATTTTCCAATGCTGGCGGATCAGGCCCGGAATGAAGGCTACCGTCAGGCGATCGAGAAAGCGGTGAACCCAGAGAGTCATGTTCTCGATATTGGAACAGGCACCGGGTTGCTGTCGTTAATGGCAGCACGAGCGGGAGCCAAAAAAGTAACAGGTATCGAAATGCTCAAACCTCTGGCCCAAATTGCCACCGAAATTGTCGAGCGCAATGGCTATGCCGATCGGATTCAGGTGATCGCTAAAAAATCAACTCAGTTAGTCATAGGCAAAGATCTGGCTCGGCAAGCGGATCTGATTGTGTCTGAAATCATGGACAACGGCGTTCTGGGAGAAGGGGTCTTACCCACGATCCGTCATGCCCTTGAACATCTGGCCACACCTCAAGCCAGAGTGATCCCAAAAGCAGTAACGCTGATCGGGCAACTGGTCCAATTCCCTGCACTTCGCCCAGCCTATCCGGTCAAAGAGATCTGTGGGTTTGATCTGTCCCCCATAAATCGTTTCCGCGATCCCACTCGGCTGCACACCATTGATCTCAAGGCAGAAGACTACCGCCCTCTCTGCGATCCCTGTGAGATCTACCATCTGGATTTCCTGTCTCTTCCTCCCCGCCCGCACCCAGATCATCCCCACCGCCATCAGATTCAGATTCAGGGTACGACTACTGGAGAAATTCACGCGCTGGTGGTGTGGTTTCATCTGCATCTAGATGATGAGATTACTCTCTCGACAGGGCCTGGAGGAGAACTCCGTCATTGGCGCCAGGTCAGTCGTTTCTTCGAACAGGAGAAGCTGATCATTGCCCCAGATCAACCGGTATGGCTGCATGTGGAACAAATGATCGACGGTTTAACTACGATCTCTTGCCACTGCTCCCAGACACTTCATCTCGGGGTTAGGCAGATTTGAACCCTGCACAGGTCTCTATGAGTATGCTTGGATAAACCCGATATCGGGGCTATGGCTCTTGTATCTAATCGTACTAGAATAGCGTCGTGAACTGCGGACAGCAATGACTGACCAGGATCTGACCTACAAGATCGGTGAAGCGCTACTGGCTCAGGGTCTGATCACCCCTCAGCAGTTGAATCAGTGCCTTTTCGAATTGGGACAATCGGGTTTACGTCCTGAGGAAATCTGTATGCTGCAGGGGTGGGCCACCATGGAGGAGATCTTTCAGATCTTACCCACCGACATCCTTCCCCTGGGGCAACTTTTGTTGCTATATAATCAAATCCGGCTAGATCAGTTAACCTGGGCTCTCCGTAAACAAACTGAACTCCACCAGCCCCTCGGACAGATCCTGGTCACCAAGAGCTGGATTGATCCTGAGATCTTGAATATCTTTCTGGCTGAGCAAGCAGAACTGCGAACTTTACGAGCTGCCAATGCCTGGCTGACGATCCAGAAACGCAGGCAAGGTACTCAACGTAGAGAGCTTTACAACCCGGATGAGTTGAGCATAGCCCTGAAACAGGCACAAAGCACCATTGATGCTCAGGCTAAAACCATCCGCAGCCTCAAACTTAATCTCAACACCAGCAACTCCCAACCCTCCCGTAAGGTTGATCCGGCGATTACCAAAGTCAAGGTGCTCCTGACAGAGCTGGTCACCAGCGGAATCCTGTCCAAACAGCAGGCCCAAACGGTGTTTCAATCCTTTCTCAAAAACAAAGACTCTCTGGATAAGGTGCTGGCCAAATTTGGGATCAATCCCCAGACCCTCCACTTCTTCTCCAGCCCCCGGTATCGGCAGCTTTCTAAAGAAAAAGGCGACTTTATTTTCTTCCTGGGCACCTCTGGCCTCCTCACCAAGCAAAAGCTAGCGGGTCTCCCCAACCAATCTCTAGAGGAAACGGTCAGAGCCCTGCACACCCACAATCTTTTGCCAGCTCCGCTGATCCGGTATCTGATCAACCAGTTTCGAAGTCCTGCCCTGCCTCCAGGCTAAAGGGGCTGCGCCGATCGATCCGTAGAGGGCACTGCGTCGGATCAACCTTCCACCCTGGCTTGAGCGTGCTTAACATTGCCATCCATGGCACCGAAACGGAGGTGGAATCCAGTAGTCCCCACTGCCCAGATCTACGACAGTAGAGCTACTCCATCAATTGCACACTGAGAGGTCTTTACCATGTCGGATCGAGAAACAATGTTGTCGATGCTGTCTCAGGGCGTAGGGTTAAACCTATCTGGACTGATCCTCTGGGCAGGAGGGGGCATGATCCTGGGTCCCCTGGGCTGGACCAGTACGCTGCTGGCGATTGCCTTGAAATTAATTGGCGATGGTCAGTTGATCCGAGCCTACTGGATGTGGCAAATGCGTCACCCAGCTCCGGTGGATTGCTCAGCATTGGCCGTGACAACAAGCAAGGCTTAGACTCTGATCAACTCCAGGTAACGGTGGAGATATTCAAAAAAGAGACCGTGCATCAGCAAATCTCTGGCCGCCTGAAAGGGACTGTTGGGAACGAGAGGATGACGGTTAGGAATGAGATGATTCAACCGATCGTCCTGGATCACCTGGCTGATGTAGACACCCCGGTTATCGTCAAATAACAACGAGAGGACCAGCTTTGCAGATCCTGGACCATAGAAGCTTTGGCACTAGGATCCAGGGGAAGCGCAAAGAGTCTAGCTTTTGCACGTGGGCTTCATCATTATCGCCGTGGTAGCGCAAAAAGCTGACCTGGTGCTTCTTTAAGAGGCAGAATGTTCGGGCTGAGGTATAGCAGGGATGTAGGGAGTGATGTGCAGATCTTGGTAAAACTCCTCTTGATGCAGCTCCACCTGTGAGCGAGAGGCCATGAGGAGCAAAGACCAGAAGATTTGAATTCGATGGGGCTTGACGTCATGCTCCTCTTCAGGAACCGGATCTCCATTCATGCGAATCAGCAGCTCCTCAAACTCCACTTTTGCGATCCCTTGCTGCCAGAGCTGAGCTAGCAATGATTCGAGTTCAGCAGTGGTTTCCAGCAAATTCTCAGGATGGGCCAGCTCCGTAATTGCCTCCAGAGCTTGCTTACGGGAAAGACGCTTTTGGGGAGGTTTGGGTTCTGCCTCTGGGCGCTGATGCAGTAATGTTTCCAGATCCTGTAGATGCTGAATTAACTCCTTTAAGGTAATCGGGCGAGTCCTGGCTAATCGAGGGACAGCGCGTGTCTGCAACACCTGATCCAGTTGTCGAGGTGGCCATGCTATCGGAGCTTCATCGTTTGGCAGCAGCTCCTCCTCTGAATCTGAGTCGTCATCTGTGGGCACGGATAGGGCCATGGCTTTGAGGTACACGAGCATGGCTGCATAGAGAAAAGCCTGCCCTGACTCAGTTAGATCTTGAGTGGTTGCGCGCGGAGCCAGTTGTATCAGGAAGCGATCAATCACCTCAATCACCTCCACGTCCCAGGGATCAATATCCCCCCGCTCGGCGAGTTCTAGCAGAAGGTCGATGGCAGCTTCGGTGACGGAGACAGCGGTCATGTCCAGGGTATCCTGATCAGGACATCTAACGGTGGAATCCAGTAGTCACGACTACACTGAGTCATGCTGCCATTCTACTGTTCAGTAAATAGATGCGCTTGGATCCAGTTGTGTGTTACCTTGATTATCCGATCAAGGGCGGTTAGCACAGTGGTAGCGCACTTCCTTCACACGGAAGGGGTCACAAGTTCGAATCTTGTATCGCCCATATCTCTCAAACCCGCTCCTGGAGCGGGTTTTGCTTGGAACAAGGATCCCTCAAAGCCTGTCATGAGGTATGTATAGGGCTGCTTTGACTACGGATTTAGTGGGTTTTAGCTAGAATATGGGTATGGATTGGGTATGAAATCTGGGCATGAATGGGTCAAAGTCAGCCAAGGGTACGGTTGCAGTTGAGGAGTTTCAGGGTCGGTTGCGGTTGCGCTGGCGGTATGAGGGTCAGCGATACACACTCTCGATCGGACTTCCAGACTCAAGAGTGAATCGCCAAGTAGCTCAACGGAAGGCAACCCAGATTGAGTTGGATATGGCATCCAGTAACTTTGATCCAACTTTACATAAGTACAAGCCCAAAACTGCCAAAGTTCAGGCTGAGGAGCCGCAGCTACTTCCCTTGCTTGAGCAGCGGATCCAAACCCAATTCAATCAAGCGGATGCAGCACTACTTAATTTGTTTAGGCGCTGGGGGCGAAAAGTTAAGTCTCCTGATGATGCGGAGCGATTCATTCAGTGGCTGAAGGATGAACGCCAAGTGAGTAACTCGACAATCCAGCGGTATCTAAATACTCTCAAGAAGCTGGATAGAGCTAACTTTGGTCACCTCTCGATCAAAGTAGAGAAAAAAGGGATCCCGTCTGCATATACCGCCGAACAGGTGAATGCAATTCTCGCTTTCCTTAAAGAAAGTCACTACTATAACTTTTATTATGATTTCGTCAACTTCTATTTGCTGACAGGATGTAGAACTAGTGAGGCAATTGCTTTGCGTTGGCCTCATGTTGATTTCCATCAGCGGGTAATTCGTTTCGAGGAGTCATTAGCAGAACAAGGAGATGGATCTCTAAAGGTTAAAGCTCCTAAAACTGGGGAACCCCGTCTATTTCCAATGAATCATGAATTGATGTTGATGTTAAAAGAACGTTCTGAAAAAATGTATGCAAAACTTTCCCATAATGGAGGGAATGATCTAGTCTTTCCAGCTAAAGAGGGTGGTTATATTGACCGGAGAGATTTTGTTAGACGATGCTGGAGAGCTTGTCTTAAAGCGGCAGGGATTGAGTATATTCCCCGAAAAACGACTCAGTATAAGACTTGTCATACTGTCATCTCACATGGGATCGAAAAGGGCGTAAATCCTGTAGCTATTGCAGATTTAGTGGGTCACGATGTTCGGACACTATATGACAAGTATGCTTCTGTCATTAATCGGGTGGAACTGCCTTCCCTTTACGACTAATTTTGTGGCGGCCACGAGGCTTGGGTTGATTACTCAATAACCCAGCCTGGAAAGTTTCAATTGCCCTTTGGTGAGCTTGAGGATCTTGCCTGTTCACTAACCAGTCGATCATGAGGGGCAAGTTATAGAGAAGCAAGCGGCAATTGATTTCAGAGTAGTGAATTCCCTGAATCAATGTGCCATCTTTCCGAAGACTTAGAAGAGTAGTTCCTGAAAGTCCCAGTTTCTCCTGAAGGACACTGGGATCCACAAATAGCTCTTTGAGCACTAACTCCGGCAATCTAATGTTGACGTTATTCATCCTTTTTTCCTCAAATGTCGGATCTCAATGTCATAGGGATGGATCCATTCATGGTGATGGAAATAATCTTTCAGGGCTTTGACGCTAGCAATGGATCCCTTGACCTCAAGCACCTTGAGATCTCGACCCTGGCAAGTCCACCCTCATCGCTCCATCCGGCCCGATGTAACGGCAAATATCTCCCACTCGCAGGAATGGTAGAAATTAGCTGGAGAGCGAGACTTAGGTTCAGGTTGATCAAAGTCAAACCGAAACGGGATCCCCAAATTGGATCCTTTAAGTTCGGTGTTGAGCCGGATCCAGACCACTTGCATCTGCTCAGGGAAATCGGCCTGCCAAACCTGAGCCACCTCAACAAAGTCCAACAGCATCTTTCTCACGGCCTGGTGCAGAGCATCCACCTCAATCTCAAAATCAGATTGAACTTTGACTCCTAGTTGAGAGACTTGAGTCACTACGCGGCAATCCTCAAACCGGATCCCGCCCTGTGGATCATCCAAGTACATCTGTACCTGCTCATTCTGCCGAGGCATAGGGACAAGAAACAGTCTGTGTTTTGCCCTAGTCAATGCCACGTAAAGGAGATTCTGCTCCTGCTGTTTCTGCCAGTCATTAGCTCCCAGCGACAGAGTGGGCATGGAGTCAGATTGCAGTAGGAAAACTCGTTCTGCTTCATCTCCTTTAGCCCGATGGATAGTGGAGAGAATGATGCATTTCGATTGTGGGATCTCATCATCAAAAAGAGCCTCAATCCGTTGACAAAATTCTGGGATTCCCTGACATTCGGATCCAAACACCTCAAAGCAAGTTTCTAGTGCCGCAGCCCTGTCCTTTAACGATTCGATGGAAGCCAGTTTGCCATCCCGTTCCAGTTGCTCCACTTTGGCTCCCACATAGGTATTCAGTTCCTCCAAGAAATGTTTGGGAAACCGTTGAGCCACTACTTTGACCAAGGCAGAGAGCAACTTGCCGATTTCTCGTCCCCGCACTTTGGCCGGGATCCCTTCTTGGATGACCAGCTTCAAACAGAGGGCAATCAAGGGAGCGGTGAATCGGCAAATCACCAGATCCCCTGCTTTGACCAGAGACTTAATTTGATTGGAAGAAATGACCTTGACTTCCCCTTGTGGAGCACTGGGACTCGCTTCTATTTGAGGCACCAGTCGGGCGGCCAATGCAACATGAGATTTCGGGCAACGGTATGTAATGGAGAGAGGAAACTCCGTAGGATGGATCGCCTCCCGGATCCGTCCCCAAGACTGATCATCGGATCCGGCAAAACCAAAGATGGCCTGGTTGGGATCCCCGACAAACACCATGCGTCCAGTTGGTGAGGGCAGTTTCAGCACCAACTCCAACTGAGCGCGACTCAAGTCTTGTGCTTCATCCACCAAGACCCAATCCTTCTGAACAGGTTCAGATTCAAGACATGAGGCAGCCAGAGGAGATCATCGAGACTGATATAGAGCTGTTCGGTTGCCAGTTCTCGACCCTGTGCCAACACCCAAGCAACCTCTGGAATCAAGAGCTTGAGGAGTTCTGGCTTAGGATGATCCAAACTGAAATGCCCAATCAGATGACGGATCCCCAACTCACTCGGCTCAGTCAGGGTAATTTGCAGATAGTGGGTGATCTCTTTCAGGAAGGATCTAGTTTCCCGTTCCATCTCTTTTGACATGGATCCCATCTGGGGACGGATCCGTTCCATCACTTGATTTGCTAGGTCGTGATACTTGAAGTCATTGGGCTGAAAAGCTCTACGGAATACTCGACTCAGGATCCCCATACCCATGCGGTGAATGGTGCTAACGGTGATACGGCTGGGGAGTTTGGCTTTGAGTTCGGCGGCCATGTGGTTATTGAAGGCTAGGACGGCCACCTTTTGATCTTTGGGGATCCGATTCACCAATTCTTGCAAGGTGCGAGTTTTGCCAGCTCCGGCGACGGCGTTGACCAAAGCATGACCGGATCCGTGTTCTGCCCATCTCAAAATGGCTTGTTGGTAGTGGCTCCATTGGATCTCTGGAGCTTTGATTCGGCGGCGAGTAGCTGTTGTCATCAGTCACCTCAAAATCGTTGGTACAAACTTGTAGAGGGATGTAGTGGGGTGGAGAGGTCTACCTCTACTGGCTCAACCCCTTGTTCCATCTGGATCTCAGATGTTGCTGTAGGGGTGTAGAGGGGATCCCCCCCCTTGCGTAGAGAAACCGGGTGGATCCAGAGCCGAATAGTTCCCGTTTTTACTTACCCCCCCTTCACCCTCTACAGTCGCTACAAAGTTCTGTGTTGTAGACTGGCAGAGCATTTCAGCACGTAGAGGCTCCTCTACTACAGCCGCTACACTCTCTACAGACAATCGGATCCGTTCCCCCTCTCCAGTCAGAGTGGCAAACCCAGAGTGGGCAAGGCGTACCATCATCTGCCGGATCTCTGGCAAGGGTTTAGTTCGGAGCGTCCAGCAATAGTTACGGATCTCACGAGCCGTCACGGATCCTCTACGGTTCAACAGGTTAAGGATCTTGAGCAGCTCCCCTTCTGTCTGTTTGAGCGGACTGTTGTGAGCCAACACCAGGCGCATCTGTCCTGCAAACCAGTTGGTCAGTTCGATGGCCCGTTGCATGGTTTCGCCGGAGATGACAGGATCCGGTTTCTTGGTCTCTACAACTGCCCAGACACAATGCAAAAGCAAAGCCAGTCGTGCCCCATAGCTTTCGAGTTTGGGATAAGCCGCCTTCAGAGCCGGATGAATTTCTGCCTGAGTGCGATGAACCAGAGAATGCTGCCAAGTCTGGAACCGTTGTTTGGCTCCATCACTGAGGAAAAAGTCTTGGTCAGGAAGTTCATCTAAATGGGTGTAGAGGGACTTGAGCAGTGGAGAGAGCGGATCCGGCTGAGAGTCTTCGAGGTTGATCAACGCAGGCGGCAAGGGAACGGCACAAAACAACCACCTGGCCCAGACTCCGGCATGATCATCGGATCCAGCTTGCTCCTGAAGTTGGCGTAGCGTTTCCCACTGAATGGATCCGGTGGAACTGATGGCAGTCCGAGGCAAATAATCACTCCCCCCCCACTTTGTCCCGACTCAGTGGCCCACCATTAAACTCAGACAAATCATTGAAAGCATCATCCCCATGTCCTTGCCGATATTGGTTCATACGGGCAAAGCGTCCCGCGAGTTCATCGGTATAGTCCAATAGTCCCCGGTGATTTTCCGAGTGAACTCGGATCTTGCCCTCATAGGATCCCTGGTTGATGATGTACCGCTTGCGGACAGGTTTACAGCGTTTCTCAGTCTAGTGCGGTGCAGTAACAGCAGTGAGTAAACCAATTCTTGATGTCTTGTTGTGACACTTGACTGTAAGCTGCCTCAATCGCTTGAACTAGATCACGGTAGGTTCTTGCTCCAATCGAGCGCAAGGTTGATTTGATCTTTGACCAGAAATTCTCAATGGGGGAAAAATCAGGTGAGTACGGGGGTAAATAGA
>JAAUUJ010000279.1 GCA_012030715.1 Synechococcaceae cyanobacterium SM2_3_1 | reverse complement strand
GGTGGCGGCGGTCCAGGTAGTGTACCGGCTGGGCAAACCCCTACTGCTGGAGATCCGGGCGACGGGATTAGGTACCGTGTGTCGTAGGTGATCTGGGGACCACCAGTGGGTTGAACCCTTAAACGGATCCCTTCGCTACCTGTGTTTTCGTGGTAATCGATGGTGATATCCAAGGGAATATCACAGGGATCGGTACGATTAATGCTGCTCGAACTACCGGTCCATCCATTACCAAAGCTGCCACCGATCCAGAAGCGGTTGCCGTTATCCGATTCCACCCTGTAAGTGCTGTTGTTGGCATACATCGGATAGATCTGACCGCTCCAGCGGACGGCAAATCTGTCGTTGTTGTTTGGGGTATCGAAGAACGTATCCGTTGGGATGTTGCTGGGCCAACCAGTAGTGTTGTTGGTAGCCCCCCAGTGGTTGAGAATCTCAAAGGGGGTCACCAATACACGTACTGATCCGGTAGGGCCAGTCGTAGCGGGACCAGGAGCTGCAGTCGACCAAAGACCCTGAGGATTTTGGTTCCCCATACAGGAGAAGTATTGTCCTCGCAGACCCGTTCCTGGAGGAGTGGGTGGATTACACTGCTGCAAGGTGCGACCCAGGAACCTCCAGGTGGAGGTATCAGTTACAGGATTTCCCTCTGAAGAAATCCGTGGCGGCAGTTCCCCAAAACCAGGCAGATCGTTCGCCGCGTCGCGGGCATCGTTGGGTTGGACAAAGCTGCCGTCATCGTCACGGAAGGGCTCACGAGCAAAGTTCAAATCGTTACCACTTCCAGCAGTATTAAGGGGCTGACTCCCATTTGCTTGAATTGGCACCACATCGGCATCATCGTTTGGCCAGCTGCCACTCACCCGTTGAGCAAGGGACTGGTTGACGAAGGAGGTATTCAGTCCGCCACCGCAACCATACAACGGATTGCGAGTAAGAGGAGTGTACTCGTTCCCTCCTCCTTCAAATTCATTATCCTGGAATAGGCTATCCCAAACACTACCATCGCAAAATCCTCAGAGAGGATATTGACAGAGTCTGCCAGGATGTCACTAGGGCGCCAGCTATCTTCCAGAGCGCGAGCGAACAAGTCACTCCGCCCCCCTGTTCCTCCAGCGCGAGTGTAGAAGTTAGCGTAGCTGCCATCTCCGGCGTAGATTAGGGGGTCATTAAACTCTTCTAGAGCTGCTCCTGACCCGATTTCCTGGTGCAGGTTAAAGTCCCCTTGAATGTAAGCACCGCTATCTGTTATGAAAGATAGTCCGTAAACACCATCTGCAAAACTGCCACCACGCTGGATCACTTCCCCGCGGCGCAGTCGGAAACCGTAGGGGCGACGGTCAGGATCAGGATAATAGTCAACCGACTTGGGACTGATCTGAAGGTTGTCATCCAGTGGCGGATCACCAATCCTGGCCCCAGGTCCACGCACGGATAGATTGTTGTCGTCCTGACAAATGTTGAATCCAGGAATTTGTTCAGGTTGACCCGCATTCATGATGCGGCCATTGTTTCCAGTACATCCATTCAAATCCGCTGCAGAAGCATTCCAGGCATTGAGATAATTGTTCCAAGGCTCAAGCTCGGGACGGGCAACGGCATCCTCTCGAACCGCATCTTCACGGAAGGCGTAAAAAATACCACCTTCTACCAGGTCATTCACCAGTCCACTGGGTAACCAGGTGTCATTGTCTACGGTTTCGTTTGTCAACAGCTCCAGATCGATGTTCAAGGCTCTGACTGCCATGGCTTCGCGGCCATCGTAAAAGGCTGAATCCTTGAAGGCCACTCGAACACAGGTGCCACCCACCTGGATCATGTCAAAATCATTGCTGTTGGGTCCGCCTGTTGTACAGGTTCCCCCTGTCGTAGGAGTAACCCAGGCTCCCACATTGGGACGAGGGTTAAGGATCACCGTACTGGCGTCGGGGTTTACAGGGGTGTAGGTAACTCCTGGATTATAAGAAGGAGTCGTGTCGCCAGCTTGTGCCCGCTGCATCAAAGCAACACGACCAGGGTTAGCAGCTGCGTCAGTAAAGGCACTGCGGGGGAAGATGTAAGCCAGAGGCAGGTAAGCTTGACGAACACGATTAGGAACCGTGGTTGGATTGTTCAGCCAGTTACCCTGCGGGCCACGGTCACGAATATCATCAATATCCTCTCTGATCGCCTGATCAACACTTCCAGGGACAGCTGTAGGGCGATTACCCACTGCTAGATCCTCAATATTCCAGGCCAGCATCCCCACCATACATGCTGAGGTTTGCAGGGTTGTGCGCTCAGCAATACTGAGAGCCCCATAGGCAGTACCCCCATCCAGGCGATCCATGACACGCCGTAACTCTGAGAAGTTACCGAAGCGGGACATAAAGGGATCGGGGTGGATGACTCTATCTTCTTGCAGAGGAGGATAGGACCCATCGGGATCACCCGCAAAGTTAGCCAGGTTGCGCAGGGCATCATGCAAGGGACCAGACTCGTAATCTGAGCCATTGTTGGAGGGAGGGTCAAACTCCCAGACATTGGTTCCTGTCCCTGTGAAGAAGTTGATGCTATCCGCACCGTTCCTGAAGGTCGAGGAGCGCTGTAGAGAACCTGGAGATCCGGGGTGAACCGTCGTGGCCAGACAGGCGACGGGAGTCAAACCACTGTTCGCCCTGTAGTGATAGACTGCCGTTGCCTGCACCGCCGCCAGATTATCTCGCATCGTCAAGCGCTGCCGTGCTTCGTTAGAGAGCAGTAGCGGCTGGATCTGCAGATCATCTGCGTTAGGGGTGATGGCGTCTCCGGGCCGGATCCCGAAGGTGGCGTCACTGGCCACAGGAATCGAGTCGGTGGAGAGCAGCTCCAGGCGCTGCCCCACGATCACCTTCAGGCCCTGATAGGTGGCACGATTTTCCCAGTAGCCATCCAGACCAAAATCACTGGCTGCGGTTTGTGCATCAGGAGTTGGTGTGGAAGGAGTTAGCAATAATTCATTTGTATTATTTTGAAGTGAAGGGTCAGTAATGAGATCGCCATTGACAGTTCCCGCTCCTCCAACTCCGGCATCATTGAACTGGCGTACCCCACACCCTGCAGGACCCGAAGGATCTCCAGGCTCCCGTGGGCGCAGCGGTGGACGATCATACGAAGGCTTG
>JAAUUJ010000090.1 GCA_012030715.1 Synechococcaceae cyanobacterium SM2_3_1 | reverse complement strand
GGCTATCTATGAGATCGCCACTAATAGATACTTCACTCAGTGATCGGATCAAAGTTGGTTCTAGATGGCTTTTCCGATCAAGCAAAAAAGTGTTTTCACTCGAGAATTTTCGAATAGCCTCCTCATTGTGAGAGGTTGCTAAAAGTTGCCCACTATTTTTGAAAGAACGTCGTAGTGAAACAACAAAATGTCCAACCTCTGATAAAGAAAGATAGTTATCAGGCTCGTCCCAGAAGCAAAAAAGTGGACCGTAGTATTTGTTGGCAGCCAGGACAACTGCACAGAGGAAGAAGCATTTCTCTCCATCAGACAAATCTTTAAATTCAACAGTCAGGTTTGTATTATTTTTTTCAAATCCGATGATCATACTCTTGAAATTTTTGCCAACTAATTCATTTTGAATATCGCCAATATCAGGCATTACTGCTTGGAGATATTTGTCTATCTCTCTATAAGCAGCAGGATAGCGACTCAGCAACCCTGAGAACCACTCTCCAAAATTTGAGCCATCTCTCTTCGGTTCCAAAGTTTCACCGTTAGAGTCCCCAGTTATCAAGCTCGGAATTGGAGCTAGAATAATCATTCGTGCAAGCCAAGTTCTGAAAATACGGAGCGGATCAGTTTCTGATTGTTCTTGGATCACTGGAAGAGCAATAAGATGCCAATCTACTAAGAATTGAGCCTCTCGATTTCGTGAAGTAAGAGTAACTTGGGCTTCTTTTCTAGAGTAAACTGGCTCTCCCGAAACTAATAATTGTTCTTCAAACACTCGAAGTTCTCTAAAGCCTACTGGTAATTCCAATGCAAGCACGTACTTGTATAACTTGTTCTTAAGCAGTACCTCCACCTCAAATCGAATTGGCACATTAGATCTGTTGGGGGGAAAATCTTTGGGTTGAACTAGTTGCCCAACTCTATTGACACCTCGACCAATGCTCTGAAATAGCTCTAGGGAAGTAGCAATGGTTGACTTACCCACACCATTTTTTCCAATTAAAAGCGCTGATGACATTTCCTTAAGCGAAAACTCAAAATTCTCCAAGCATCTAAAATTGTGTACATACAGCCTTTGGAGCATAGCAAAGCAACTCCGAGTTTTGGAAAACGAAGGTTTTTAAGACAACTTCATTTAACCAATCTACACTATTGGTAACTCTCAGCGACCCCATGGATGGAAAGTAGAGACTCTTGGGCTTCCAGCTAACCAGGACTTGGCCAGGAAGCTCAAATGCTTGACTGGTTGGAGCATGGCCATCGCGTGTTTAACTACGCTTTGGTGGAGCGCAAGGACTGGATCAATTCGCGCAAGTATCCGATCAATGCTTGCAGCATCAGGCAGGAACACATCATTTGGGATTGGCAAAGTTCTTGGCAGTATCGACGGGAGAATGTTACGGATCAGTCCAGCTCCCCGGCGTAGATCTTCATGAGGGTGCGCAGAAAAGCCACGGCCTCCTCTTTGCGCCGTTGAAAGGAATTACGGCCAATAATCGAGCCGTTTCCCCCGCCCTCACGAATCGCCCGCACTTCTTTGTAGACATCGTCATCGGAGGCAGCCGGTCCTCCAGAAAAAATCACAATGCGACGGCCATCGAAGGCGCACTGCAGCACATGCCGCACCCGATCCGCCAGAGTGCTGATGGGCACCTGGGCAGCTTCATAGACTTTGCGAGCGGCCTCCTGCTCAATATGGGCACTGGGCAGTTTGACTTTAATAATGTGAGCCCCAGCTGGGCGGCAATGTGGGCGGCATACCCACAGACATCAATGGCGGTTTCCCCCTGCTCGCTCAGACCCGAACCCCGCGGATAAGACCAGATCACCACCGCCAGTCCATAGCGCTTGGCCTCCTCGGCATAGGCGCGGATCTGCTCGTACATCTCAAAGCGATGGGAGGAGCCCGGGTAAATCGTAAACCCAATGGCCACACATCCCAGACGCAGAGCATCCCCGACACTGCCTGTGAGCGCCTGGGCTGGATCGGCCTCATTGTTAAGGGCATCGTGGTCATTCACTTTTAGAATCAAGGGGATCTGACCGGCAAACTCCCGAGCCCCTGCCTCTAAAAATCCCAGTGGGGCAGCATAGGCATTGCAGCCAGCCTCTAACGCCAGTTGAAAGTGATAGTGGGGATCATAGGCCGGAGGGTTGGGGGCAAAACTGCGGGCGGGGCCATGCTCAAACCCCTGATCGACGGGCAGGATCACCAACTTACCCGTTCCTCCCAGATAACCGCTGTTCAATAATCGCGACAGATTGGTGAGGGTCCCAGGATTGTCGCTACCGTACCAGGACAGAATTTTGCGAGTGATCTCAGACATATCGCAACCTCGTTGTGGGGCAGAAGATCCATACTCCGGTTCGAGATCACGATAGCTTGCAGGAGCTGAAACTGTCGTGAAGAGTTCCTGAGGGCTGCGAACTTTTTTCTCCTCCCCAATACCAGGAGCTTTCAGAGCCTTCAGGGCAGAAGCGGACGTAAGGGTAATGACATGTTAAAGGTTGTTCCTTTGCCCACCTGGCTGTTGTCCTGAATCGTGCCCTGATCTAGCTCTACACATTGCTGCACAATCGACAGACCCAAACCTGTGCCCGGGAACTGTCCGGCATTACTATAGCGGTGAAAGGTTGAAACAGGCTCTCCAGATCTCCCTCGGGAATCCCGATCCCCTGATCCTCAATCTCAAACGTCACCGCCTGCTCCTGTTCCTGTAATAGAAACTCGCTGGATCCCCCCTGATCAGAACCCAGTTTGCGACTGATGTAGCGACCGTTGGTGTCATTGTTAGTTGTCGCGTCAGCTGTCGCAGACAGCGTTGTCGCCTTGGCCATTGCTCGTCAATATGCACTTGATGGTGAGTTTGAAGGTAAGCGAAAGGCTTTCCGGTTTTGCTTGAGGCCGTCTGGTCGCCTAGAGAACGCAGGCTCCAGGGACTCAGGTTTAGGGTTTGAGACTAAGTATCATCCGATCCCATGAGAGTTTCGTAATCCCTTCCTCCGTAAAAGATGTTGAGGATGAGAACGCTTTGGGCAGTCTCGTCAATTTGGAAAGCTGCCACAGCATTGTCTGCAAGCGGTACAATCCGCAAGTCTGGCCGGATGTCTTCCCGAAGCCGTCCGCGGTAGGGTGCTGTTTCTAAGGTTTGGCACTGACGGCGCAGTGACTCAATGTAGGACAGCGCGACCTCAGGTAGCCCACTTTTCTCAGCAATCCATAAATAGATATCCATGAGGTCCTGAACGGCGTCGGGAGTCAGACTGACATCATAGGATTTCATTGGTCGGTGTCACGCCTGTGGTGCAGCTGTTCTATTCTGTCGAACGCCTCCTTGAGCGGGACAGGCTGCCCACTGTTTGCTGATTGTTCCAGGCGTGCGCGAATGAGTGCAAGACGAGTTTCTCTTTCCTCCTCGTGATTCTGCCAATAGCGCATGGCCTCGCGAATCACTTCACTGGTGGAACCGTATCTTCCGTCCTGCACCTTGCGCTTGATCGTGGCTAGCATATCCGGTGGCAAGGTGATGGTTACACGCTCTGCCTTATCTGCTTCTTTCGACATGCGGGAGTCCTTGTTTGAATAGCCTGATCCAAAATTTCAGTATGATAAAATCATACTCTTCTCAAGAGATGAAATCAAGGAAAACCACTGATGACCTACTCTGTAAGCACAGGATGCAGACTGTCGAAGGATATGAGAGTACCTCCGCCTCTACCCCACTGCAGTGGCATTTAGGCTGAATAGAGTTTTTTGATCCTGCACCAGCCCTGGCAGTCTCACCAGATGATCAGGAGACATCGGCGTGCTCCCGCACCAGTTGCGCTTCAAAAGCAGTCTGGGAGAAGGTACATCCCAGATGTTGGGCAATGATCTGGGCATCCTGTTCCGCATTCCCCAGACAGTAGGTGGCCCCAGGGGAAGGGGTGACATTAAAAATCAGACCCCCGCCTGGATTGATCTTGGCCTGCCCCAGAATCAGTTGCTGCTGTTGCTTATCGATCAGCTGCGGTCGTACACCCCCATACCCCTGGGCAAACTCCAGATCCTCTAACTGCAGCGTGGGTACAATTTTGCGGGCATCCTTAGAAAGAGGTGCCGATTCAAACGGGGGATCTCAAAGGCCATATTCTTGAACAGGTAGTTACGAATATCGCTGACCTTAAATAGATCCCAGAACACCCGAGCCACCGCCGTATCCGGTCGCAACACCCGCAGAAAGTCCCACAGTGTCCCGGGGTTATAGCGCTCTAATAGGGGCAGGGGCAGGGCCGTCGGGCCAAAGCGAGTCTTGCCTGGCACCAGCACATCCGGATCCCCATGAATGGCAGCAAAGGGTAATTTGTCATTCTGAACTGTGTACACCTTGCCGTTAAGCACCGCCGGAGTGAAATAGAAACTCCCCGCCATCGGCAAACAGGAATAGTGCAGACCATGCCCCATCTGATGGGCCAGCAGCAGACTATGCCCCCCGGCACAGACCACCACCATCCGCGCCGCAGTCGCCGATCCGCCATGATCACCTCATAGCGCTGCCCAGACGCTTCCTCGATCCGCACCACCTGGGTGCGCAGATTCAGATCAATTTGTTTATCCGACTGCTGCGCCATCTCCAGAAAGGAATGGGCCAGAGCCCCATAGTTGACCGCTGAATATTCCCCCGTCACCGCCAGGGCCACTAGATCTTCCGGTCGCGCTCCCCCCTGACCCTGCACCACCTTTGGCTCTAGGGCCTGGATCTCCGCTTTCTCCAGCAGCCTCAACCCGGGATAGTGGGGCCGAAAATCCTCAAACCGCTGTCTGAGCAGATCACACTCACGCGCTCCCACCCCCAGCACCATCTTTGAATAGGGAAACACAATCTGGGACCGCTGGGCGGCAGGCAGTTGCTTGGCATAATGGGTGATCATGGAGGCCGCCCGCCGCACCGTCAGCGCTTTTTGCAGCGAGTAATTGGTTTCAATATCCCCACAATGGATCGTCTGGCTGTTGTTGCTGGCGCGGGAATTGACCGTGGCCACACCTGCATACTTTTCCAGCAGGGCCAGCCGCTTGAGATCGGTAAAAGCAGAGAGCACGTAAAGGAGAGCAGTACCAGAGACCCCTCCTCCCACAATCACAACATCGTATTGCGCTTGCGAATTCAACCCCATGAGTTCTGAGCACCCCAAAGTCTTTTATCTAGCCTATTGCATTCCTAAAGTAAATCTGTAACTCTGCTTGCTTTCACAGTATTTTCAGGCAGTCTACGTAGCATAGGGGGAAAAGGATATTTTCTCATTCCTCATGGTTTCTTCTCCCCTCTCCCCTCCCCTCAGCACTGCCGATCAGGAAATGTCGCGGGATGTCATGACCCTGTCTCGCCATGTGCTGCAGCAGTTTGAGTCATTTAGTGCCCATGCCCAGGACTTCAGTGCCCTGATGACCCGGATTGCCCTGGCCGGAAAGCTGATCGCGCGCCGTCTCAGTCGGGCTGGCCTGGTGGAAGACACCCTGGGGGTAACGGGCACCGTCAATATTCAGGGGGAAGTGCAGCAACAGATGGATGAGTATGCCAACAATGCTTTCATCCGCGTGCTGGAGCAAACTGGCCTGGTCTGCCGTCTGGTTTCGGAAGAAATGAAGCAACCTGCCCGTCTGCCAGAAAACTGTGCCCTCAGCCGTTATGCTCTGGTGTTTGATCCCCTGGACGGCTCCTCCAATATTGATGCAGATCTGACCGTGGGCACCATCTTCTCAATCCTGCGGGCCGAGGGATTGGATGAAGGCCAGAATCAAGATCTGCTCCAGCCGGGGGTACAACAACTGGCGGCAGGTTACATCCTCTATGGTCCCAGTACCCAGTTCATCTATTCCTTGGGGAAAGGGGTGCATGCCTTCACCCTCGATCCCAGCCTGGGGGAATTCATCCTCTCCCAGAGCCACATTCAGATTCCTCAGCAGGGATCCACCTACAGCGTCAACGAAGGTAACTTCTGTCAGTGGGCCGAACCGATGCAGACCTATATTCGCCATGTCCACCGTCAGGAGGGCTGCAGTGCTCGTTACAGTGGGGCTCTGGTGGCGGATGTGCACCGCATTCTTCTGAAGGGAGGCGTCTACCTTTATCCAGGAACCCTGAAAAAACCCGAGGGCAAACTTCGGCTAATGTATGAAGCATCTCCCCTGGCTTATCTGGTAGAACAGGCGGGGGGCTTGGCCTCTACCGGACGGGAACGGATCTTGACCCTGCAACCCCAGAGCCTCCACCAACGGGTCCCTCTCGTGATTGGAAGTCCTGACAATGTCAGGGAAGTGGAACAGTTTTTGTTCTCAATCCAGGCGTAGCTATCAGTCGTTTCTTTTTCTTTTTAGGGTGAACTCTTCATGCTGCTGACTCAGAATCCTCTGCGCGTTGGGCTCAGTCAAGAACGGACCCCAGGTCCCTGCATTCTCGTGCAATTTGGCGCATCTGGAGATCTGGCGGCTCGCAAGTTGATCCCCTCCTACTACCGCCTCTTTTTAAAACGACGCTTGCCCCCCGAGTTCACTCTGGTGGGAGTGGCCCGCCGTGACTGGAGTCATGAAACCTATCGGGAGAAAATGCGGGCGGCCATGCAGGAGTTTGCCCTGCCGATCTGGGACCCGAAGCAGCCTGGGAAGACTTTGCTAGCCGTCTTTTCTTCTGCCGTCTGGATATTAATAATCCCGATGCCTACCGCGCATTAAACGAAATGCTCACCCAGCTGGATCAGGAGCGCGCCACCCGCGGGAACCGCATCTTTTATCTGGCTGTATCTCCAGACTTCTATGCCGAGGCTGTTCAGCGACTGGGGGCCGCTGGCATGCTGACAGATCCTGAAAAGACCCGCGTGGTGATCGAAAAACCCTTTGGGCATGATCTCACCTCGGCCCAGGAACTGAACCGGATTGTGCAGCAGGTGTGTAAAGAGGAGCAGATCTATCGCATCGATCACTACCTGGGCAAAGAGACAGTCCAAAACCTGCTGGTCTTTCGCTTTGCCAACGCCATTTTCGAGCCCCTCTGGAACCGTAACTACATCGATCACATCCAGATCTCGGTGGCCGAAACCGTGGGGGTGGAGGATCGAGCCGGGTACTACGATTCCTCCGGTGCCCTGCGGGATATGGTGCAAAACCACCTGATGCAGATCTACTGCCTCACCGCCATGGAACCCCCCGTCAGCCTGGGCAGTGATGGAGTACGGGACGAGAAAACCAAGATCCTGCAGGCCACCCGCATTGCCGATGTTCGCAATATTGCCAATGCTTCGATTCGGGCTCAGTACGCTACAGGCTGGATGGGGGGCAAGGGGGTACCGGGGTACCTGGAGGAACCCAATGTTAATCCTCATTCCACCACCCCCACCTATGTAGCCCTGAAACTGGAATGCGATACCTGGCGCTGGCAGGGGGTGCCCTTCTATCTGCGCACGGGGAAGCGTCTACCCAAGAAGGTGTCCGAGGTGGCGATCTTCTTCCGACAGGTACCCCTCTCCCTCTTCCCCACCGTGGCCCATGAGGTTAGTCCCAACATTCTCGCCCTGCGGATCCAGCCCAATGAGGGCATCTCCCTGCGCTTCGAGGCCAAAGTCCCGGGCCCCGAGATCCGCACCCGCTCGGTGGATATGGACTTCCGCTACGGCACCACCTTTGCTGGGGGCACTCCTGATGCCTATGAGCGGTTGCTGCTGGACTGTATGTTGGGGGATCAAACCCTCTTCACCCGCTCTGATGAGGTGGAAGCCGCCTGGCGAGTTGTCACCCCGATCCTGTCTGCCTGGGAAATCGAAGGCGGCAACGGCAGTACCCCCTCCCAGCCGTCCACAGCTATGAAGCCGGAACCTGGGGACCCCACGCCGCTGAGGAACTGCTTACCCGCGATGGCCGCCGCTGGCGTCGCCTCTGATCAGCGAGCCCAGTGGATGAAGTAACGCTCCAGAGAGGCAAAAAGCTGTAGAGCAGGATCCCCATCAGCGACAGGACCACCAGCCCTAGAAACACCAGCGGCACATCCAGCGAGGAACTGGCGGAGACGATCACATAGCCAATGCCCCCATTGGAGGCCACGGTTTCTGAGATCACGGTGCCAATAAAGGCGGATGAGATCGCAATCTTAAGGGAAGCAAAAAAGTAGGGCAGGCTGTGGGGCAAGCCCACCTTCTGGAACATCTCCCACCGCGAGGCCCCCAGCGCCTGCAGCACATCCTGCATTTCCGGCTCAACGGTATCCAGGCCCACCGCCACATTCACGGCAATCGGAAAGAAGGCCAGCAAAAGGAAGTGATCACCGCAGGCACCGTGCCCACTCCAAACCAGATCACCAGCAGGGGCACCAGAGCCACCTTGGGAATGGTATTGAATCCCACCAAAAGAGGGTAAAACGTGATGTAGGCCAGGCGGGAATATCCCAGCAGAAACCCCAATCCCATCCCCGCCACCAGGGCCGCCCCAAAGCCGATCAGAGTGGCCAGCAGGGTGCGCAGGGCGTGCCGCAGCACCACCTCACCGTAGTCATCCACCGTCCCCAGAATCGCGGTGGGAGCTGGCAAAATAAACTGGGGGATGTTAAACAAATGCACACTCCCCTCCCAGATCAGGAGCAGCAGGATCGCGGCAGCCACGGGCAAAGCAATAGCAGCCGGACGACTGCGCAAAGCGCGAATAAGAGCAGATCTGGACATGAGGCGATCCCTGGTTCAATAGCTGCGTTGAATATGCTTGCGAATCGCCGCCACCTGATGGTGAAACTCATCCGACAAACACATCTCCAGGGTGCGAGGGCGGGGCAGATCCACCTGCAGGCAGAAGATGATGCTGCTGGGGCGGGGGCTCATCACGTACACCGTATCCGAGAGAAACACAGCCTCCCGCAGATCATGGGTGATCAGCAAACTGGTGCAGGCGGTGCGCTGCCACAACTGTTGTAACATCTCCCACATGTCTTCTCGCGTAAAGGCATCCAGCGCCCCAAACGGCTCATCTAGCAAGAGGATCTCCGGCTGGTGGATCAGGGCACGGCAGAGGGAGGCTCGCTGTTTCATCCCCCCCGACAGCTGCCAGGGATAGCGCTTCAGAAATCCCTCTAAACCCACCGTGGCCAGTAACTCGCGGGCCGCAGCCTGGTGCTGAGGAAGCTGTTGCTTGAAGGTGCGCTTAAAGGGCTCCACCACTTCCAGGGGCAGCAGCACATTTTGCAGAGTGGTGCGCCAGGGCAACAAAACTGGATTCTGAAAGGCAATGCCAACACTCCGCAACGGCCCAGTAATGGGTTGTCCCTGAAACCGGATCTCACCGCCATGCTCGGTGTGTAACCCAGATACCATGCGCAGCAGCGAAGTTTTGCCACAACCACTGGGACCCACAATAGAAACAAACTCGGCGCGGCGCAGGGAAAAGGTGGCATCGCGGATGATCTCAATGGGATATCCATCCGATTCAAACTGTAAAGAAACCTGACGGAACTCCAGCACCGTGCCGTCGGTTCCTGGCGCAGCGGCCACTGTCAGGGGAGACTCCAGCATGATCCGAAGGTTGCTCTGGGCAATTTCTACCACTAGACCAGAGTCAATCCCGGCTATCTGTATTCAAAGATACGGCGATCCACTCTGATAAGAAAGGTCAGGAGCGTCTGTCGCCACGCTAATCTATATAGCGGATCCTGATGCCTGCACCCTGAGGAGAATGCCTTGGATGTCCAAAGTTTTAATCTGAAAGCGTACCTGTCTGCCCGCAAAGCGCTGGTGGAGCAAGCGTTGTCGGATTCACTTCCGGTGAGCTATCCCGAGAGTCTCTACAACTCCATGCGTTACAGTCTGCTGGCGGGAGGAAAACGACTGCGACCGATCCTCTGTCTGGCCGCCTGTGAGCTGGCTGGGGGAGACGCAGCTCAGGCCCTGCCCACCGCCTGTGCCCTGGAAATGATCCACACCATGTCCCTGATCCATGACGACCTCCCCGCCATGGACAACGATGACTACCGCCGGGGCCAACTGACAAACCACAAGGTTTTTGGCGATGCTATGGCGATTCTGGCGGGAGATGCCCTGCTGGCCTATGCCTTTCAGGTAGTAGCAGAAGAGACTCAAAACGTCGATCCCTACCGCCTGCTGCAGGTGATCGGTCGCCTGGGGAAAGCCGTAGCCGCCAGCGGTCTGGTGGGGGGACAGGTGGTGGATCTGGAATCCGAGGGCAAGCCCATCCCCCTGGAAACTCTCGATTTTATTCATGCCCACAAAACTGGTGCTCTGCTGGAGGTCTCAGTGGTTTCGGGAGGACTGCTGGGGGAGCCGATACAGAAATGGTGCAGAACCTGACGGGCTATGCTCATGATATTGGCCTTGCCTTCCAGATCATTGACGATATTCTCGATGTCACCGCCACCAGTGAACAGCTGGGCAAAACCGCGGGCAAGGATGTGGTGGCGGCCAAAGCCACGTATCCTAGTATCTGGGGAATCGAGGTGTCGCGGCAAAAAGCAGAAGCCCTGATCCAGTCTGCCAAACAACAGCTGGCCCCCTATGGTCAGGCAAGCGTACCCCTGCTGGGCCTCGCTGACTTTATTACCCAGCGCACCCATTGAACCGCAGCAGTTGCCCTCCCTCTCTTTACGGATCCCTCGTCTATGCTGCAGCAGTTGCTTGCCAATCAGGTTCTCTGGACCGCTCTGCTGGCCAGTGGTGCCGCGCAGTTATTGAAGTTGCTCCTGCTCTACCTGCGGACCGGCAAGCTGGATTTTCGGGTCCTCACCCAAACCGGGGGCATGCCCAGCTCCCATGCTTCTCTGGTTAGCGCCCTGGCCATGGGGGTGGGGTTGCAGGAGGGTTGGAACAGTCTGCTTTTTGCCACCACGGTTGTTTTTGCCCTGATCGTCATGTACGACGCCGCTGGCATTCGGCAGGCAGCAGGCAAACATGCCCGTGTGATCAACCGCATGGTGGACGAGCTGTTTGAGAGCGATCGGTTTCAGGAACCCTACTTAAAAGAACTTCTGGGCCACACGCCTTTGCAGGTGGTGGTGGGATCTCTCCTCGGGATCGGCTGTGTTCTCCTGGACCAGATCCTACGAACCCGCTGATTGGGTGGCGATACCGAAGGTGACCTCAAACGTCTCCAGGCGGCGTAAGGCATCCGTGACCTCCACAAACTTGCCGTGGGTGATGGCCAGGTCGGCGCTGATCAACACCAATCGCTCCTGGTTTTCGTTCTCGGCAGTGGTGGTCTCTTGGAGGATCTGTTCGACCTTGGTCACCAGCTGATCAATGGGAACTACTTCTTTATTGACAGCAACCTGATTGTCACTGGTAATGCTGATGGTGATATCGGGCTGGATCTGCTGCCGGGCATTGTTGGCCTCCGGTAGATCCACATCCAGGGACTCTGCCCGCGTCAGCACCAGACTGGCGACAATAAAAAAGACCAGGATGGAAAAGATCACATCAATGAGAGGCACGATGTTGATCTCGGCTGGCCGCAAATTCTCCTCTGGAAGCCGCATATCTTACCCCTTTACACGCGATTTGCCGCAATACTCAAACTTCGCCAAAATGCTCCAGCCGCTGGCGATGCAGCAGTTCCAGCTGTCCTCCATACTCCTGGATCTTAGACATCTGCCGCAGATAGAGCGAACGAAAGACATTGGAAACCAGCTGCGTGGGAATGGCGACGATCAGACCAAAGGCGGTGGAGTAAAGCGCCTCCGCAATCCCTGCCCCGACGCCCTCGGTATCAGTACCGCCAATATTACCCAGCTGGATCGAGCTGAGAATCGTGATGATCCCTGTGACTGTGCCCAGCAGACCCAGGAAAGGCGAGAGGGTAATGATGGTGTCAAAAACTGTGGTAAAGCGCTTCAGCAAGGGCACCTCAGCGGAAACTGCAGTCTCTAATGCCAGGCGAAAATCTTCCGGACTGGCGTTGTCCATTTCCAACCCCGAGAGGAAGATTCGGGCAATGGGCAGATCAGCATTCTGCTCTAACTTAAACAGGGCGGCGCGGGGATTGCGGCCATAAAGGCTGAGACACTCCTGCACCACCTGCTCCTGCCGATGGGTGATCTTCCACCAGAACTGGGCTCGCTCCAGGATGAGAGCAACGGAGATCACCGAGAAGAGTAACAGCGGCCAGACCACCAGCCCCACTGCCGCAAAAATATTCAAGATCGCTTCCATCTCAGCCTCCTACCACTCTGCCCACAATATTCATTGTCCTGTTGCCCTATCCGAGACATGGTTCCCAATTTTCCACACCCACCACCCTACACCGTCCCTGGCCTGGATGTGCGGTTGAATTCTTCCTGTGATAGCATGACCGCCTCGGGACTGACACGGAGGGGGAGCGTGGATCTCGATACTGCAAGTGGCACTTCTCCCATCAGCAACAATACTGGCCTCGTCATTCCCTGCAACAGAAGGCATACTGGTTGCAAGTCTGACGCCTGAGGCAAGCACACGATGAGAATTGGACGCTGGTTAGGGTTGTTAGCAATCTGTCTGATGGCAGGTCTGCTGACGGCCTGTGGATCACCTTCACCCTCTTACCAAAGTATTATTGTCAATTTCGTTGACAGTGCCAGCCCCCATGAGGTGGCGGCGGTTGCTCACAAATATCACCTGCAACTGCAGTTAAACAGTGCCAGCCCTTATGCCCGTACTGAGGAGCTCTATCAGTTTCATTACGATCCCCAAGAGCGGGGAGCACCGCGGCGACTGCTGAAACAGTTAACCGCTGAGAAGGCAGTGGAATATGCCGAACCCAACTATTTATACGCCGCGACCTTTGAACCCAATGATCAATTCTTCTCGCAGCAGTGGAACTTCCAGGCCATTGCCATGCCAGCTGCCTGGGATATTACCGCTGGGGAAGGCGTCACGGTGGCCGTGATTGATACTGGGGTCACTCAGGTTTCCGATCTGGCAGAAACCCAGTTTGCGGACGGGTACGACTTTGTGGATGACGATGCCGATGCCTCGGATCTGCATGGTCACGGCACCCATGTGGCTGGAACGGTGGCCCAGTCAACCAACAATGGTCTGGGGGTGGCGGGCATTGCCTACCAGGCCAGCATCATGCCGATTCGAGTCCTGGATGCCAATGGCTTTGGCAGTGTGGCCGATATTGCGGAAGGGATCCACTTCGCTGCCGACCACGGGGCCACAGTGATCAACATGAGTCTGGGGGGACGCATGCCCACTCAGCTGCTCCAGGAGGCGGTGCGCTATGCCCACGACAAGGGGGTGACCGTGGTGGCGGCAGCTGGCAACGAACACTCGGATGGGGCCAGTTACCCAGGTCGCTATCCTCATGTGATCGGGGTATCGGCTCTGGGTCCTACCGGAGAGAAAGCTCCCTACTCCAACTACGGGGTAGGCGTGGATATTTCCGCCCCCGGCGGTGCCAAAACAGCTGAGCATCCAGAATGGGGGATCCTGCAGCAAACGGTCAACCGTCGCAATCCTCGTCAGCCGGAGTTTGCCTTCTTCCAGGGCACCAGCATGGCCTCTCCGCATGTGGCCGGGGTGGCAGCTCTGATCCAGTCCCAGGGCATTACCGATCCAGATGAAGTGGAGAAGGTGCTGAAGCGCTCCGCCACCCCCGTCGCTGACGACAAACTGAACTACTTCGGGGCAGGCCGTCTGAATGCGCAGCAGGCTTTGGCGCGGGCCAGTGGTCAGGAGCAGGAAAATCCTTTCATGCTCTGGCTCAAGGACTTTGTCCAGTACCTGGCCCAGAACGGCTATTTGAACCCTCGCTTCTGGCTGGATGGTGGTGCTATTGCCCTGATCCCCAAACTGATTATGGTGATTGGTGGCTACATCCTCCTGGTGATCATTCGCTGGTGGCTGGCTCCCAAGCGGTTTGGCCTGTCTCTGCCGATGCTGGCGGGTCTGGTACTGGGCAGCTCGGGTTTATTTGTGCTGCCAGGTCTGGCGATCACGGGCTTCCCCCGCTGGCCGCTGCAGGTCCTGGGTAGCTCACTGCCGGAGGTGGGCACTGCCCTCGCTCAAACCGCAGCTCTGAACCCGATCTTTGCCAGTGCCCTGATCCCATTGGCGCTGGTGGTGTTCTTCCTGGGCCACAAGCAGTTACGCTGGCTGGCAATTGGGGTGTCTCTGGGTATGGCTTCGCATCTGTTGCTGGCGGGTACCGTCTTTTATGAGGGGGTTCTATGGTTTGGATCTGCTGCCTGGTTTGGGCGCAGCTTCTTGGTGCTCAATGGCTTGGTCTCCCTCTGGCTGGCTTACCTGGCCGCCCAGTCGAGTCTCCCATCCCAGTCGAACTCCACAGCCCTGACGGTGCGATGATGACGCAGTTCAGTGGCACGATTGAGTTTCTGGATCTAGAGGGGGGCGTTTGGGTGCTAAAAACCCCAGAGGAGAAAACCTACGCCCTCTTCCGTGCCCCTCAGGAGCTATTGCAGGAAGGCTATGAAGTGGTGATCACCGGACAGCTGAAGCCGGAGATGCTCACTGCCGCTCAGGTGGGTCCGGTGCTGGAGGTCAGTTCCTTCACCACCCAAACTCCTTAGATCTGGCTACCCCTGTTCCTATGACTCCTTATCCTCTGGTCTGGATCGTCATGGGAGTGGCAGGTTCCGGCAAGTCCACGGTGGGTCGTCGTCTGGCGGCCCATTTAGATTGTGATTTTCTGGAAGCGGATCGGCGTCACCCCACCAGCAATATTCGCCGCATGCAGCAGGACCAACCTTTACAGGGACGACAACACTTTTTTGGACCCGAGCTGCTCTCCAGTCAACTGCGGGCTTTTGAAGATCCTCAACCCGAGGAACCCCTCTGGCAGATCAACGGGGTGGGAGACCCAGAAACAATTGCCCAGAGGATCCTGGAACAATCCCGGCGCCGATGGCCAGTCCTCCAGCAACCCTGGTGGCAGCGACAGGAACACAACTGAGGTCCAGTCAGTCTCTTGCTGTATGACATGGGCCAATTCATTATTTCCCCTTGAATACCTTGCAGGAGATCCCCCCATGACCTGGACCTGGATGTTGACCCGGCGGCGTTTGCTTCTCACTACGGCTGCCGTTTCCTCTGCCTTTGGGAGTTTCTGGATAGCTCGCGGCCAAAGGTCAGAAGCCCAAGAGGGATCTGATGAGTTTGAAACCATTGTGGGACCTGCCGATCTGGTGGAAACGCAGGGCAAGGTGCTGACGGATAAAGTCCTGATTGTGCGCAACACAGAGACCAATGAGTTGATCGGTGTCAGTCCCTTCTGCACCCATGCCAACTGTGTCGTGGACTGGGTTCAAGAGGAACAACAATTTATCTGCCCCTGCCATGCCTCTGCCTTTGCTGCTGATGGAACGGTGGTGAATGGCCCAGCAGAAACCCCCCTCATCTCCTATGAGGTCCAGATTGCCAACAACCGCTACCAGATCCGGCCCCGCCAGTCCTGATCCCTTTAGCCCTGACTCTGCAGACGGGACCAAGTGCGGGTGGGCAGCCCCCAGACATAAATAAACCCTTCCGCCGCCCGGTGATCAAAGGCATCCTCCTGCCCATAGGTGGCCAGAGCCGCATCATAGAGGGAGTAGGGGGATTGGCGGCCCCCACAGACGGCCTGCCCCTTGTAGAGCTTCATGCGCACCTTTCCCGTTACATGATCCTGAGTAGCTTTCACAAACCCATCCAGAGCCTGGCGCAGGGGTGAATACCAGAGACCGTTGTACACCAGCTGGCTGTAGGTGGTTTCGATCCCCAGTTTGTAGTGGGCCACCTCGCGGGGCAGGGTCAAACTTTCCAGTTCGCGGTGGGCCAGGATCAGAGTGATCAGGGCAGGGCATTCATAAATTTCACGGGATTTGATCCCCACCAGCCGATTCTCAATCATGTCGATGCGGCCCACGCCATTCTCCCCGGCCAGCTGGTTCAAGCGTTCCAGCAAGCTTTTGGGATCCAGGCGTTGCCCCTCCAGACCCACCGGCACCCCCTGCTCAAACTCAATCTCTACGTAGGTGGGTTGATCTGGGGTCTCAGCAATGCTGCGGGTGAGGGCATACACCTCTTCAGGCGGTTCACGGTTGGCATCCTCCAGTTCCCCAGCTTCAGCACTGCGACCCAGAATATTCAGATCAATGCTGTAGGGACTGGATTTTTTCACCGGGACCGGAATGCCGTACTTTTCCCCGTAGGCAATGGTTTCTTCCCGGCTCATCCCCCATTCCCGCGCCGGTGCCAGCACCTTGAGGCGGGGATTGAGGGCGGCAATGGCCAAATCAAAGCGCACCTGATCATTGCCTTTTCCCGTACAGCCATGGGCCACCGCATCGGCTCCTACTTCTTCTGCCACCTGCACCAGCAATTTGGCAATCAGGGGACGAGCCAGAGCCGTCGAGAGAGGATAGCGATGTTCGTAGAGAGCGTTGGCCTGGATCGCCGGAAAGGCATAGTCTGTGATCAGAGGGAGAATCGCATCCTGCACCAGGGATTGCACCGCCCCGGCCTCCAGGGCTTTGGCCTGGATCGCCTCCAGCTCCTGCCCCTGTCCCAGATCCACCGCCAGCGTTACGACGGATTCCACCCCCCACTCATGCATTAGATAGGGGATACAAACAGAGGTATCCACACCGCCGGAGTAGGCTAAAACAACCTTTTGAGCTCGCCCCATACATCCACAACTTTAGGTAATCAATTAAGCATGTCTGATTATGCCTGCTGCAGGGTGAGGATGACCAGACACATTCATGTTCCCTCAGGAAATTAACTGCGGTCGCGGCAGGATTTGTTTGGGCAGCATTCCATGCACTCCCTTCTGGGGTAAGTTCACCGCCTGCGTAATGTGAAAGTGGGCCGCTAAGCTGCAGAGTACATAGGCATCCTCGGCTGTCAGCCCCACCCAGGCTTGTAAAAAGGCAATCAGGTGCTGCAGGGCCTCGGCAAAAGCCAGATCCAGCGTCTCCCCAAATCCCATCACGATCCAGTCACTGGGGGTTTCCACCAAAGGAGAGGCCAACTGAAAATCACGGCGGATCTGCACCCGCACCCGCCCATTCATGGAGGTTTCGATGGCGGTCACATCCACCTCGCCATCCCCCTGGGCCGCATGGCCATCGCCGATCGAAAGTAGTGCTCCCGGCAGAAATACGGGGAGAAATAGCCGCGATCCGGGCTGCAAATGACGGTTATCCATGTTGCCTCCATAAACCCCCGGGGGATCGAAGAGCAGACGGTTTCAGTGGCCACTCCCAAATCCCAAAAAAGGGCTGCAGAGGTACCCGAATCCCACTTCCTATCGGAAATTCCGCCACCTGCTGCTTCAGGTCCAGATCGATAAAGCGTAATCGGGGCTGTGAAAATTGCTCCGGCAGCGATCCTTTGCCCGCCCGAATCGCATTGAATCCAACAGGCAACCGTGGCCAGATTGCCTCCAACTGAATTTCCAGCACATCCCCAGGCGACGCCCCCTCCACCCCAATCGGTCCTGTGAGCAAATGGGGACCGGGCCCTACCCTCCGTTCTGGGGCCAGCTCCCGACAAATGCGTGTGAACTCAGCCGTGCGAAAGTGAGGGGGGGAGTGATCGTGAATCTTAAAGCCTGTGAAGGTTTCCACCTCCAGGGTATCTCCCGACTGCAATATCAATGCAGGGGGCAGGTGGGGAGAAAAGCCACCCAGGTGAACAGTCTCACAGGTTGCTTTCAGCGTATGGTGGGCCATAAAAGCCAGGGGTAAAAAAAGGCAAAAAGGGATCCCCAAAGCGCAGGGATCCCAGATCTTGGGCTGGGATATTCCCAGAGAGTGAGAATACCACTCAAATCTGCTGAGGAAAGTGCGTTTAGCTACTCTAGAGCAGAAGCACTGAACGCAGCGGGTCGGGGGTGGCCATTGTAGGCCCAGGGGCGACTGATAGACAGATCCCCAAATTGCTTTGCGGGCATCCAGAATCTGGTAACGTTCCCAGCCGGATTGAAATTCCAGCCAGCCAGAA
>JAAUUJ010000089.1 GCA_012030715.1 Synechococcaceae cyanobacterium SM2_3_1 | reverse complement strand
GCCCCGCCCCCAGCGTCACAGCCTCGCTTCCCCCCACCGGTGTCCAGACTGAAGATCCCCTCAGCCCATCTGCTCAAGCGATCCCCGATCCGATCCCCCAACTAGTCGCGCTCAACCCCAACCCACCCTGGATCTGCCGCCGGTGGAGATGCCGCCTCCTCTCCCCGATCCACAGCTGCAATTTACCCCCCAGGCAGCAGAACCTTCTCTCCCTGCCCCCGCTCCCCGGCCTACCCTGAATCTCCCCCCTGTAGAACCTCCAGTCTCAGCAGAGGCTCCAGCCGTCACGACCCCTCCCCCCGCTCCCCGTTCCAGTGGTTTTATCTGGCCTGTCAGTGGTCAGATCACCTCTGGTTTTGGCTGGCGGCAGGGACGCATGCACGCTGGAGTCGATATTCCTGGACCTTCCGGATCCCCGATTGTGGCCGTGATGGAAGGAGAAGTGATCTTTGCAGGCTTTGGACGGGATGGCTACGGCAACCGCATCGATATTCGCCACCCCAATGGGCTGGTCACCCGCTATGCCCACGGCCAGCAGCTCTATGTGCAGGTGGGGCAATGGGTGCATCAGGGGCAAACCATCATGACCCGTGGGAGCACCGGCTGGAGCACTGGACCCCATCTCCACTTCGAGGTGCGTCCCGGAGGGGGAGCTGCGGTCGATCCGCGTCCCTACCTGGCCCGTTAAGTTAGAAGATAACTATCTGCCGGAACCGAGTGAAAAGATCCATCACTCTGGACCCAGGTAATGATGTCAATCTGGCGCTGACGGGCATACTCCTCGACTTCTTGAGGGGTACGCCCCAGCAGTTCTAACTCCACTCCGGTGTGGGGAAACTGTTGCCGCCGTTGCTGGGCAAACTCCAGGCTGGCGGGCAGGGCAGTGGCGTCACTGGGGACGACCAGATGCAGGCTCATGGCACGGTGGGGAAGCTGACCTGTTTGCACCAGAACCCGTTGTAACCGTTCCAGCAGCAGGGTAAACCCAATGCCAGGCTGATGCTCCTGGGTAGGGCTATAGATAGAGAACAGCTGATCATAGCGACCTCCCAACCCGATCACCTCCTGGCCCGAGACCGCCTGAAAGATCAGCCCCGTGTAGTTGGTGAAACTCTGAAGCAGGCTCAGATCCACCACCAGCTCTACCTGCTGCTGTTCTAGGAGGGTGCACACCTTCTCCAGATCCCGAATTCGCTCCCATTGGGAACTGGGCAAAGGCAGCTCCGCCAGGCGCTGGAAAACTGTGGCCGGTTGTCCCCGTAATTCCAGGATCTGCAACCCAATCTGCCGATCCGTCTCACTCAGGGGAGCTGTCTCCAGCCCCACCTGATCCAGTTGGGTAATCGCCTGCCGGATCACATCCCGTCCGGTGGGGGAAAGCAACCCCAGCAAACTTTGGGTCACCCCCACATCCCCGATGATCAACTGCCAGGGATCCACCTGCAGGGTTTGCAAACACCGGGTTAGTAACAAGAGGGTTTCGGCATCCGCCTGCCAGGTCCCGGCCCCGATCAGCTCCACCCCCGCCTGAAAAAACTCCTGTTCCCGTTGGGCGTTGCGAAACACACTGCCCAGGTAGAATAACCGCAGTGGCATGGGGGAATGGGCCATCCGTGTGGCAGCCGCGCGCACAATGGATGCCGTAAATTCGGGGCGCAGGCCATAAATCACCCCTTCGGCATCTCGCACCTGCAACACCGCCTCCGGTAGAATCGATTCCCCTGCCGTCAGAGTGGAGAGGTGCTCCAATGTGGGAGTGATCACGCGCTGATATCCCCAGGACTGAAAGACTTCACTTAAACAGGCCTCCACCCACTGCTTTTGCATGACATCCGGTGGCAGGAGATCACGGGTTCCTAGAGGCGGGCGATGCAGACGTGGCACAGAAGCAGATCCGTTATGCATGGGAAGTGCGTTAGTCTCTATTCCCACTCAATCGTACCGGGAGGTTTGGAGGTGATGTCGTAAACCACCCGATTGATCCCTGGCACTTCATTCACAATCCGGTTGGAGATGATCGCCAGCAGATCAAAGGGCACCCGCGCCCAATCGGCAGTCATGCCATCTTCGCTGCGCACCAGTCGTAAAACAATCGGGTAAGCATAGGTGCGCTTATCCCCCATCACCCCTACAGAGCGCACATCCGGCAGCAGCACCGCAAAGGCCTGCCACAGATCCGCATACAGACCGGAACGGTTGATCTCCTGCCGCACAATCAGATCCGCATCCCGCAGAATATTGAGGCGCTCTGGGGTCACCTCACCAATAATCCGAATCGCCAGCCCAGGACCGGGGAAGGGGTGACGCATCACAATCTCTTCCGGCAACCCCAGAGAGCGCCCCACCTGCCGCACTTCATCCTTAAATAGCTTGCGCAGGGGCTCCACCAGCTTAAAGCGCAGGTTTTCCGGCAGCCCGCCCACGTTGTGGTGGCTTTTGATTTTGACGGCGATCCGCTCCCCTGTCTTGGGATCAATATTGGTATTGGCAGATTCAATCACATCCGGATATAAAGTGCCCTGGGCCAGGTAGTCAAAGGGGCCTAGCCGCTGCGACTCTTCTTCAAACACATGGATAAATTCACGGCCAATGCGCTTGCGTTTTTCCTCCGGATCCACCACCCCCTGCAGTTGTTGCAAAAAGCGCTCTCGGGCATTGGCGTAGTGGACCGGAATATGAAATTGCTCCTGGAAGAGCTTCAATAACCGCTCTGGCTCCCCTTTGCGCATGAAGCCCTGATCAATAAAGACACAGACCAGCTGATCCCCAATCGCCCGGTGCAGCAAAAAGGCCAGCGTGGAACTGTCCACACCCCCCGACAGGGCCAGCAACACTTTCTTGTCTCCCACCCTGGCCCGCACTTCCCGCAGCGTTTCCTCCACAAAAGCCGCCGTGGTCCAGGTGGGTTCACACTGGCAGATGTGATAAACAAAATTGCGCAGCAGCGCCTGCCCCCCCTGAGAATGCACCACTTCTGGGTGGAATTGCACGCCGTAAAGATGACGCTGGTGATCTGCTACTGCCGCACAGGGCGTGTTTTCAGTAGATGCCAAGACTTCAAATCCAGGAGGCAGGTGGATAACAGAGTCACCATGACTCATCCACATAATGCTGCCATTTTCAACATTGGTCAGCAGATCCGTCGGATCCTGGATGGAGATGGCCGCCTGACCGTATTCCGCCTTCTCGGCCCGCTCCACCCGTCCACCCAACTGCTGGACCATCAGCTGCATGCCGTAGCAGACTCCCAGTACCGGGATCCCCAACTCCCAGATCTGCGGATCACAGAGAGGCGAGTACTCGTCATAAACCGAGTTGGGTCCTCCCGAGAGAATGATCCCTTTGGGGGAGAGCTGGCGCAGCTGCTCAACCGTGGTCTGGTAGGAGAGAACCTCAGAGTAGACCTGGGTCTCGCGAATCCGGCGGGCGATCAGTTCCGAGTACTGGGAACCAAAATCCAGGATCACTAGCATCTGGCGGTCTAAGCCTGCCACCGTTAGCGGAGATTTCCCCTGGACAGGAGAGGAGGACTGTTCAGAAACAAGGGGGGAACTCATGACCAACCCCGAAGAATGGGTACAGCGGTGCGTCGATGCAAGGACGTCACAATGGATGTTTCCCATGCTAGCAGCCCTGGGGCTGAACGGGCATTGGCACTCTGGAGTTCTCTAGCCTCCTTCGAGATCGAGATTCTCTTGATCCGGCTCAAAGGGAGCGACTTCCGGCAGACGGCGCAACTCCTGATTCAACTGTTCCACGATGTCCATGGTGGGAGCTTTTTCCATTGCCAGTTGCATCTGTTGCGTCGCCAGCTGCTGCTCTCCGTTCAGGGCATAGGCCAGAGCTAGGTTGCGGTGCGCCTGCCAGTAGTTGGGATCCCGCTGGGTGGCCTCTTGCCAGTGACGAGTCGCCGTCTGCAATTGCCGTTGCTGCAGCAGCACCGCCGCCAGGGTGTTGTGGGCCTGGGCCAGATCCGGATCCCACTCCAGGGCAAGCTGAGCGCGGATCAGGGCCTGATCCCAGTTTGCCTGGGCAATGTAAAGATCCGCCAGATTGGTATTGGCCACCGCGGCCACTGCAGGATCAGAGTTCTGGCTTTCCAGTTGGGCCACCGCGGCCTCTAAAAACTGAGTGGCCAGCTCCAGGTTTTGTTGCTCCCCTTCCACCACCCCCATATCATTCAACAGGGCAGGGTTCAGGGCTTCATCAGCAGCACCTATGGAGGTAAGAGCCAGAGCTCGCTTGAGAGCTTGATCCGCCAGATCTACCCGGTCCAGATGGTAGGCAATCCGAGCCAGGATCAGAAATCAGCAGGATCCATCCATCGCTCCGGCAACCGCTCTAGCAGAATGGCCGCATCCTGCCATTGGCCCAGCAGCGCCAGCGCCCTTCCGGCTTCCGAGCTGTAGAGACCCACCTCCGCCTCTAGGCGAGCCGCCCGCCGAAACAATTCCACGGCCTGCTGCGGATCTCCCGCCTGCCAGTAGACAATGGCCAGACGATAATGCCCCAGGGCATCCGGACTTTCCAGCAGATAAGTATTGTAGGCGTCAATGGCGGCAGGCCAGTTCTCCAGGTTTTCGAAGGCAATCCCCTGATAAAAAAGCAGGGTGGCCTCATCAGGAATTTGATCAGCCGCCGTCTGCAACGCCGTTAGCGCTTCTGACCAACGCTGCTCCAGCAACAGAGCCAGTCCCAGGTTTACGTAGGCCGCACTCAGATTTGGATCCAGTTCGGTTGCCCGCCGATAAGCAGCGATGGCGGTGGACAGATCCCCCTGGCGTCGCAGCACCACCCCCAGGTTATTGTGCAAGCCCGCATTATTGGGTTCCAGCTCCAGGGCTTGCCGATACAGATCCACAGCCTGCCCCCAGTCTTCCGCTTCCCCGGCAGCAATAGCGGCGACCACCAGATCCACCACATTGCTCTCTGCTCGCACGGGGGCCACGACCAGACTCAGTCCCAGCAGGGCGCCAGCCAGGCAAGATTTCCAGATCCGGCGGTTACCAGCCCTCATGATCATGATCTACTCTGCTCCCGGCGGCTGATAAACTTGGGTAGGGGTTCCGTTCAGGACATTCAGACGCACCCCCACCTGATTTTCCTGATTGGGGAGGCTCAGCAATCCCTGCTGACCATAGGTCCCCGCACTGTTGCCCACAAAGAGATCAAGAGCATAGAGAGAATTCTCGGTGGCAAAGAGTTGCCGCACCCCCAGGCTGTAAAGCGACACACTCACGTCATTCTCCAACCCCAGGGCCCGCTCCCCCACTTTCCCCGCCCGCAACTGATTATCCCCCGAGAGAATGGGGGTAAACGATCCCAGCAGCTGCGTATTCTGGCTCAGGTTGAGGCGTCCATCCACAGTCACGCCCAGGGTATTGCCCCGCCCGGACGCCTGAGTGGGCACCAGGATCTTGGGGATGAAGCCCAGACTGTAATTGTAGGAGCGGGCGCGGTAACCCAGAGGCAACTCCGCGTAAAGGGCCACATCCGTCGCCCCATCCGTACCCTCAAATCCCAGCAATCCCAAAGCCAGCGCCCCGGTCACCCCCGCCCGTCCCCGATCCCGTTGTAGGGCTAGCCGTCCCATTAACGCTCCCTCGCGGGGAAAGGTGTCATTGCCCACCGTATCGAAGTAGGCCACCATCTCCAGATCATCGAGAACGCCAAAGCGAGCTGTCTGGGTAAACCGCTCATTGGTGCCATAGGCCACCTCATAGATCACACCATCCAGCGGTAGCGTCGTGCTGGGAAAACTGCTCAACCCCGAGAGGAAACTAGCCGCCTCCGGATAGGTATCCCGCTTTTCAATTTCATAGGTGCCCAGCAGATCCGGTAGATAGAGGAAATCCAGACCGATCCCCGTGTCTCCCCCCACCTGAGCCAGGAGATTGGCGGGAGAAGCAGTGGTGGGGCCAAAGCGATTCGTAAGGTAAAGATTCACCCCCAGACGGCTATTGGGACTCCAGCGCACCCCTGCATTAAAGACCGTTTGGGGCACAAACAGGGAATTTTCCCCGCCATCCGCCAGCATATTGTTCCCCGACAGGATCGGGGTGATATCTGCGGAGAACTTAAACAGCTCATTGACATCGTAATCCAGCCCCAGTCCCAGCCTACAACGGTGCCAAAATAGTCCAGGGTTTCCCCATCAAAGCCCACGTCAGCATCCACCAGCGAGGCTGCATCCCCCTGCACATTGGTGACCGGGATCCGATCCGGAAACACACTCACCTGCGGGTTGGCATGGAAACGGATCCGTGGCGTCATTTGATAGGAGATCGGCACTGCCAAGCTGTAGTAGATGGAACTATCTTCTGCCAGCAGCGCATTGCTCACACTCCGATCCGTGGTCAAGATCAGCTTCCGCGAAGCAGGATCGGTACTCAAGGCCTGGTTATCAATCCGCCCAGGCACGGTATTAGCCGCGAACTGCGCCCCCAGCACCACCGCTGTACTCAGCGTCTCCCCCTCATGCACCCGCCACTTCAGCTGGGCCGGGATCCCCTGATAAATAAACGAGACCCCACTTTCTTCCGCAAAGATATTGGCAAAGATAGTGTCATCCTTGCCCTCGGCCCCCAAACTGAACTGCAGCTGATCCGTCAGGCCGACATCAAACCCCAGACGAATATCGTTGCTGCGGTTGTCTTGATCAAACAATACGGTACGGAAATCCTGAGGATTGCCAAAGGTATTGGCTCCAATCTTGAGGATCACTTCCCCCTGATGCAGAGAACTGGCGGTCTCAAACCCAAAGAGGCTGGTCATGGGGCGTTGCAGTGGCGAGAGTGAAGTATCCTCCTCCACTTCCGGCTCAGGGGGCAGAATCGCCACCGTTTCTGGAAACGGGATCAGAGTATCGCGGCGTAATGGGGGCAAAACATCACTATCCCCCAACTGCCCCAAAAAGGGCTGGGGTTGCAACAGCTGATCCTGGGTTTCCGGCACATCGGTGATCGAGGAAGGCAGATCCGACAGCGGAGGAGCCGTAAAAAGCGGCTCGGTGAGTAACTCCAATGGTTGCGTTTGCTCTAGCGAGGGAGTGAGGATCACGGTTCCATCTTCACGGGGAGCCAGAGGCTGGGCTGGATCTGACCTTTGTACCACTGGGGAGGAGATCTCTACCGGAGGAGCCGCTTGCGGTGGGGAGGTTGGTGATTTCTCCTGCCGTAGCTCCGCCAGCACCTGCTCCAGGCGCGCCCGTTCGCGGTTCACTGCACTGGGAGCCTGGATCTGGGGTGGTTGGGGATCTGTCACCTGCTGCGGAGGAAGGGGTTGGACTACAGGATCGACCTCTGCGCTTGGAGAGTGGGGAACCGTAGTCCAGAGGGGGTCAGGCGACGGAGAAGCGCTGGCCACAAGCACCGGAGACTGACGTTCTGCTTCCTGCTGCCGCAATTGGGTGAGTAAATGATCCAGACGCGCCTGTTCCTGATTGAGAGCTGGATCGATGGCTGCCGACTGCAAGGCTCCTGCAGCCACTGCTTTTTCGTGAATGGTGGCAAACAGGGCCTGCAGATCTTCAAGATCTGGATGTTGCAAGTTTTTCGGATCGGAAGCTGCGACAACAGCTGAGCTCTCCCCTCTCCAGGCTTCCCCCGCCTGATAAGAATAGGTCTGCCAGTGCGACCGACGACTCACAGCCTCCGGTTTCAGGGATCCCTGCCAGCTGATCCAGGGAGAGCGAGTTGTCGTTGGAGAAGCAATGGGAGAGGCCTCTGCCCATCCACTCAACCCCAGAGAACCAATCAGTCCCAGTCCCACAGAATTGGGGACCAGCCACGACTGCCCAAGATAGTGCAATGCTTTTGAGAATTGCTCTGGTCCCGGGAAATCCATGGGCAAAAAATGAAACAACCGCATTGGAGTATATCCGAAAGAAATCAGCCTTGCGACCACCCTCCTAAATGAGGTCAAGAAGTTGATCAATCCCCTACTAGGGATGGGGGTAGATGAATTTTAAGAACACTAAATACAGCTTTTTTGTCAAAGAGATAGAAGGCTTAAGATCAGTGAAGATCTTTATCTCTAGAATTTAGAGTATTGTAGCTTCGGATAGAGCTTGAATGGGCTCCCGATTGAAGAGTACGTGGCGCGACAACTGTAGATCCGCTAAACTTTAGCCCAGACGTTTGCTGGCATAGATGCCAGGCGGTGTGAGGTGTTGGCAAAAGGGAACTCCCGTTTACGAATGGTGGGGACAGGGGTGCTTCTGCTCATGACCTGGAGCGGATCCTTGGCCCATGCCCAACCTCAGCTACCGCAACCTACACCACGACTGGATTTCCCGCCTCCTTCTGCCTTTGATCGCACCCGCTATCTTCTCGGTCCAGGGGATCAGATCCAGATCAGTGTCTTCAACACACCAGAATTAAGTGTGGAACGACAGGTGCTCCTGGATGGATCTTTAACCGTGCCCCTGATCGGCACCCTGCAGGTAGAAGGTAAGACCC
Organism: Synechococcaceae cyanobacterium SM2_3_1; assembly: GCA_012030715.1. GTDB lineage: Bacteria > Cyanobacteriota > Cyanobacteriia > Thermostichales > Thermostichaceae > JAAUUJ01. Next base: position 9,604 of record JAAUUJ010000089.1, on the reverse strand, counting down.
TGAACCAGCTGGATGATGAATTAACCTTTCAGCTCTCCGCCCTTTTGGAGCGCCCACTTGTGGATGTCAGCCTGGTTGCAGCCCGTCCCCTGCGGATCGCGGTGGTGGGAGAAGTCAACCGTCCTGGAGCCTACACACTGACGGTGGGGGCTGGAAGTGTAACCGTGGGAGAGGTAGGGGCAAGCACGGCATCTTCGCTACGGGTCCCCATACCCTCAGTCACCCAGATCCTGCAAGGAGCTGGCGGGATCACAGAACTGGCGGATATTCGTCGCGTGCAGGTACGCCGTCCGCAACCCAATGGCGGTCCTCCTCAAAGTTTCACGGTCAACCTTTGGGATCTAATTCAGGAGGGGGATCTGGAGCAGGATCTGCTGCTGTTTGATGGCGACTCGATTTTTGTGCCCACGGCCCTGGAAGTGGCTACCACTGAAGCGATTGAACTGGCCTCCGCCAATCTTTCTCCGACTCAGATCACCGTGAATGTGGTGGGGGAAGTCCGACGTCCTGGAGCACTGGATCTGCCCCCGAATACCCCTTTAAATCAGGCCATTCTGGCGGCGGGAGGGTTAAACAGTCGCGCCGATGATCTCTCGGTGGAACTCATCCGTCTGAAACCCAATGGCACGGTGATCCAGCGGGAGTTTGCCCTGGATCTGTCGCAAAACTTGAACGAAGAGACCAACCCCACCCTGAGAAACACCGATGTTGTGGTGGTCAATCCCTCGGTCCTGGCCCAAACCGCGGATACCCTGGATGTGATCGTCAGCCCCCTTAGCCCGCTGTTACTGCTACTCCGTGTCTTTGATTAGCCCGCATTCTTTCCTGTCTACTGGATCCGCCAGCCATGCAAACCTCCTCCACCTCTGTTGATGCCCTCTCACCCGATCAACTCCTCAGTGCCCCTCCCTATTACGGGGCAGAGATGGATATCTGGGCGGTGGTGCAACGCCGCTGGCTCCCGGCCCTGATCACAGCAGCAGCCACCTTTGCAGCAGTTTTCGGCTATACCAATTCCCAAGTCCCTCGTTTCCAGGCCCAGACTCTGATCCTGCTGGATCGGCTGGCCAATCTGCCAGTTTTGGATGAAGGTCAGGCGGCCACCCTCACCCGAAATCTTTCCACCGAGATCGAGATCCTGCGCAGTCGCTCGCTGGTAGATGAGGCTATGGACAAACTTCCTCCTGAGTTTCAGGACACCACAGCTGCTGATGTACTACCCAGCCTGACCATTCGCCAGATCGGGAACGCGGACGTCCTAGGGGTTTCCTACATTGACACCAATCCTGAGCGGATCAAGGCGGTGCTCGATGTTCTGGGGGAAACCTATGTGGAGTACAGCTTAGAAAGTCAGCGGTCTCAGGCCAGCAGCGCGATTGCCTTTATCGAAGAACAATTGCCGGAGGCAAGACAGTCGCTGGAGCAGTCGACCAGTGCTATTCGTCAGTTTCGCGAAGCCCAACAGCCTGGTAGATCCCAATACGGTGGGCCAGTCTCTGGTTGATGTGCGGCAGGGTCTTCGCGGCCAGGTGCAACAGAGTCAGGTGGATATTAATCGCACTCGCCAGCGGGAGGATGTTCTTCTCAGTCAACTGGGTCAGAATCCTGATGAGTTTATGGAAGAGTCACAACTGGGCCGTGATGCCGCTTACCAAACCCTGGTCACGCAACTTCAGGAAGCCGAGTTGACTTTAGCCCTGGAACGCACTCGCTTCCGTGACAGTTACCCCACCGTGCAGGAATTACAGGCAAACCGGGATCAGATCTTGGGTCTCTTGCAGGAACGCGCCAGAAAGGTGTTAGGAGAGAACTTATCACTGGATGCTACGGCCGTTCCGATCCCTTCCCAATCCGCTTCTGTGCCGCTGCCGATTCTGCAGGATTCTTTGGGGGGAGAGCCGTTAAGCCAGGTGGGATCAACTCAGGTGGGTCAGGAGTCATTTCCCAGAAGTGCAGATCCAGCTCCCACCACCACCCAAACCACGGCCCCTCTGCAGGACGTCCTATTGCAACAGGTGTTACAAACCCAGGTGGAACTGGCAGTGCAGAACGCTCAACTGACCAGTCTGCAACAGGTGGAAACCGAGATCGCCCAGCAATTTGAACAGATCCCGCAGCTCCAGCAGATCTACACCGAATTGCAACGCCAGAATCAGATTGACTCGGAACTGGTGAACACCTTCCTCAACCGCCTGCAGGAATTACGGATCACAGAAGCCCAGGAGGTTTCTCCCTGGCGGGTTCTGCAACCATCAGGTATCCCTGGTGTGCCCATTTCTCCCAACCGACAGCGGAATCTAGTCCTGGGGATCCTGGCGGGAGGCTTGATGGGAGCAGGGGTTGCAGTTCTGCTCGAGAATCTGGATCAGCGCATCAAAGATCCGGAAGAAGCTAAGCGGCTGACGGGATTGGCCATGCTGGGGGATATTCCCAAAGTGGCTCAGGCAGAGATGCCCAATGTATACGAGATTCAAGGGGAACCTCTCTCCACTCCAGCCGCTCCGACTCGCGGGGGGATCGGATCTAAGGCAGGCTACTACGGGGCACGACCCTTCACCGAAGCCTTCCGCTCCATGGCCCTCAATATCGGCTATCTGGGCAGCAGCGAAGATTTTCGTTCGATCTGCTTCACCTCGGCGCTTTCGGGAGAAGGAAAATCCACCGTTACCTTTTACCTGGCTCAGGCCCTGGCAGAACTGGGTCATCCTGTGTTGCTGGTGGATGGCGATATGCGCAAGCCCTCCCAGCACAGGTTCATTCAAGAGCCCAATGCGGTGGGTCTGAGTACCACGCTGGTGGGAGAAGTCCCCTGGGCCAAGGCTGTGCATCCGATCCTGGATAATCAAATGCATGTCCTCACCTCCGGACCCACCCCTCCCAACCCGGTCGCCCTGCTCGGATCCTCGGCCATGTCACGCCTGATGGAAGAATGGCGGCAAACCTACCGCTATGTTTTAATCGACACGCCCCCCGTGAACGGGATTGCCGATGCCAAAAGCCTGGCCAGCCAGGTGGATGGCGTCGTGATGGTGGTGGGGTTAAATCGCTCCAATCGGCAGGATATTGGCCGTGCGATGGATAGCCTGAGAACGGGTCAGGATCCGCTGGTGGGCATGGTCGTGAACCTGGTCTCCCCCCGCCAGAGTGGCTACAGCAAATACGCCTACTACTATGCTGATCCGGAAAATGCCACACAATCACCGCAACGATTTTCTAGAAGCGGCAGGTAAAAGACTGAAGAACCTACACAGCAGCTCCACCCTTCGCCAACAACAGACACTCTCTCAACACTCGCAACTGAGTGGAGGTGGGAGCAGAGGCAGGATGCACATCCTTAAGCCAGCGCATTGCCTGGGGTAAAGAGACATGGCGGTAGAGGCAGAGATAGGTCATACAGATGAGTGGAGATCGTTCTATCCCTTCACGACAATGCACATAGATGGGCAGATGACGGCTCACCGATCGGTGAATCACTAGGGCAGCCTGCAAAATCCGCTGGGGGGAAAGGGGCTGACGATAGCAGCTATCGGGCAACGATACATAGCCCTGACGGAAGATTAGCTGGAATTGGGGAGATAGTCTGCACTCCTGAGGGTAACAGAGACTCAGGATCACCCGAATCTCGTACTTTGCCAGTACCTCAATATCTGCAACCTGGGGTGCCCGTCCCAGCGCCAGCTTCCCTGGAATCACCCAGTCAATTTCAAGAGGAGTCATCCTGTCGGATCGAGAGGCCAATAAGCCCTTGAGTCCTGACGCGGATTGGCGCTCGGGTGTGATCAATGCTCCCATGACCCCATAGCTAGAAATCTTGTCCTTATCCTAGTCCACCCCAAGTTAGTTTAGCTACAGGCCCTCCAAGCCAGACTTGAAACCAGGCATTGAAGCAGGAAACGCTGATCCGGAGACTGATTAGCCTGGTTTACCCCGATTGAACCTACACATGGCGCTACCCAGTCTCAAGAGTAACTCCGCAACACTACGGAAAGATCAAGCAAGAACTGAAGGATCTGATAATGTTTTTTAGTTACAGATCAATCAGTAACAACACAGTATCGTTTTGCGAGTAAATCAGCATAATGAAGAGCGTAAGTGGTTGAGTGTTGCCTGCAGCTGTTTGCAAGTTCTGTTTCACAGGTAAGTGATGCGTCTCCTCATCTACGGTCTTAACTTTTCTCCCGAACTGACTGGGATCGGGAAGTACACTGGCGAATTCTGTGAATGGCTACTGCAACAGGAAGCCGATGATCTCAAGGTGATCACGGGCTATCCCTACTACCCCGAATGGCGAATTCATCCCGAACACCCGGGGACCCTTTACTCCACGCAGGTAGAGAAGGGGATGACAATTTACCGATGTCCCCTCTGGGTGCCGCAACGACCGACCGCGATCCGCCGCATTCTCCACCTTTTAACCTTTGCCTTTACCAGTCTGCCTGTGTTGCTCTGGCAAGCCCTGTGGTGGCGACCGGATGTGATCTGGGTGGTGGCCCCAGCCCTTTTTTGTGCCCCTGCGGCCTGGGTAGCGGCTAAATTAGCTCGGGCTAAATCCTGGCTGCACTTTCAGGATCTGGAGCTGGATGCAGCCTTCAATCTCGGGATCCTCTCGCTGCCGGGACTGAAACCGCTGGTCTTTGGCTTTGAACGCCTATTACTTCGCTACTTTGATCGCATTTCCACCATCTCCCAGGCCCTGATGCACCGCCTTCTGGAAAAGGGATTGGATCCGCAGCGGGCCGAGCTCTTTCCCAATTGGGTGGATACGGATCAGATCTATCCTCTCAGGGAGGCCAATCCCCTGCGTGCGGAATGGGAACTGGATCCGAACCAGACCATCATTCTCTACAGCGGCAACATGGGGGAAAAACAGGGCCTTGAAGTGGTGATCGAAGCCGCCCGTCATCTCCAGAGCGATCCCCAGCTACTCTTTGTCCTGGTGGGGGAGGGATCAGCGCGGGCCCGTATTGAGGCCGAAGCAGCGGATCTGAGTAATGTGCGTTTCTTTCCTTTGCAACCCTTGGAATCGTTAAATTGGGTGCTCAATCTGGGAGATATTCACCTCTTACCCCAGCGGGCGGAAGCCGATAAAGCCGTGATGCCCTCAAAGTTAACCGGCATCCTGGCCTGTGGAGGAGCCGTGATCGCCACTGCGACACCTCAGAGTGAAGTAGGAAGCATTGTCAAAGAGATCGGAGGACTATTGACCGCTCCAGGGGAAGGAAAAGCTCTGGCTGCAGCAATTCAGACGCTGGCTGATAACCCGCAACGCCGCCGCCTGATCCAGGAGCAAGCCCGAGCCTATGCAGTGGATCACCTCGGAAAGCACCAGGTGCTGCAGGGTTTTTACGAAAAACTACTGATGCTTACTACCGAAGAAATGGTAGACTGCGAAACTGTAAGGATCTAACTGCAGGGAGAATTATGAAGCTAAGCGCACTGAAAAGATGGGGATCTCTCTTAATAATTGTGCTGGCTTCGCAAGTTATGTTTGGCTGCGGTGGAGATGACGGAGACAGTGATGTGGGTGTGGTGCCTCCACCGACCACAACTCCTACCCAACCCCCCTCAACTCCAACACCACTGGTGCCACCCACCATTTCGATCAGTGTGCCTAGCAATGTAGCGGTTGGTCAAACGGTCACAGCCAGCGCCACACTCGTCACCCCTGAGGGATTACAATCTGTGACCGCAAGTGTCAATGGACCAGGTCTGAGCTTAACTCAAACTTTCTCTCCGGCAGAATTAGGATGCGCGGTCGGAGATGTAACCTGTGAACTCGCCGTTACTGTCGATATTCCAGCTGGATTTACCGGTAGCTATACCTTTACGGTAACGGTGACTGATCTGGCGGGTCAGAGTGCGACCCAGTCAGGATCATTTACAGTAAGTTAGCTAGATAGCAAAGATTGATAACTTGGGCTGTGGAGCTCCCCAGATCTGTAATGATCTAGTTGCCTAAATTGCTCTCAGTTAGTCTCCACTGATTTCTACTAATTTTTCGCCAGAACGTAGCAACTCTAATGTTTCTGTAAGAACTGAACTCAATATCTCCCTTAGCCTGGCATTTGAGGTGTTGCCACAACTCAGCCAGATAATTTGTGGTGGTGAACCAAGTCGCTCAACTAAATCTACAAAATCACTATCTTTATGTCATAAAAATTACTCCTTGAGCCTTCGCAGCCTCAAAGATTTTGGGGTCTTCTGCATCTTGTAGACCAAGATCCCGTAACGCAAATGCTGTGATCCCAAAGGTACTTGTAATCCAGATCGCTATTGCTGGAGAGAGATGTGCATCGATCCAAATGGTTGTCATGTCACCAATACAGGATGATTCAGTTTACGTGCTGCATAGGTTAGGGAGGCTTTTAAATCATCCATTTCTAAATCCGGCAAGTCTTCTAAAATCTCTTCAGCACTTAAACCTGCTGCAAACAAATCCAAAACATCAGACACTCGAATTCTCATACCACGAATACAGGGACGATCACCACATTGTCTAGGATTTACGGTAATTCGTTCAAGCAGCTTTGACATTAGAAGCAACCTCCGTTGGTAGTACCTCAAATTATTGATTTCGCCCTATTTGATCCTGAGACATTGCTCGTACACTACGCCAGAAAGGGAGAAAGCATGGCTAACACCTTACGGTACCGGAGAGGCACTTCATTTTTAAGTTGGCGGATCACCGCAATTGTTACTGTGATCGAATATGAGGAACGGATCTAAAAGCAAAGCAAGCTTGCCTAACACTTACTAGGATTTCTAATGCAGTTGGATGAGGAAAATCGACAATCATTGTCTTTCAAGGATGTAATTTTCATGGGCAAGTGTCAACTAATCCTTTTCACTTAGATCAGGTTTCCGGAATCGAACTGCCATTTGGGCAGAGATTTTTGAGGCTAACATAAGCGGAAGCCGCTGGGAAAGATCTTCACAGATATTAACCACTGATTTAGGAAGTACTTTGAGTAAGTGACTCAGCTTTATGTGGCCACTTGTTAGGGGATTATTGAATAATATAAATCGGTCTATAAATAATCCCACAGAAGTAGCGAATGACTCGACCTCATCTCTATGAAGAAGGAAAATATGACCGTCGGAATCTGGTCTAAATTGAACTGCCTCAAATGTGGAAGGATCAGCACACTCAGAAAACTTTGGAAGGCTGTTCTTAAAATACTGCCCGTTAGGTGTAGTCATAATAATATATCCCCCAGGCCGAACCAATTTCGCAGTATTCAAGAGAAATTCATCTGGATGAGCTACATGCTCAATAACCTCAGTAATTAAGATTCCATCAAACAAGTAAGTGAACTTTAGCTCAAAAGCATTCCCTGGAGAAAATGTGATTGTGCCCTTTTCATACTTTTCCTTAACATAACCTGCCAGATCTTCTCTTAAGTCATTCCAAGTTACGTCATATCCAAGTTCTGCCATTGCTAGCGAGAAATTTCCTTGAGCCGCAGCAATATCTAAAATGCGTGAACCAGGTTCTAGAACTTCAGTGAGTAGATCGAGTGTAAATTGTCGACGTCTGGAATAAGCGTAGGTATATCCAGGGTTCTTTATTTCGCCATAAATCTCCTCAAGATCATAAGAGTATGAGTATTTCCAGGCTTCTGGCCAACTGTCTTTTATGTATACTCTCTTCACAATTGTTTCCCTTCCATTATTTTGGTTTACCTTAGCTCGCTGATAACTCCCCTCCATCCATTTAACGTAAGGATACCGAGCCTAGATCATCTCATACTGTTAGCTCAAGATGTAATTTTCACTTTTTTGGCTGTAGCTCTCTATCTTAAATACTCTTGGTTTGATTTGCATAAGGATCCATTTGCCCCCCTGACTATTGCCCAAAGTCGAGTTGAGAAAATCCCCGTCGTCTCAGTTCATGCCCGATTTCATGCTTACATGATCCATTGCATATGGTGAGGGAAAGGGGATATACGATCAAACATCAAATATAAAAGGGGTCTTGCTCCCCTTGCTCTCTGGGAGAGGGGTTGGGGGTGATAACCTCTTGAAGTTTCTCACATTTCAAAACGGATCGCTATACTTGTTTGATCCAGAGACCGATCAATACGTCATCCTCTCAGAAGGCTGGGAAGGTCCTCGCCACCACCACGGCTGCCTGCTCCACATCGAGGTTCAAGACGGCAGGATCTGGGTTCAACGCGATGGCACTGAAGACGGGATCGCCAATGAACTGGTCAATGCAGGGATCCCCAAGGAGGTGATCGTACTTGGCTTCCATGAACCTTCTGTACGCCCCCATACTGGCTTTGCTGTTGCCTGAGAGATCCCCAGGGAAACACAAGAAAGGTACCGGAGCACCAAGATCCTGATTGACTAAGAGCTACAGGATTGTGGCATCCCAGCTCGGGGCCGATGTGGATGTAGGCAGTGGTCTAGCCGTGAGGTTCAGGATGATGTCCCACTGAATTGATCCCCATGGCCCGTTTGAGGGCTTCATGACTCTTTCTCTCCCAATCTGGGTCCGAGGGATGGATCATCGTTTTGGGGGACCGCGATCCCAATTCCTGATAAACAGGCTGAACTGCTGGCGTACCTCTCAGATCCCAGGCCAGATCCATGAGTTGTCTCCGGCTCAAAGTGGATAAGTCAAGAGAATTCTCATAGATCACCTCTCCTTCAGGAGTAATGACGATAACGATGCGACTGGTAAGATCGTCATAGCGTCCGGTATGGACATAGAGCTTTCGATCCTGAGCGAGTTCCACAAAGGCCACAAAGGAGGACAATAGAAACACCTGTCTGACAACACGATAGAGAGAGAGGCACTGATCAACAGTTGGGTCCACAGAGATCACGTCAGGACTTCCAGATCTAGCATAGGCCAGGGATCCGAGGGAGACACAACCTGTGAGCTTGGTGTGGCTGTGGAGATTTAGCTGTACCTTTACGGTGACTGATCTGGCGGCTCAGAGTGCATGCAACTCAGTCTGGATCATTTACTGTTTGCTAGTTGAATCTCATCAAACAAAATGGTGTCACGGTTTTGCAAACTATTTTCTATGAGAGAATATTTGTACCTACTGAATAAAGACTACAAAGATGTAATTCCCAATTATTCTGAATTAGGTTCTTTAGAAAGAGTTATATTTTTGTAAGCAATAAAGTGCATCATGGGCCTTAAGCTTGGAAAAACAGAATAGACAGGCTGAAGATACGGCATCTGAGAAGCTCCACCGAAAAATCGAATATTGACCGTGTCAAATCCAATTCTTAGAAGAAAAGATTTTACTTCCTGCCAGGTATACTCCCTCATATGGCCAAAAAAGCCTAAACTATTTATCGAATTAAACTGATCATAAATAGAGTCATTAGCACAGGCATAAGCCTTACCATAGCGAAAAAAGTTGTACATCCCATTGAGAGAGTGAAGGTTTGGAGTCGATAGAAGCAGAAAGCCACCAGGCTTGATCAGGCGAAAGATCTCATTGCATGTGAAAATAGGATTAATCCGTAGATGCTCAAACACTTCTGTTAAGATTACAACATCGCAGCAGTTGTTGGCAAGGGAATTTGTTCATTCTCGATATCGCATTGCACCACATCAAGCTGATACCTTTCGATCACATTT
>JAAUUJ010000088.1 GCA_012030715.1 Synechococcaceae cyanobacterium SM2_3_1 | reverse complement strand
CTGGAAGTGGAGAAAGATCTGTAAAAGGTCGAGATTCTGATTGCAGCAGCTTGGAACCTTTGGCGGTTTTTGCTGTTCGGGGTTGGACCAGCGCCGCTCGCGGATCCGCCGACGGAGATCCTGTTCAATGTCGCGGGCAATGACGGTATTGCCTCGCCCCCGGCTCAGGTGTTCCGCCGCTCTGTAAACATACAGGGACCTCCACTCTCCACTTAAGCCGGACAGCAGTTCGACAATCGCCTGCTGGGCTTTGAGGTATTCCATGGCATTGCTCAGATCCTTCTCAGCCAGGATCTGCTCCAGCTGCCAGTCCAACCAGAAGGGAGCCTCATCCAGTAACTCCTGAAAGGCCATGGCAGAGTGATCGCGCAGAAACTCATCTGCATCTTTGCCTGCAGGAATGGTCAGGATCCGCAGCTCAATCTCCCCCCGTCGGGCCGGTTCCTCCACCGCCTGGATGGCCCGCTGTGCTGCCGTGATCCCGGCTCGATCCGCATCAAAGTTGAAAATTAGTCGGTTGGAGGGCGTGTAGCGCAGCAAGGCCTTCACCTGCTCAGCGCCCAGGGCCGTCCCCATCGAAGCCACTGTCTGTTCAATTCCCGCCTGATGCAGCGCCAGCACATCGAAATACCCCTCCACCACCAGCGCCTGATCCGTCTGGCTCATGGCTTCACGGGCAAAGTTGAGGCCGTAGAGGATCTGGCTTTTATTGAACAGCTCAGTTTCTGGAGAATTGAGATACTTGGGTTGTTCATCCCCCAGGGTCCGGCCTGCGAACCCAATCACCTGCCCCTGTACATTGCAGATCGGAAACATCAGGCGATGGCGAAAGCGGTCATACCAGCCCCCTCCATGCCGCCGCGGACTCACCAGCCCTGCGGCCTCCAGCAGATCCATGGGTTGCTGCTTCTGTTTCCCCAGATAATCAATCAGGGGCTGCCAGCCAGGCGGCGCAAAGCCCAGCTGAAATTTATGAACGATGTCTGGCCGGATCTGGCGTTGATTCAGGTAACATTGTGCTGGTTCTCCCAGGGAACTATGAAGTGTATGTTGGTAAAAATCTGCGGCCATGGCCAGAATCTGTAATAGGCTCTCCTGGCGGGTGTGACGCCGCTCATACTCCTGTTGCTGCTGCGGGGACGACTCCTGGATCGGAATGCGGTAGCGCCGTGCCAGTTGCTGCACCGCTTCACTGAAAGGGATCTGGTCATACTCCGTCAAAAAGCGGATGACATCTCCTCCCGCTCCGCAGGCAAAGCACTTATAGATCTGCTTCCCTGCACTTACCTGAAAACTGGGTTTGCGATCCTTATGAAATGGACAGAGACCTACGTAATTGCGCCCCTGTTTGCGCAGCACCACTTTGTCCGCAATGACCTCGACAATGTCGGCCTTCTGGCGGATCTGCTGAACCGTGTCGGGGTGCAGGGAGGAGCGACTCATAGCATCATCTTACCGACCCCTCAGGCCAGGAGACAGATCCCCGCACCACTTGATGAACAGAAGAGACGGGGGTTCCAGGCAGTTCATCCTGGTAGCCTGTGGCGTAGGATTGACTGCAAGTGCGCTGGGGATCAAGGATGGAAATTCTCTTTGGATTGCTGACTTTACTGGCTGGCCTGGGCTCAGGCGCTGGTTACCTGGTGGATCAAACCGCTCGCAACATTATCCTGCAAGAACTGGATCAGGCAGAAACCCTGGAGGTGCGGGTAGAAAGCATCCCCAACTATCGCATCCTCAGGGGCGAAGCTGACCGTATTCTGGTGGCAGGTCGGGGTCTCTACCGCGAGCCCTTTCCCCGCATTGAACTGTTTGAGCTGGAAACCGACCCCATCAGCTTGCGTTCTACTGACCCGATTACTCTGGGGGCTCCCTTGCAGGCGGCAGTTCACGTCATTATTCGCGAGGAAGACGTCAATACGGCGTTGCAATCGCCTGAGATTCTCAGCCAATTTGAAAATATTGAGGCAGATCTCCCTTTCGCAGCTGGTCCGGAACAAAAGGAGTCCAGATTCGATCTGCGCAAGCCTGAGACGGATTTTTTACCGGAGAACCGGATTCGCCTGGCTGCACAATTGGTTGAAAAGAATGAAGCAGGCCAGGATCAGGAAGCCGTGGATATTGAATTTAATGCAACTTTAGCGGTGGAAGCAGGGCGCATTCTTAAGCTGGAGGATCCAGAGTTTTTAATTGGATCGGTGCCCGTGCCCCGAGAGATTTCTGGTGCATTTTTAGGCGGTCTGAACGAAATTTTTGATCTGCAGGAACTGGACGAAGAGGGCATCATTATTCGTGTCCTCACCTTATCTGTCGAGGAGGATCGGATTGAGGTGGTGGGATTTGTGAGAGTTGATATTCTGCCAGGACAATCCACGCCCAAAGTGGGGTCTTTACACCTGGGAATACTTTCATCTCTGGGATAGGCTATTGCTATGTGGTGTGACTGGGACCTGGGACTTTATGATCAATCCCGTTGAGCAGACAACAACTCTAGAGGAGCGTACCTCCTCGCGGCGAACCAACGCTTCTCAGCTGCAACTTGTCCTGGCCGGGTTTTTGCTGGGAGGAATGGTTACAGGAGCCGCCTGGTGGGCCTGGTTAGGACCCCGCCAGTCCATGTCTCTCTACTGGTTAACCAGCCCAGACAATGACATCTACTACGTTGAACAACAGACCACCCTCCGGGCTGCAAATCTGGAGCAGGCCATTCACAGCAGTCTGGAAACCCTGATCCAGGGACCAGATGACAGCCGCCTGGTTTCCGCAGTTCCGCCCGAAACCAAGCTTCTCAGTGTCAAAGTGGAGGGAGAAGACATTTTTCTTAACTTCTCCCAGGAATTTGCCCGTGGCGGTGGTTCTACCTCGATGCTGGGGCGGATCACTCAAGTCCTCTATACCGTGACCAGCCATAATGAATCAGCACGGGTCTGGCTCGCACTAGAAGGAGAAGCGTTAGAAACCCTGGGAGGAGAAGGCCTCATTCTAGATCAACCGCTATCCCGCGAGTCTTTTGAACCTAGTTTTCAAAACCGTGTCTTCTTTGATGATCTGGCTCAGATGGACTATTTTGAGGAAGGTCGGCACATGCCTGCTGTCGAGGGATCAAGGCCTTGAGTAGTCTGACGCCCTGACCTGACGTTTGCACAGGGGAGCCTGAACTGAAGCTCCAGTCTGTTTGACAACATCACTTCCCCTTGGCTGCTGTTATCCATCCCCTTTTTCCTTGGCTCGATCCAGGTGACAACGGTGGGTGGGAAGTCCTATCTGGCACATTTTATGTTAGTTGCAACAGATTTACACAAGTCCTACGGTCAGGTAGAGGTAGTGCGCGGGATCGATCTGACGCTGGCCTCCGGACAGGTTTTAGGATTACTGGGCCCCAATGGAGCCGGGAAAAGCACCACTGTGGGGATGCTCTACGGTCTGGTGAAGCCCACCCGTGGCCAAGTGCAGTTGAAAGATTTTGACGTTCACCGTCAGGGAGCCCTGGCACGACGTTACATGGGGGTTGTCACTCAGGATAACAATCTCGATCCCGATCTGGATGTTCTGGATAATTTACTGTTCTTTGCCCGTCACTATCGGCTGGTGGGTCGTGAGGCACAACACCGGGCAGCGGAATTGCTGGAAATAGTCAACCTGCTGGGGCGGGAACGCAGTAGTGTGGATTCCCTTTCGGGGGGGATGCAACGGCGGTTAGTGCTGGCCCGCGCCCTCCTCAATCATCCACTCGTGATCTTTCTAGATGAACCAACCACCGGACTTGATCCGGATGCTCGACAGGAATTCTGGCGACTGGTGGTGCAGCTCAAGCATCGGGGACATGGGGTGTTGCTGACCACCCATTATATGGATGAGGCCGAACGACTCTGCGATCATCTGATGCTGCTACAGGAAGGACGGGTGGTGGATCAGGGCACTCCTCAGGATTTGATCAAACGCACGATTGGGGAAGAAGTGGTGGAGGTGGAAGGACTGACGGCAGAGGTTATGGAAACCCTGGCAGTCGAGGCAAACACCTGGTGGCAACCCTTCAGTACAGGTTATTTGATGGTCTTACCTGACTCAGATCCTCAGGCGGTGATCATGCGGATTGAATCCCTACACCCCACTCGATTGCTCCAACGGCGGGCTAACCTGGAGGATGTGTTTCTGCGGCTCACGGGAGTGAGGTTATGACAGCATCAACGCACCTGATCACCCAGGCATGGTCAGATCTGGGATGGGGGATCTACTCCGTCTGGAGACGACATTTTCGTGTCTACCAGCGCACATGGCTGGTGAACTTTTTACCCCCGATTACTGAACCGCTGGTTTACCTGCTGGCCTTTGGCTATGGAATTTCACCAATGGTGAACGAGCTGCGCTACCTGGGCGAGCCCCTGTCCTACCCCATTTTCATTGGTCCAGGCATGATTGCTGTGGCGATTCTCTTTCAAGCCTTTTTTGAAGGGGCCTATGGCAGTTTTATCCGCCTCCAATATCAGCGCACCTGGCACGCCCTCTTAACCGCCCCTCTCACTTACACCCAGGTCTATGCCGGAGATTTACTTTGGGCCACCACCCGCGGCCTGATCTCGGGGGTAGTCACCGCGATCGTCACCGTGTTGCTAGGACTATACACCTGGAGCGGATTACTGGGATCCCTTCCGATCATGCTCCTGGGCAGTGTTTTATTTGGGGGTATGGGGCTGCTCACAGCAGGGATGGTCAGCACAGTGGATCAGATCAACGTTCCCATTTTTATGCTGGTTGTGCCCATGTTTGTTCTTTGTGGCACCTACTTTCCGCGAGAGAATTTGCCGGAATTGATCAGCCGTCTGGCCATGATCCTACCCTTAAGTTCAGTGGTGGATCTATTGCGCTGGCCACTGGGGTTACCAGGGTATTGGCCTCTGGAAATACTCTGGCTTCTTTGTCTAAGCGTCATTTTTATTTATCTGGGATGGCGAAAGATGGCAGAACGGATCTTTGGTGACAAATAGCTCTGGGTTATGATTTCTTCAATTCACCAACTTCACTGGCAGTTGTCGGCAACATGATCTGGCTAATAGAGCCTGCGCAATAACATGAGAGCTTTTTCCTTCACGCGGACAATGTCCTCCCCGGTAAATCGAGGAAAATTCTCACAAAAACGAACTTCAGTCGTATCAATTACTACTCCCCAGGTGCGATGGTTGAGCATCTCCGGCAGGGCAAATTCAATCGGCTCATGGTGGGCATTAAAAAAGAGGAGAAAAGTTTCATCAATGATCCGTTCGCACGGGGCCCCGGAGTGTCAATCCCTTCACCATTCAAAAAGACGCTCAGCGCTTTGGTGTAGCCCACCTGCCACTGCTCTTCCGCCATCTCACTGCCATCCGTATTGAACCAGCCCACATCGATCACCGTTGAGCCGTGAATGGGTTGGCCCTGAAACCATTTGCGCCGCCGAAAAACCGGATGGTGCTTGCGAAACTGAATCAGTTCTCGGGTGAAATCTAGAAGGGCTCCATTCTCCTCCTGCAGATCCCAGTCTAACCAGGCGATGGGGTTGTCCTGACAGTAGGCATTGTTGTTGCCCTTTTGGGTTCGACCCATTTCATCCCCCATTAAGAGCATAGGAACGCCCTGTGAGAGCATCAGCGTGACTAAAAAATTACGTCGCTGGCGGTGACGCAGATTGAGGATGGCTGGATCGTCGGTCTCGCCTTCTGCCCCACAGTTCCAGGAGCGATTGTGGCTTTCGCCATCCTGGTTATCCTCGCCGTTAGCTTCATTATGTTTTTCGTTATAGCTCACCAGATCGGTGAGGGTAAAACCATCATGGCTGTGATGAAGTTGATGCTGGCATGCGGGGTGCGGCCGTTGGCCTCATACAGATCCGAACTTCCGGTAAACCGATAGGCAAATTCTGCCAGCGTCTGATCCTCGCCCCGCCAGAAGTCTCGGGCATTGTCACGGAAGCGGCCATTCCACTCGGTCCACAGTAGCGGAAAGTTGCCCACCTGATAGCCCCCATCACCCACATCCCAGGGTTCAGCAATCAGCTTGACGGTGGAGAGCACCGGATCTTGGTGAACAATATCAAAAAAGGCCGCCAGACTATCCACCGCGTACAGTTCCCTGGCCAGAGCCGAAGCCAGATCAAAGCGGAAGCCATCCACGTGCATCTCCTGAACCCAGTAGCGGAGGCTATCCATGATCAGTTTCAACACCTGCGGATGCCGGACATTCAGGGAATTGCCACAGCCAGTGAAATCCATGTAGTAACGAGGATCAGAATCCACAAGCTTGTAGTAGACCTCGTTGTCAATCCCCCGCAGCGATAATGTCGGACCTAACTGGTTGCCTTCGCCGGTGTGGTTATAGACCACATCCAGGATCACTTCAATGCCACCCTGGTGCAGGGCTTTGACCATGGTCTTGAATTCCCGTACCTGATCTCCGTGCGGTCCACTGGCACTATAGCCAGAATAGGGAGAAAAGTAGTTGATGGAATCGTAACCCCAGTAGTTGCTCAGGCCCCGTTCAATCAGATGTCCCTGATTTCGCAGGTAGTGATGGGTAGGCATGAGTTCAACAGCAGTGATCCCCAGCTTTTGCAGGTGAGTGATGGCAGCGGGATGAGCCAGACCTGCGTAGGTTCCCCGCAAGGGGGTCGGGATATCGGGATGCAACTTGGTGAAGCCTCGCACATGCAGCTCATAAATGCTGGTCTCATGCCAGGGGGTGTGAAGACGGGTGTCCCCCTCCCAATCAAAGCTCTCATCCACCACCACACATTTGGGGATCAGAGGGTTGCTATCCAGTTCAGAAAAGGCGAGATCCTGCTCTTCATCCTCCCAGGGATAGGCAAAGATCTCTGGCCCGTTGCCAATATCCCCTTCAATCGCTTTGGCATAGGGATCCAGAAGCAGTTTGTGGGCGTTAAAACGGTGTCCTTGGGCAGGATCAAAGGCACCATAGACCCGATAGGCATAGCGCTGCCCCGGGCCAATACCGGGTAAGTAAGCATGCCAGACATAATTGTTGACTTCACGCAGGGAAATGCGCGTTTCCTGCCCCGAGTGATCGAAGAGACAGAGATCAACGGCCCCTGCATTCTGGGAATAGAGGGCAAAATTGGTCCCCTTGTAGTCCCAGGTAGGTCCGAGGGGATAGGCGTAACCAGGCCAGACGGGGATAAACATAACTCTTTCATCATAATGGCTCCGGTGAGGTTCTTTCTCTTCCCGTGACTCGGATTTGGTAACGTAGACAGGACAGCCTGCGCAATCCAGCATGTTGTCTCAAAATACTTGCACGGGAGTCAGTGATTTATGCAACTGGGAACAACTTACCTTGGGCAGGAAGGCTGTGAGTTTGTGGTCTGGGCCCCTGATCTTGAGAGTTTAGACCTGAGATTGCTGACCCCTGAGGAGCAGTTGATTCCACTGCAGCGCCAGGATGGCGGGCTTTGGCAGACCAAGGTCTCTGGCGTTACCCCTGGCAGTCGTTACCTTTACCAGCTCAATAAGTCGCAACAATGGCCCGATCCTGTCTCCCACTGGCAACCGGACGGCGTACACCAACCCTCTGCTGTTGTGGATCATGGTCGCTTTGCCTGGCAGGATCAGGAATGGCAGGGGATCCCCTGGAGGATCAGATCCTCTATGAAATCCATGTGGGCACCTTTACCCCCGAGGGCACCTTTGCTGCCGTGATTGAGCGACTCTCGGATCTAAAGTCCCTGGGGATCAATGCTCTGGAAATCATGCCTGTGGCCCAATGTCCTGGTGAACGGAACTGGGGGTATGACGGGGTTTATCCCTATGCTGTACAGCAGTCTTTCGGTGGCCCCGAGGGGCTGAAGGCGCTGGTCAATGCCTGCCATCAAGCGGGAATTGCGGTCTTTCTGGATGTGGTCTACAACCACTTTGGTCCTGAGGGCAATTACACCTGGGCCTATGCCCCCTATCTCACGGATAAGTATCGAACCCCCTGGGGCAGTGCCATTAATTTTGATGATACCCAGTCGGATGGAGTGCGGGAGTTTTTCATCCAGAATGCGCTCCATTGGCTGGAACAGTATCACATCGATGGCCTCCGTCTGGATGCAGTGCATGCCATTTACGACTTCAGTGCCTATCCGTTTCTGGCAGAACTGGCGGATCGGGTGGAGCAACTTTCCAGGGCCAGTTACCGTCGTTACCTGATTGCCGAAAGCGATCTCAACGATGTCAAGCTTATTAAACCTCGCCGACTGGGGGGATGTGACCTGGATTCCCAGTGGAGTGACGATTTCCACCATGCGTTACATACATTGCTGACGGGAGAAGCCAACGGTTACTATGATGACTTCGGATCGATTGAGGATATGGCCAAGGTTTACCAGCAGGGATATGTCTATACAGGCCAATACTCTCGTCATCGTCTCCGCCGCCATGGAAATGATCCTAGCGATCGCCCCGGCTATCAGTTTGTGGTCTGCTGTCAGAATCACGATCAGGTGGGAAACCGCATGCTGGGAGACCGACTCAGTACCCTGATCCCGTTTTCAGCCCAAAAGTTAGCTGCAGCCGCTGTGCTCCTGTCTCCCTTTATTCCACTTTTGTTTATGGGGGAAGAATATGGAGAAACGGCTCCCTTCCTCTATTTTGTGCACCATGGTGATCCCGATTTAGTGGAAGCTGTCCGCAACGGACGACGGGAAGAATTCAAATCATTTGCCTGGGAGGGGGAAGTCCCGGATCCTCAGTCAGAAGGAGCTTTTCAACGCAGCAAGCTGCAGTGGGGGCAGCGACATGAAAACCATCACCAAACCCTATGGAAGTTTTATCAGACCCTAATTCAGCTGCGCCGCCAATTAGCACCTCTCCGCTATCTGGATAAAGATCACCTGCATGCAACTCCGCAACTGGAGAAACGACTTCTCTGGGTTCACCGCTGGCACGAGAATACACAGGTGGTGTTTGTGCTGAGCTTTAATCCAGAATCCGTTAAGACCGAGGCTCTGCTTCCGGCGGGTCAGTGGCAAAAGTGTTTAGATGCCTCGGATCCTGAATGGTTGAATGATTCCAGTGCAGGGAACCCTTTGCCTTCCCATTTGGTGACGGGTCAGTCATTGCAGCTAGATCCGTTTGCGTTTGCCCTTTATCAAGCTATTCCCAACTAAGGAGGCCAAGATGCGGATCCCGCTTGCAACCTATCGCATACAGTTCAATCCATCCTTTACCTTTGACCACTGTAAACAGATGCTTCCCTATTTAAAGCAACTGGGGATTTCTGATATCTATGCTTCTCCCATCTTTCAGGCACGGCAGGGCAGCATGCACGGCTATGATGTCGTGGATCCCAATCAGATCAATCGAGAGTTGGGAGGAGAAGAAGGGTTTCTGGAACTGGCTACAGAACGAGACCGTCAGGATATTGGCTGGGTGCAGGATATTGTTCCTAACCACATGGCCTATGATGGACAAAACAGCATGTTGATGGATGTACTGGAAAGTGGTCAGGATTCTGGGTTTTACAATTATTTTGATGTCAATTGGAATCATGTTTATGAAAATATTCAGGGGCGGATCCTTGCTCCTTTTTTAGGGGAGTTTTATGATGTTTGCCTGGAGCGAGGAGATATTCAGCTTCACTATGATGAGTTTGGACTGAGCATTCGTTATTACGATCTTCATCTGCCTCTTAATATCAATACCTATAGCACTGTCTTTACCTATAATCTGAACAAGCTTAAAAGAAAGCTGCGACGCGATCCTAACTATATGCGTCTACTGGCAGTTCTCTATAGTTTACGTTCCATTCCCTCGAAAGAAGACCTGTTAGAGCGACGGGATCAGATCTCTTTTGCTAAAGAACTGTTATGGGAACTCTATCAAACCCCAGATATTCGGCAATATATTGATGAAGCCATCGCCACCTTTAATGGAAAGCCAGGAGATTCCGCTAGCTTTGACCTGATGGATGATCTACTTAATCAACAATATTTTCATCTTACGTTCTGGAAAGTGGGTGCAGAAGAGATAAATTATCGCCGCTTTTTTACGATTAACGAGCTGATTGCAGTACGCATGCAAGACAAAGAAGTCTTTCAACATCATCATAGCTTGACGTTAAAATCTTTAGAAGAGAAGCAATTTACGGGTGTTCGCATCGATCACATTGATGGCATTCTCGATCCTGTTGAGTATCTGCAACGGCTGCGGGAAAAATCTCCTGATGCTTATATTGTGATCGAAAAGATCCTTGAGTCCCATGAACAACTTCCCAGCGAATGGCCGATCCAGGGAACTTCAGGCTACGACTTTCTCAATAAATTGAATGGGTTGTTTTGTCAGACTGAAAATGGGGATGGTTTTACACAGATCTACAACAAATTTATTGGCACTCGTTATAACTACACTGAGATTGTTGATTCCAAAAAACGCCTGATCCTGGATACTAATCTTTCCGGTGATGTAGATAATCTTGCCTATGCCTTCAAGCAAATCGCCAGCCGCCATCGCTATGCCAATGATCTGACCTTTTCTAGTATGCGTAAGGCTTTGGTGGAAGTGCTGGTGGCCTTCCCGGTTTATAGGATCTATGTTGAAGATAGTTCCCTCTCAGAACCTGAGCAGGCCTACATTCATCAGGCGCTAGATCTGGCCCGTGAGAATTCCCCCATTTTACTAAATGAGTTTAAATTCATTGAGAAGGTGCTGCTTCTGGACTACGCTGATTTCCTCTCAGCCGAAGAACGAAAACCCTGGATTGATTTCACACAAAGGTTACAACAGCTTTCCAGTGCACTGATGGCAAAAGGTGTGGAGGATACAGCTTTTTACGTCTACAACCGCCTCCTGACCCTCAATGAGGTGGGGGGAAATCCGGGTATCTTTGGAACTACACTGGCAGAATTCCACCATTACAACCAGCACCGAGCTGCCACCTGGCCCAGTGCCATCAATGCCTCGGCTACTCACGATACAAAACGGGGCGAAGATACCCGTGCCCGCCTCCAGGTCCTTTCCGAACTTCCCGAGGAGTGGCAGAGTTGCCTGGAGGAATGGCATCAAGTTAATAGTCAGTGGAAACGCAACCGCAAACGTTCAGAACTTCCCAACCGCAATGACGAGTACTTCATTTACCAGACCTTGCTGGGATCCTATCCCTTCTATGACTACGAGTATTCTCAATTTGTGGATCGGGTGAAGGCCTATGTGGTCAAGGCAGTGCGCGAGGCAAAGGTGCATACCGCCTGGCTACGACCCGACAGTGAGTATGAAGAAGCAGCAGAACACTTTGTGGAAAGGATCCTGGAACATTCTGAAACTAATGAATTTTTGAAATCTTTTACTCCATTCCAGCAAAAGATCCAGCATTACGGCATTTTTAATTCCCTTTCTCAGCTGGCGATTAAACTCACAGCACCAGGGGCTCCCGATATCTACCAGGGAACAGAGTTATGGGATCTGAGCATGGTGGATCCCGATAACCGTCGTCCTGTGGATTATCAACAACGATTCCATTTTCTGACAGATATGAACAAAAAATTAGAACAGGATCCTCTGCACCTGGTCACCGAACTATTGAGTGACCGCCGCGATGGCCGGATTAAATTATTTCTGATGACTCAGATGTTGAAGCAACGGCACCTCTTTCCACAACTGTTCCAGGAAGGTAGCTATTCGCCATTGGATGTCATGGGAGCGAAGTCGGAGCATGTGGTGGCCTATGTCCGTCAATACCAGAAACAGTTTTTTCTGCTGGTGGTTCCCAGATTTTTAACTGCAGTGATCCCTGCAGGCCAGGATCCTCTCGGCGATGAGGTTTGGCAGGATACCCAGGTGCAACTGCCCCCAGAGAGTGGCAGCAGCTGGCAGGATATTCTGACCCAACAAGCGCTAAAGTCCACCAAGCAGGGGATGTTACCCGTAGCCAAGATCCTGCAGTACTTTCCGGTGGGCCTACTGTCGCAATCCCGCTAGTCAGGCTCTCCTGCCAGAGTACGCTGCATGAAGGGAGCCAGTTCCTGGTTTAGTCGGCCCGTCTGCACAAATTCTGCATAAACATTGGCCTCAATTGAAAGCAATTCCTGCCTGACCAGTTCAACCGCATATTCACGCAACTGGGGATATTCATCCGTCAACTGGGCCAGCTCTTCTCGCAGGTTCTTCAGCTCACCTTCGATCAAGCTCATCTGGTATCGATAAAATTCTGGCTCGACATCGGGGCGCACTTCCATCTTGTTCAGTTGATTCAGGACCTGCGTTAGTGCGGCCTGCCGAGCTTGTAACTCCTGATAGCGCTGCTGCAGAGGTTGATCCCCCAGCAACTGTAGTCGTTGCAGCAGGGGTTTAATGGTGAGGCCCTGCACCAGCAGTGTAAAGAGAACCACTCCAAAAATGGTGGTGATGATCGTATCCCGTTGCTCGACACCCATGGGCAAGCTCAGGGCCAGAGCGATCGTAACCGAGCCACGTAAGCCACCCCACCAGAGCACTGTCTGCTCACGAAACCCAATGCCGGACTTGAGGGCAGTATTGCTAAACCAGCTCAACCCAAAGATCACCAGCACACGGGCAGCGATCATGGCCGCAATTGTAATGGCAATCGGGGCAAGATTTTGTTCCAGGCTGCTAAAGCGCATCTGATCGCCAATCAGCAGGAACACGATGGAATTCACCAGGAAGGCCACAAACTCCCAGAACTCACTCACAATTAAGCGGGTGCGCGGGTTCATGCCAATGCGAGAGCCATAGTTACCCAAAATCAACCCACACATCACCACCGCAATCACACCCGATCCACCCAGGCTCTCCCCCAACAAATAGGTGCCATAGGCTGCGATTAACGTCAGGGATTGCTCCACCAGGGGCAGATCAAACCGCTGGGTCAGATAGGAGATGCCAAACCCAATCAGCAGTCCAATCCCTGTGCCGATCCCCACAAAGGCCACAAACTGGATTGTCGTAGTCCGCAGTGAAAAACCCTCGGTCCCGATCATGAGGCTGATCAGTAGGCTGAAGGCAACTACCGCCACACCATCATTAAAGAGACTTTCCCCTTCCATCAGCGTTTTTAAGCGTTCCTTCACCCCCAGTTCTCGAAACAGGGCAATGACCGAGATGGGATCCGTGGCTGAAAGGCTGGCCCCCACCAGCAGGGAGATCAACAGCGGAAACCCTGCCAATCGCCAGAGCCCCATCCCAACCACCAGCAGGGATATGCCCACCCCAACGAGAGCAAACAGGAGAATCGGCCCCAGATCATGGCGTAGATCTCGCCATTTCAAGTTCCAGCCAGCCTCAAACAGCAGAGGGGGCAGAAAGAGCGTCAGAATCAGCTCGGGAGAAAGGTTCACCAGGCGCACATCCACCAGGGCCAATCCCGACCCCACGATCACCAGCAACAGGGTGTAGGGAATTTGGCGCACCCACTGCAGCACTTGGGGCAGGGTGGCGACACCGAGGGCAATGGTGGTGACCAGCAGGAAACGCTCCAAGCCCTCCTTAAGACTGCTAGCTTCTGCAAGTGCTTCGACGGCCATAACGCTCCTCAATGCCAGCGATTGAATGATCAACGCCAGGCTGATCCTGTTCATGGTATCAGCAGACCGCTCAGGCAGCCCCTCTCCTGCTCAACCCTCTGTCTCCCCCTGGGAGCGGCGAAAACCCATTTGAAAAGCAAGGGAAGTCACTAGCAGAAAGAGGGCAGGAAAGATCCAGCGCATCCATTGATCGGTGGTCACAGCCAGGCTCTCCTGATCTGCATCCGCCAGGTTCACGGTTACAACCGTCTGCACAAGCGTGGCAAAGACCAGCAGCATCAGGCTAATCAGATACTTGTCCAGCGCGGTGAGATAAGGAATCCGCGGCAGGTTTTGCTGGAAGGTAAACCAGTAAGTGATCAGACCCAAAATGGCGGTAACCGAAATACTGACCTGAGGAATCACCTGATCTGTCTTTAACCAGAACACCAGATAAGAAGTAAAGCTGATCAACATCAGGGGTAACACCACTTTGGTCAGGTAGTAGGCTGGAAAGCGGCGGGCCTGCATATCAAAATTACAGGAGACAAAACCGTTCTCCACCTGCGCCACACGGTAAATGCTCACGCTGGTGTCCATGCTCTCAATCGACCAGTTGAGCACCGAAAGTTTATCAGCTTTGGAGGTACCCTGTTCGTCAAATGCCCACT
The DNA here is from genome assembly GCA_012030715.1 of Synechococcaceae cyanobacterium SM2_3_1. GTDB lineage: Bacteria > Cyanobacteriota > Cyanobacteriia > Thermostichales > Thermostichaceae > JAAUUJ01. Next base: position 4,246 of record JAAUUJ010000088.1, on the reverse strand, counting down.
GAATTTGATCAGGGCTGTAGACAAAGGAAGTAATTTGAATTGGCAGAATCTGGCGATCCAGAGGAAAGGATTTTAAGTCCAGGGGATAGGAGAGTAGCCCCTGAAAACGTTGACCACAGACCACAGATCCGTCTGGAGCGATCTCCACCGATTCATAGGTTTGCACCAAATCCCGACGATTGCGGACAAAGGCATGCGGATGCCAGATATCTGAGAGATCTTTCTCATAGGCACGACCATTTTTGCAAGCCAGGCGGGGATCATGCCAGCGCAATGTCAAATAAAAATCGGCCTCAAAGGTCTGGCGGGTTTCGTCTATTCTAAAAATATCGTATAGATAGATCCCGACTTGCACGACCACAGGTGCTTCCGATGAGCTCGGAGGTGACTCAAGAGAGGCCTGGGGTTGCCCACTCCCATCACTGCCTACCGTGGATTCAGAGTCTGACCGCATCGTTGGGGAAGAAATCGAATGATTCATAAAATGAAGGCTGTTGTCTTCACCTAAATCCTTAACACACTTTTTCAAGCTGACTCCCAAACCATGGCTGGGACTCTAAACACTTTCTAAAGCCTCGATCGCTGAGGGTTTCCAGTCCACCAGGGATCAATTATCCTCATGAGGCGGCAGGAACAAACCAGGATCCTGGCCCCCAGCTTCCAGAATCAATTCCTGCCCTGGTGAGAGCCGGAACTCTGAGGACCTGCGGCTGAATTACAGTAAGAACATGATTTGTGGAGAATTTGACATGCTGGAGGCATTCACCCCTGAGCAGCTAAAGATGACGTTGCTCGTCCTCCTCACCGGACTGGGTACGGTCCTTACCATTCTCGGTATTCAGTTTGCTCAGAAACGACTGATCCCCGTCCTAAAAACCTTTATCTCTCCTTCGATGCAGGAATTGTATCGACGGGTGATCCAACCTTATCAATTGGGGCTAGGCATCCTGGTCGGTCTTAGTATTGTGGACCTGATCTTCATTACCGTCCCCCCTCGCGGACTGGGTGGACGTGCCAGAATTGTTTCTCAGTTTATCAGCGGTAGTGCTGCTGATCTGGGTCGGATCACGGCTGGTGAAGCAGACTTTTGATGTGTATTTGTTGGATGTCACTCTCCGCAGTGGTCGCAAGGTGAATAGTGAACTGTTGATCGTGGGTAAAGTTCTGGTCAATCTGGCGATTGTGCTGGTGGCTCTGGTCACTTTTGCCCAGACGCATCAGGTTAATATCATCGGGTTGTTTGCCAGTTTAGGAATTGGGGGCCTGGCGGTAGCCTTCTCGGCCCAAAAGACCTTAGAGCAATTGTTGGGGGGGCGTGGTGATCTATGTGGATCGCCCCTTTGTGGTGGATGACTATATTGGATTACCCGATGGCACGTTTGGACGGGTTGAATCCATTGGCTTGCGTTCCACCAAAATTCGCACCTCCGGTAAAGGCACCCTCAAAGTTATCCCCAATAATTCATTAACCCAGTTACATATTGAGAACTTCTCAGGGGGAAAGAAGGTCATGTCCCTCTTTTACCTGGTGTTTGAAAGAGCGGTCACCCTAGAAGAACAAGCGTTGATCAAGCAGGTGATTCTGGAAAGCACTGAAGACATTATTGGAATTGACAATCGCAGTACGGATATTGTTTTTCGAGATGCTGCCCATCCTGAAGATCCCCGTTCCCGTAAGACAGAAGCTCAGATCACGCTCTTTATTTTAGGAACCGGGGAGTTTTCCCTGGAGTTGCGACGGCAGCTACTGGATCTGGCCAACCAGAATATGACGCGCCAGCTCAAGAAGTTTGACATCGACTTTAAGAGCGAGCAACCTACGATTTACGTGGATGCGCCCATCACAATTTAAGATCCTCACGACTGCGTTCCTCCGACAACCCTCCTCTTGCCGTCTTAGCTTTTAAGTGAACTATGCGATCGATCTCACGAATACTGATCACGCTGTTGATGATCAGTCTCTGGTTGATGCCCACTCTGGCCCAGGAGGAGACTCCGACGCCCACACCCCAGAACAATATTGCAGTGGTGCAACTGGATGGTCAGATTTTATTTGAGGTGAGATCTTTAGATACCTTTCCTGCTCAATTTAGAGCCGACCAGGCCAACAATGAAATCCAGACGGTTCTCAGTACCCTGGAACAGCCACAGATAGAAATTATTGAGCGAGAGGGCTTGCCTGTCATTAATCTCAATGGCCGCTACCTTCTCACTGTCACCGAGGTGGATGCTACTCAAGGACGCACTCCTCAACAACAAGCGCAGCAATGGGCCAGTACCCTGCAGGATGCCTTCGCCCAGGCTATTCGTGAACGGACCCCTGCCTATCTGCAAGAGGCCGCTTTGCGCAGTTTGCTGGCTTTGGGGGCGGCAGTTCTGTTGCAGTCGTTATTTGTCTGGATGGGGAAACGCTGGTCCCGAGCACAGATCACCCGGTCGGATCCGATGGCGGCATTTCTCACCAACCTGATCCAGATCATTCTCTCGATCGTGCTCTGGTCTTACACGGCTTTTTTTATTACCCGTCAGTTTCCCCTGACCCGCGACTGGTTTTTTGAATTTAGTCAGCTTTTTGGTCTGGATCTGGTGCAGGATCTAGCCCCCCGCTGGCCCCTCTTCTGGGGGTTGGTCATCCTCTCCCTGCTGGTGGGGTATGCAACGCCAACTCTGGTGCTGTTAATCGCCAGACGACTGGGATCGGAAAAAGTCTTTTCTGTGGTTCATCACGTCCTCGAACATCTGGAGGGAGCACTGCAACTGGCGGGCACTGTGGTGTTGCTCAATCTCTGTGTTTACGTCCTGGACCCTTTCCCCATTCTGCAGTCGCTGCTGCGACCCTGGTTAGATCTGGCCCTGATCTGCAGTCTAGCCTGGTTAATTTCGCAAATTTTTCGTCAAACCGTCCGCCTTTACGGTATCGAGGTGATTCGGAAGCTGGGATACGAGGTGGATGACTTTGTTCTGGTTTTAGAAACCGTGGCCAATGTGATTATCGTAATCCTGGCCATATTTGCCTTCGCCCAAAGCCGTCGCTTCAATCTGATTGGGATGCTGGCCAGTTTTGGGCTGGGGGGGATTGCGATTGCATTTGCGGCCCAACAGATTCTGCAACAGCTCCTTAGTACGATTGTGCTCTATTTAGATCGACCTTTTTCTCCTGGAGACTACATTCGTTTAACCGATGATCTGATTGGGCGGGTGGAATCTATTGGTCTGCGTTCCACCAAAATTCGAATTATTGCTAAAAGCACATTGCTCGTGGTGCCCAATTCCAATTTGATCAATCAGGAGATTGAAAATCTGACCATGGCCAAGAAGGTGATGGTGATGTTGAATCTAGACTTTAACAAACACCTCTCCGAGCAAAATCAAGCTCTGGTACGGCAGGTGATCAAAGAGAGTACCGATACGCTGTTTGGTATTGATCCTGGCAGCACCAATATTGTTCTATTTCCTGGTCAAGCGCAAGAGGGGACTCGGGCTCGGGTCACGTTTTTTATTCTGGGGTCTGGGGAAAATTCACTGCAGCTGCGCAAACGGCTGCTGGAACTCTCCAACGAAGTTATATCCCACAAACTCGACTCGCTCGGGATCCAGTTTAGTCTTCATGATCCCACCATCTATGTGGAATCTCCGATTACCCTTTGAGATTTGGACCCTAAGATTGGGCTTAATTTTCATCGATCCCAGAGGAGGATGAAATGCATGGGGTGATCTCAACCCTGCTAACGCCGCTTACCACTCTTTCTGGGGGGTTCCTCTTCTCGCTCATAGCGGCGCCGATCCCACCATTCCGCAAAGGTCAGGTAAAGGATTCCTCCCGTCACGGTCACCAGGAGCAAAAAGATTAGGGTATACGCCAACTGGAGGAGATTCGGAGTCAATTCACTTACCATGGCTACAGCTGTGAAGCCTAGATTTACATACCGTTACGGCCCCATACCACCATCGCAATTGAGAGCACGAAAGAGGCCATCGCCGCAACCCAGCCAACCGTAACAATATCAAAGTCCATAGACCTGTTTACCCCAAAACAACAAGCTTACCTATTATCCTATGTCAGGATAACTCAGACAACAGTCCGCCTAAGCGTGCAGGATCGAGATCAGCTCTTGCACCTGGGCTGCCACAATTTCCTGCATTTAGCCCATACCATGCGAGTAGACTCAGCTAAGCTAGGACTCCAGGATGCTTACCTCCCTATGCGTACTAAGCCCATTAAGCTGACGGGTTATCTGCCCCCTGA